>NZ_JAWVZF010000053.1:0-16379 GCF_033722355.1 Arsukibacterium sp. | reverse complement strand
TTGTCAGGGCACGGAATACTTCACTGCGGCTTACTTCATAATAATGAACCAGCAACACCAGGCAAACAGAAGCCAGCACTACATTTAACAACGACTCCGGTGTAAAGCTTGCTGCCGGCCATGTCGAAGCGCGCCAGCTCAACAATCCAACAAGGCCGCCCATAAATACCACAGTGGCTACCAGCCCGCGCACCCGGCCTAGCAGAAAAAAAGCTAAGGGTGGGAAAATACATAACCAGTACAATGAGTAAAATGCTGGCGCGGCAAAATATAAATAGCCGATTAAAAAAGTGCCCAGCAACAAAACAGTGTGATTAGCGCCCTTTCTTACATTATTTGAAACCTGAAAGCGGCGCAATATTGTGGTTGCCAGAACAGCAGCAATAAAATCGAGCAAAGCAACACTGTATAAAGAAAAAAACGCAAGATTAACAAAAAAGAAAAAGGTAAAGATGACAACCATACCAAGCAGCATACCGTTAATCAGGTATACCTGCCGGTATTCCGGATCAATAGGTTTAAACCGCTGATTATTCGTTATAAAGTGTTTTAACACTTAAGCCCCTGCTAACTGATTACCCAAAGCATGGTAATCAATACCCTGCCCACTGACAACGCACCTAGTTAAGTTAGCGACCTTCACATTAGTCCGTTCAGCTAAAAAACGCCAGATATAAACTACGGCCACTTAACAGTAAAGTCAGAAGCCATACGATGCTTGCAACAATATTCTGGCGCCGGCTATTACGATACACGCCCATTATCCTGGCGTTCACTGCCACCAGTAAGGTCAGACTGATAACCGGTAATAAAATACCATTAGCGACCTGGGCAAACCAGATCACTGCCAGCGGTTTAATTCCTGCAGAGGATAAACCGACCCCTATCACGATAATGGTTAGCCAGCAGGCTCTGAATTGTGTCGTTGATAATGGCACTAAACCATTCAGCGCATAGGCCGCTGCCAGCGGTGCCGTAATTGCTGAGCTTATTCCGGCAGCAAGCAATCCGCCAGCCATTAACCAGACAGCTGCATCACCGGCTAACGGTTGGAGTGAACGGGCTAAGTCAGCGGCACTATTAATACTCTGCGCCTGACCAAAAAAAGCGGTCGCGGCAGTAGACAGAATGGCAACAGAAATCAGGCCGCCAAGCGGAATAGCAGTACGAATATCAGCATTAGACATAGCCAGTTGCTGTGTTAGGTCCATTGCAGACCCCTGCCATTTTCGCGCACTGACGGCGGCATGCAGAAACAGGGAATAAGGTACAACTGTGGTACCGACCAGGGCAATAACTGACAATAAAGCACCATCAGGTAACACCGGCTTGACTAAACCGATAAGTAATGCCGGGTAATCAGGCTGACTTAAGAACAGGGTAAACAGAAATGCCAGGCTCATAATTAAAACCAGACCAATCAGGCAGCGTTCCAGCACTGCATAATTGCCTTGCCATAATACCGCTGTAGCAGCCAGACCAATCAGCAAAGCCCATGGATTTGCCAGCCCGCTATCGCGCAGTGCTGTTACTGGCCAGTAGTTTTGCCACAATGCATCAGCGCCCATACTGGCCCCACTGATATTTCCCCCCTGATAAGCACTGTTGCCAATAACAATAGCAGCAATGATCAATAGTATCAGCGGGTACCTTAGCCAGGGGGTACTGAAGAAATGCCGGATATTTTCACCCAGCCCCTGACCGGTAACAATGCCCAGCCGGGCAGCCATTTCCTGCAATACCATAGTGGTAATCACTGAAAATACCAGCGCCCAAAGTAACGCATAACCATAATGTGCGCCTGCCAGCGAGGCACTGATCACCGTCCCGGGGCCGATAAAAGCAGCCGTAACCAAAGTTGCCGGCCCAAAGCTGAAAAAAGGTGTTTTCGTTTTCATAAGCAGCACGTCATCGGATTAATATTATTATGCTGGAGCTGATATTGCTTGTGCAGTGTAACGGCAAACTTCAAGCGATGTCTAATGGCGCGTCAGTGTGCTCGTTGACCACTGGCTGCACTTTGTTTATGAAACCGCTATACTGCAGCTCTATTGATTTGGTATTGCCAATTTGCGGAGGTCACAATTCTAACTGAAAACAGACAAACCCATCGCGTTGGCAGTCAGCTTTGTACCGTTTTAAGTGCAACCTTAGCTTTGATATCGGTAACAGTTAGTGCTGAAAAATCTACCGGACATAGTCCACAAACTGTGGCACTCAGGTTTTGCTATGAAGATAAGCAATTATTACCTTATTACACGGGCAATAGCGCAGCAGTACCAGTCTCCCCCGGAGCAACAATCGAACATTTACAGCAGGCTACAGCTGCAGCAGGAGTTTCACTGGTGTTAGTCAGAATGCCCTGGCTGCGCTGCCTGCAACAACTGGCAGATAATCAGGTTGACGCTCTGGTGGCATCGTATAGCAGTGAGCGCGAACACTACACCGTTTATCCGCGTGATGACAATAACAAACCCGATCCCGGCAGAGCAATTAACACTAACGCTCTTTGTCTTGCACATCGCTTTGACATCGATCTGGGAGCAAAAATTAAAGATACCGCCTCGAAATTTACGATTGCCAGGCCATACGGCTACAGGCCATTACCGTTACCCAGGCATGCAGTATTGGTGGGGGCCCATTCGCCGGAACAGGCACTGGAGTTAGTCGTGTCAGGCCGGGTTGATGCGACGACGGTAACTTGCCAGCTAAATGGATTAGCAGCGAACAAGCAGGAAATAGACACATTACCGGTAAAAATTCATCAACCACCGGCGTATTATACAGAAGGATATCTGATGTTGAGTAAACAATTTTATTTGCAACATCCCGACGTTACCGAACATCTTTGGCAGCTTTTACCTCAGACGCTGCAGCCTGAGCGCTATCTTAATTATTTGGCTTACCCTCAGGGATTCTGACAAGCTGGTGTGAGTAATTTACTGGTCAGATTTACCACTGACCGCAACTTTTAGCGTGTCAGGCCACTTTAAGTGTCGTAGAAACCAGATTAAGTTAACATAAGCAAAGCAAACAACCCGTAAGAAACGAGAAGAGCAAACCGCAATGCATACCGTTTTTAACCTACTAAATTGCATGTTGGTATCACTGCTACTGGTATCAGCGTGCAGTTCAAACGGTAATCCGGACCAGCAACCAACACCATCATCGACTATTATTCTTATCTCGCTGGATGGTTTCAGCCAGCAGTATCTGGGGAAATACCCTGCTCCGCATATTGAAAGGCTAATAACTCAGGGTGTTGTTGCCGAGGCAATGCAGCCGGCCTTCCCTACTAAAACCTTTCCGAACCACTACAGCGTTGTTACCGGTCTATATCCGGGTAATCATGGTATTGTTGAAAACAATATTTATGATGCCGATTTCGATGCAATATTCAGGATGAGTAAACCAGAGGAAGTCAGGCATCGCCGCTGGTGGTTGGGCGAGCCAATCTGGGTGACGGCAGAAATGCAGGGGATTAAAACGGCAACCTATTTTTATCCTGGTTCAGAGGCCGATATCAAAGGTATTCGTCCTACTTATTGGCGCACCTATGACGGCGACATCAGTAACACTGAGCGTGTGCAATCGGTACTTGACTGGCTGGCACTACCTGAGGCTGACAGACCCGGCTTTCTGACATTGTATTTCAGTTCAATTGACGATGCCGGACACAGCTATGGCCCCAATTCAGCTGAGGTGAAATCAGCAATAGCAGACGTTGACAAGGCTATTGGCGATTTGATTGCGGGCTTAAAAAGACAAAACTTATTTGACCAGGTCAATCTGCTACTGGTATCAGATCACGGTATGGCAGAAGTCCCGCCGGATCAGGTGATCGTGGTAGATAACCTGTTTGATACCAATCAGGCTGCGTTAACATTATGGACGCCGGAAATTGTTTCTATTTTCCCCAAGCCCGGCCAACTGGAATCGGTTTACCAGCAGCTAAGCGCCAGCCTGCCAGACAGCGCCACAGTGTATCGAAAAGAGGATTTACCCGATCGCTGGCATTACAAACAAAGTAAACGAGTGGCACCTTTACTGATCATTCCCGAACCGGGTTGGCGTTTAATGCGGCAAAGCCAGTATCAACGCTGGCAGCAAACATCAGACATATCATCGGTTAGCGGCAGTCATGGCTATGACAACACAGCGCCATCTATGCAGGCCATTTTTATCGGCCACGGCCCTGCTTTTGCGAAAGGCGAAACCATTCCAGCTTTTGCGAACATTGAGTTATATAACCTGATGTGTATTATTTTAGGTATAAAACCGGCTGTTAACGATGGTGACCCAAAGTGGGCCAGCCAGGTGTTAAAACTTGAATAAGTCGAAACAAAAGACAGCCGGCAATACTAAAGCGTTATTGTTAGCCAAGCCCGGCTGTGGCATGTTAGCCCAATTAAAACGCTTAATGGATTTTTTATGAAAACCAGCATACTCGCCTGCGCCATTTTCACCGGCTTGCTTACCGCCAGTCACTCCGCCCTGGCTGAACTGCCTGACTTGAATATAACGGACAATATCACCGTTTCGGGGCTTTCATCAGGCGGTTACATGGCTGCGCAATTTCACCTGGCATTTTCTGACAAAGTATCAGGAGCGGCCATTATTGCCGGAGGCCCGGTTTATTGTGCTCAGAGCAGCCTGGCGATTGCATTTGCTAATTGTATGGGCAAGCCTGAAAGCAAACCTGATCTGGCGTCGATAGAACACTACCTGAGCACACTTGAACAGCAGCAGCAATTGGCTTCGCGGGACAATCTGCAAGATGATAATGTCTGGATTCTGCACGGTAAAATGGATTCGACCGTCCATCCGGCTATTGGCAAGGCACTTTACAATCAGTATCAGCAGTGGATGCCAGCTGAACGTATTAAACTGATAACAGATAAACCGTTTGCTCACCACTTTCCAACTGACACGACCACTGGCACGGCCTGTGATGTTTCGCAACCGCCTTTTATTGCCAGCTGCAGTTATGATGCTGCCGGCGAATTATTAACACATCTGTTAGGCGAAATTAAGGCTAAAGCAGCTGCTGCCACAGGCATGATGCACCAGTTAACCCAAAGTCAGGCAGGAAGCGAGCTGGCAACTACAGCGTATGCCTATATTCCAGCACAATGCGCTGCGGGTCAGCCTTGCCGGGTGCACATCAGTTTTCATGGCTGCAGACAGCATGCTGCCGTCGTTGGCGATGCCTACGTTACAGGCACAGGTTTAAACCAGTATGCCGATAGTAATAACCTGGTGATCCTGTACCCGCAGGTAGCAACCAGCGCACTTAATCCACACGGTTGCTGGGACTGGTGGGGCTACAGTGATGAAAATTATATCAGCAGACAGGCCCCCCAGCTGCAAGCCGTTATGCGTTTAGCAGAACAGTTAGGCGTTGAAAACTAAGTGGCTAACCTTGTGGCTTAGCCAGCAGCAGTTGCTCCAGACACTGCTGCTTAATACCATAAAACTGTTTAATCGCGTCAATTTGTTGCAGAACGGCACTGTTGTCATGGACCTTTTTACGCCTGGTCGCCAGAATCATTTTATTTTTACTGGTGTGTTCGAGCGATATAAATTCAAACACCTTAGTTTGATAGCCATGAGCTTCCAGCAACAACGCGCGTAAACTGTCGGTTACCATTTCCGCTTCCTGCCCCAGATGTATGCCGTGTACCAGCATCGGCGCCATCACTTCAGGCAAGCGGATTTGCGGTCGGATTTCTTTATGGCAACAGGGTGAACACATAATAATTTCGGCACCCGTCCTGATCCCCATATTAATGGCATAATCAGTGGCAATATCACAGGCATGCAGCGCTACCATGACATTAATACCCCGGGTTTTAAAATGTTTAACGTCACCCTGTTCAAAACGTAAGCCAGTCAGGTTAAGCGCTGACGCTGTTTCATTACACAAATCCACCAGATTTTGTCGTAATTCTACGCCGGTAATTTGCGCCTGCAAATTCAGGGTGTGGCAAAAGTAATCATGCATTGCAAATGTCAGATAAGCTTTCCCTGAGCCAAAATCTGCAACGTGTAACTGCGTCGCCTGAAGCAGTCCGGTGTCTTTGACGGCGCCTTGCAGTATTTCAATAAACTTATTAATTTGTTTCCACTTATTTGTCATAGCAGGAATAAGCTGTCCGTGCGTATCTGTGACGCCTAAAGCGCTCAGAAATGGCCGGCTTTGCTCAACAAACCGTTGTTTCTGCCGATTATGACTGATATCAGGTTTCTGGCTCGCTATTGCTTTTTTAACATTCAGCAAAGCTTTACCTTTTTTACTGATGGTAAGTTGTACTTCACTGGTTTCGGTCGATAATTGGCCAGCTTTAAAGTGCGCAGGTAACAATTCAGTCAGTAATCTACCTGCCTCATCCGCCGGGTAATTCTCTGTCTGATGATTGGTTTGATATTGCCAGACAAAACGCCAGCGCAGTTCTGATTTTATCTCAACCGGGCTGATCAACAGTCGCTGCAGTTCATCCTTGGGTCCCTGATATTTAGTTAGCAGCAGTCGTTGTAAACTTTTATCAGCCATAGCCTGCTTAGTCAGAGAGAAAAACCGCTGAAGCTGGGGATTGCCAGCGCCAGCGGTGGTATCAGATGTTAATGTTAAAGATGCAGACAAACCCCGCTCCTGAAATAACGAAAGCAACAGGGGGGCATAATACCACTGTTAGCGGCTTTCAGGCACTACGGGCGAGCATAGTCGGTTGGTTTAAAGGACTCACCCTGTTCCGCAGCAAACGCACTGTGGTTGCTGCCTTAATGGTTTTACCTGCCAGGGTCTGTACATCACTGAGCATTAAGCAGCTGACACAGTCGGTATCTTCAGCAATAACCAATGCCACGGCCCTGCCCGCAGTGCCGACAATACTGACCAGTTCAGCAAATTGAACCCGGCTGGTTACCTGCTCCGGGAAATACCAGCTTTTGTGAGCCTGTAATTGCAAATATTGATAACTTAACGCGTGCAGACAAAACTCGAGCCGTTGCTCGTCACTCAGCGGCAAAGACTCCATGCTATCCATAAACTGCCAGAATAATTCTGCTTCAGCTATAGCAAAACGCTGCTGTACCGGCAATACCGTTAACTGGCGGGATGTTAAATGAGAGCAAAACTGAGCTTGCTCGCTGATATCCAGCAATAGACGGTCGCGTTGCGGGCAATATGTCCAGCTCCAGCGCTCCGATGGCGTTAACATAGTCAATCCCTTACAAACAAGTTGTTGAAATAGCTTACACTTTTCATCACTATAGCATGTTGATCAGCTTGTTAAAGATTATTTACTTATAACAATACCGGATCGCAAACTGATCTTTATAAGTCATTGATGATCGTTTTCACCAATGCGGGACCACGATAGATAAAGCCGGTATAAATTTGTAATAAGTTAGCGCCAGCGGCTAATTTAGCCTGGGCAGATGCACTGTCGTTAATGCCGCCAACTCCGATTATTGGCAGCTTCGGCCCCAGCGCCTGACGTAACTGGCTGACAATGTCTGTGCTTTTCTGCTGCACTGGTAAACCACTCAAACCTCCGGCCTCGTTAGCATGAGGCAGGCCCTGCACTAAGGTTCTGTCTAACGTGGTATTGGTAGCGATAGCGCCATCCATTTTGCTTTTTAATAAAGTCTCTGCTACCTGACAAACCGCCGTGTGATCCATATCGGGCGCAATTTTAACGAATATCGGTACGTATTTGTCATACTGAGCCTGCAGGTCCAGCTGTTCATTTTTTACTGTCTGGAGTAAATCCAGCAAGGCATCACCAAACTGTAAATCACGCAAGCCCGGCGTATTAGGCGAGGAAATATTGACAGTGATGTAGCTGGCATGGGGGTAAACTTTTCGCATACAGCTGACATAGTCATCTTTGCCGCGCTCGTTACTGGTATCTTTGTTCTTGCCGATATTGATACCGAGCACACCTTTATAACTGGCGTTTTTAACATTGTGCACCAGATAATCGACACCTTTATTATTAAACCCCATGCGGTTAATAATTGCCTCGGCCCCCGGCAAACGGAAAATTCTGGGTTTTTCATTGCCATCCTGCGGTCGGGGAGTCACTGTGCCAACTTCAATAAAACCGAAGCCCATCTGACCAAAGGCATCAATGCAATCAGCGTTCTTATCCAGACCGGCAGCAAGGCCAAGTGGATTTTCAAACCGGATGCCGGCCACAGTAACGGGTTTAGTCGCAACCTGCTGGCGCCAGAGTATAGAAGCAGGTGTATGGGCTAACCGCTTCAAACTGCCAAGTGCCAGATTATGGGCGCGTTCAGCGTCACAGGTAAACATTATTTTTTTTGCAAAAGAGTAGAACATAAGCGCCTTTAAGAAAAAAATACCCCGGTAATTACCGGGGTATTGTAACCATAGTCCAGGCTTATTTCAGCATTAAACTGACTGACTTAATAACATAAGTTCGCGCATGGCAACTGAGAATTTAGCAAACTCATGGCTCTTGGTCGTTTTAAATTCGGCCAGCATTAAACGCCAGCGCTCAACCAGGATCTGATGCTGCGCCAGCCAGCTTTCAATAACGTCATCAGCCGCACAGGACTTGCCGCAGCTACGCACCACGACGGCAGTCAATGAACGTTGTTGCCAGTCCAGCTCTTCCCGGTATGAAGCCCGTGCCAACGCTTGCCAGTGATTAGCCACCGGCTGCTGAGTAATTTGCTCGAGGAACCAGTGCAGATCAAGCCGGTCACCCAGTTTAAAGTAAATTTCAGCCACCATCGCCAGTGAAATACCCTGATTGTCGCTCACCTGCGCAATATCCATTACTGAAAATACCGTGCTTAACTGAGTCAGGTAGCGGGCAATATCGGTTGGGATACCTTGATCAACCAGGCCCTGCTCGTTTTCACGTAGTTGTGCCAGTTCCGCTTCTGCCAGGTAGTTTGCCAAATCACGGGAAATAGCCTGATAAGCGGGTTTAAAGAAATCAATCGTTTGCTGGATATCCATCGTTTTATTACGATGACGGATAAACCAGCGGGTAGCCCGGCGCATTGTCCGTCTTAACTGGAATAACAAGCGGTTTTGCAGCGATGCTGGAACTTTATTATCCAGCTGTTCCAGCTGTTTCCAGACCGCCGGCAGGTCAAATAAGTCACGGGCAATGGCGTAACACAGGGCAATTTCGCCAATGTTGGCACCCGTTTCCTCCAGCATTCGCTGAGCAAAGTTCGGCCCCATTTCATTGACCAGCATATTGGCAAGCTTGGTAGCAATGATTTCTGCTTTTAACGGATGAGTTTCCATTTCCTTGGCGTATTGCTTTTGCAACAGCTCAGGAAAAGCAGTAAATAATTGGCGTTTGAAATAGGCATTCTCATAAATCTCCGGTAACACCAGCCGCTCTTTCAGTACCATCTTGCCGTATGCGGTTAAAATAGCCAGCTCAGGACGGGTCAGGCCAATACCTTTGACCATTCGTTCTGCCAGTTCATCATCGCTTGGCAGGAACTCCAGCTCCCGGTTCAGTTTACCGTCTTTTTCCAGCGTATGAATAAAGCGGGTATACTCTTTGATTTGTTCAGAACCCAGCAACGATGACAGTGTAATGCTCTGCGTTTGCCGGTAGCACTCTTTAAGAACCAGAGCGGCAACATCGTCCGTCATATCATTTAATAATTTGTTACGCTGTTTCAACGTCAAATCACCGCCCTGCACCAGCGAATTAAGTAAAATTTTAATATTTACTTCATTATCTGAGCAGGTAACACCACCCACGTTGTCGACAAAGTCGGTATTAATCCGGCCGCCGTTAGCAGCAAATTCAATCCGGCCACGTTGCGTCGCGCCAAGGTTACCGCCTTCACCAAATATTTTGGCTTTTAAATCTTTACCGTTAATTCTAAGTGGTTCTGAACCCCGGTCGCCCACTTCAGCGTGGCTTTCTGTGGTTGCTTTAATATAAGTGCCGATCCCGCCATTCCAAATCAGATCGACCGGCATCATCAGACATTCGCGGATCAGCTCGTTTGGCGTCATACTCGCTTTGGTGGTACCCAGCATTTCTTTCATCTGTGGCGATAGTTTAATGGATTTGGCACTGCGGGCAAATACACCGCCGCCCTCAGAAATCAGCGACTTGTCATAATCGTCCCAGGTAGAGGTCGGCAGATTAAATAACCGCTCCCGCTCCACATAGCTGGTTGCTGCATCAGGATTAGGATCAATGAAAATGTGCATGTGGTTAAATGCCGCTTGCAGACGGATATGTTTGGATAACAACATACCATTACCGAACACATCTCCGGCCATATCACCTATACCGACACAGGTAAAATCAGTACTCTGACAATCGATCCCGGTTTCACGGAAATGCCGCTTGACCGCTTCCCAGCCACCCCGGGCCGTAATTCCCATTTTCTTATGGTCATAGCCGTTAGAACCGCCCGAGGCAAACGCATCACCCAGCCAGAAACCATATTCTTCAGAAATGCCGTTTGAAATATCTGAGAAGGTGGCTGTACCTTTGTCTGCGGCAACCACCAGGTAAGGATCGTCCTCGTCTAACCGGCTGACATTATCTGGCGGCACTATGCTGCCCTGGACAATGTTATCGGTAATATCCAGCAAACCGCGGATAAAGGTGCGGTAACATGCTTTGCCCTCAGCAATAAAGGCATCGCGGCCACCCGTTTCCGGCAGCTTTTTACAAACAAAACCGCCTTTAGCACCAGATGGTACGATAACGGTATTTTTAACCTGTTGTGCTTTGACCAGGCCTAAAACTTCGGTACGGAAATCTTCACGACGATCAGACCAGCGTAAGCCACCACGAGCCACTTTACCAAACCGCAGATGCACCCCTTCAACCCGCGGCGAATAAACGAAAATCTCAAACATCGGCAGCGGTAATGGCATATCCGGAATTAAATCAGGTTTAATTTTAAAAGAGATATAGGGCTTATCAGTGCCGTCATCAGCCGGTTGATAGTAATTGGTCCGTAATGTCGCGTTAATCATATTGACAAAACGGCGGATAATTCTGTCGTCATCCAGATTGGCGACATTCTCAAGCTGGGCGTTAATTTGCTCTTCCAGTTTTTCGATAGACTTTGCCGTCGCTTTGGATGCTGGTGCAAACTTTTTATCAAACAACTGAACCAGTAGCGCAGCCAGATTGGGGTAGCGGGTAAAGGTACTTTCAACATAATTCTGGCTGAACGTGCCGCCTATCTGCCTTTTATACTTGGCATATGCCCTGATAATAGAAGCCTGACGTCCGGTTAAACCTGCCCCCAGAATTAGCCGGTTGAAACCATCGTCTTCCAGCTGACCGCTCCAGACTTTAGCAAACGATAACTGGAAGCTGTGCTGTGCTTCGGCAAAATCCAGCGGAACGTCTCCGTTTAGCTCCATTGAGAAGTTTAATATCCAGCTGACTTTACCGTCCGGCGATTTAACGGCATAGGGTGTTTCGCCAATGACTCTCAGACCAAAGTTTTCCAGCATGGGTAAAACATCAGACAGATGAATGGGGTGGTCTTTGTGAAACAGATTTAAGCGTACGGCCTTACTGTCTTTGCTTTCTTCCTGCGGCCGGTAAAACAGCATTTCCAGTTTATTGTCATCGTTTAACGATTCAAGTTTGCCAATATCAACCAGCGCGTCGCTTGGCAGCATTTCTTCTTTGTAAGCACGTGGGAAACTATTAACATATTTTCGGCCCAACTCCCGGCCCTTAGCTTCACCGTAAACACCGGTTAATGCTGTCTCTAACTTGTCTTCCCAGGTACGGGCTGCTTCAACCAGATTGCGTTCAATATCTTTCACTTTATACTCGACATGGCTATCAGTGATCCGTACCAGATAATGCGTACGGGCCAACACAGATTCTGAAAAATAGGTAGTAAATTCTACCGGTTCGTCGGTACCCAGTGCCCGTTGTAAAATGGCCTGGGTTTCTTTGCGTAACTGAGTGTTATATCGCTCACGCGGCACATAAACCATGGCAGTAACAAACCGGCCAAAGGCATCTTTGCGCATAAATAAGCGGGTCATATCCCGCTCCTGCATCTGCAGCACGCCCATCGCCACATGCAGTAATTCTTCTGCACTGGCCTGAATCAGCTCGTCGCGCGGATAGGTTTCAAGAATGTTTAACAGCGCTTTATAGGCATGGGTGCCGGTGGCAAACTCTGACATCGCCATAACCCGGGCCAGTTTAGTTTTCAACAGCGGAATATCCGCTGCGCTGTTATTGTATAGTGATGAAGAATACAAACCAATAAAGCGATGTTCGCCAACGACTTTCCCGTCTTTGTCGAACTGTTTTACGCCGACATAATCTATGTAGGCAGGCCGGTGAACTCTGGATTTATTATTGGTTTTAGTCAGTACCAGTAGTGACGGGCTCAATGCCTGCTTACGGCCTGCATCTGGCAATTCTGATAACATCAGATCACGCGACTCAGAGCGGCGCATCAGGCCCAGTGAGGTTTTATCGATACCAGAAATTTTGTAATCACCCTTTACCGGGGTAATTTTGTATTCACGGTAACCAAGCAAGGTGAAATTGTCTTTGACCAGCCAATTTAAAAAATCTGTCGTTTCTTTAATCTCGTCGGCAGCAGCCTTTCCGCTTTGTTTGACGAATGTCTTAATGACATCCTGCAGTTTCTGGCGAATAGGTTGCCAGTCGTTTACGGCAAGAGATACATCCTCCATGACCGAATGTAATTCCGATTTTAATGCCTGAATTGTTGCATCATCGGTGATCCGATCAATTTCAATATGAAAAACCGTTTGCTGGGTGCTTGAACTGGCTTTACTGCCCAGTTTAAAAAAGTCAGTGATATTACCTGCCTTATCCCGCTGAGTCTGCAGCGGATAATGCAACAGCAAATGCGCAGCGATACCGTGCCGACTTAATGCCATACGGACGGAATCAACCAGAAACGGCATATCCTGAACCACTATCTCAACTATGGTATGTTTTGACTCCCAGCCATGCCGGGAAATTTCAGGATTATAAACCCGGATCCGGGCTTCAGGTTCAGCATGCTGGTTAAATGTCTGCCACAAACTTAATGCTGCGCCATACAAATCACTGTCATTACGACCAACCAGATCTTCGTTCGACATATTGCCATAGAGAGTATAAGCAAACTTTTCCACCAGCTCGGGCTGGTCTTTTACTTTTTGTTTTATCAGCTTGCTTACGTTTTGTAGTAGTACAGAGGGATGACCATCTATCAGTGCCATTATTGTATCCTTTTTCAGAGCACAGCTTTTACAGCTGGTTCTACCTAACATACAAGGTCTTGTCTGCTGCGCAGTGTAGTGACTATTGTAGCGCTTTTGAAGCACTATTTCTGGCTTTTATGCTGGTTAAACCAGTGGTTTTTAAGGCTTTTGACAACTTATTCAGTTGGCTTAAATAGAAAATGGCCTTTCGGCCATTTTCGTGTTTAAACATGCAGAAATAATTTTTTGCTGTTAACGATTATTCCGCCAGAATACTGCTGCTAAAGCCGGAAGCACCACTACCGCGCCAAGCATATTTACAATAAACATAAAGGTTAACAGAATTCCCATATCTACCTGGAATTTTAATGCTGAAAATACCCAGGTGCTGACGCCTATCGCCAGTGTAATACCGGTAAATAACACGGCACTGCCCCGCTCTTTCAGTGCTTCAAAATAGGCCTGTCGTAATGGCATTCCATCGCGCAGCAACTGACTCATGCTGGACAGAATATAAATCCCATAATCGACACCAATCCCTACCCCAAGTGCAATGACCGGCAAGGTTGATACGGTCAGGCCAATTTGCAGCTTCGTCATCAGCGCCATTGCCAGCACCGATACGACATACAGTGGCACGACAACGGCAATGGTTGCCCTGACGGAGCGGAAACTTAGCAAACACAGCACAATAACGGCACCATAGACATACCACATCATCGGCTGCTGAGCTGCAGATACCGCTTCATTAGTTGCCGCCATGACACCGGCTGGACCTGAAGCGAGTTTAAACTGAGTTTGCTCATCTCCAAGCTCGGCACCATATTTTTTGGCAGCACTGACGACCCGCTCGATAGTTTCAGCTTTATGATCTTCTAGAAATATCATAACCGGCATAACAGAGCAGTCAGCATTCAGTAACCCTGTGCTGGTTTCAACTCTGGACGTGGCCTGGACTAATGACTGAGTATTACGTGGTAATACCCGCCACTTCTGGTTGCCTTCGTTATAGGCCGCATTAATGGTTTTCGATACGGATGACAACGATATTGCAGATTGTACCCCCTGCACATTTTCCATCAGCCACTGAAACTGATCAATGCGGTCCATAATGTCATGCTCAGTACAGGCACTGGGTATCGTTTCAACCATAATGTTGATGTAATCAACAGAAATAGCAAAACTGTCAGTAATTAACTTAGTGTCGAGATTATAACGGGAGTCTTCATGTAACGACGGAGCACCTTCATGCAGGTCACCAATCTTCAGTTGCTGACTTTGCCAGTAACCGGCCGCAAATATAATGGCCGTAACAACCAGAATGCCATAAGCATACCGTCGGGTAGCAAAGGCTGACATGGCATACCAGAATTTCTCTGCCTTAACCGAGGGCGTCGCCACCCGTGCTTTGTACGCGGCACTGAATTTGACATAAGACATCAACACCGGCAGCAGGATCAGGTTGGTTAAAATAATGACCGCCACACCTAAACTGGCAGTTATAGCTAATTCACGAATAACGCCAATTTCAATGATCAGTAACGTTAAAAAGCCAACCGTATCCGATAACAACGCAACGCCACCTGGAACCAGCAGTTTTCGAAAACTCGACTCGGCCGCGGTTTTTGCGTCCATTCCGGCAGCAACGCGTTTGCCGGTAGAGTTGATCATCTGCACCCCATGGCTGACACCGATAGCGAATACCAGAAAGGGAACCAGAATAGACATCGGATCAATACCAAAACCCAACACGGTCAGTAAGCCCATTTGCCACACAACAGCGATCAGAGAACAGGCTATTGGCAGCACCGTTAACATGACTGATTTGGAGAAGAAATACACCATCAAGGCAGTGACACCAATCGCAACGAGGAAAAACAACACTACCCCTTTGGCGCCGTCAGCAACATCACCGACCATTTTCGCAAAGCCAATAATATGCAAACTAATCTGTTCGCTCTGATACTTAGCCCTGATGTTTTGTTCAAGGGCAACCGCAAACTCAAGCGTATCTACGGCTTCCCCTGTTTCAGAGTCAATCTCGAGTAGCTGCGCAGTAATCATGGCACAGCTGTAATCGTCGGCGACCATACGGCCGACTATGCCCGCTTTTTCAATATTAGCTTTGACCTTTTCAAGGCCAGAGTTATCAGCGACAAAATCAGCGGGGATGACCGGACCACCAGCAAAACCGTCTTCCACCACCTCAATAAAGCGGGTACTGGGACTGAACAATGATTTAACCAATACCCGGTTAATACCTGGGGTATAAAGTACTTCGTCATGTACCTGACGGAAAGTGTCAAAAAATGTCGGATTAAAAATGTCACCACTGTTGTCACAGACTGCAATCAGGATATTGTTAGCGCCGCCGAAATCTTCAGCATGCTCCTGATATATCTGCATATATTCGTGCTGCAATGGAATATTTTTGGTAAAGGCAGCATCGAGCTTTATCTCAGTTGCTTTAATTAGTAAACCAATCGTCACCAGCAGAAAAATAACCAGCACCGCCAGGCGATGCCGGAATAACGCATACTCAATTTTATTAACCAGGGAATTTACACTCATATTATTCAGACTTATCCAGGTTTAATTCTTTAATGCCAACTTCAGTAACCAGTATCAGCTTGTTGCCCTTTACCACACCATTTAAAATGGCCTTGCCATCTGGCTGTGAGCGCTCAGTAAAAGTCAGGCCGTCATCTTTACTCTGTAGCAAAGTACCAGAATTACCCGCCAGAAAAATGTTGCCACTAGCATCACTGAAAATACTATTGAGCGTTGCAGATTCAGTTAGGCCGATTTGCTGCCAGCTCTGACCGTTATCTTCACTGCGAAACAGGTGTCCGCGCAAACCTGCCGCCAGCAAGCTCATGTCCGGGGTGCGATGCAGATCAAACAGAGAACCATTGTAAAATTCATCTATTCGCTGCCAGCTACTGCCAAAATCAGCACTTTTCGCGATAAAGCCTGCCTCTCCGACCATGTATAACGTCTTACCATCGACAAAGAGTCGGTTAAAATGAGGTAAAATAGAGGTTAATTCTGTTCGGTAACCTTCAGGATCCGTTTGCTGCAACTCCAACAGGTATTCTTTATCTTCCTCTGCAGCAAGTTCGATAAATAACGCCTGCTCCCATGTGTCGCC
>NZ_JAWVZF010000052.1:0-16822 GCF_033722355.1 Arsukibacterium sp. | reverse complement strand
CCGTCTTTTCTCACAGCAAAGGGTTGCAGACGCTCTTTCACCAGACGGCGGGCATTTAACATCCGGTCAAAAAATTGGGCCAACTGACGATCATCGACTTTCTCTTTGGCGTCACCATAAAAATCGATGCCGCTGTTCAGCACCTGAATAATATCATGTACCTGCTTAATTTCCGCGTTATTGACCTGTGGCATAACGAGTCCTCCATATTAGTTAATATTCAGCAGTGGCTGTCGTTTAACACATCCAATTGATAGGACAAACTAGTAAATGCAGCTTGCAGGCCAGCTTGCGTGGATAGGATTTTCTTTGTTGGTATAATTTTCTAATTAATTGATATTTAAGTTTTAATTCAGGTTGCGCTTGCAAGGCGCTCTGGCAGGGAAATTGTTATTTGACGGGAGATAGCGGCGCAGTTATTTCAGGCTGCTGTGAATAAACCGGTAGTTTTTACCATTACCGGTATTAATGTGCTCAGACGAGGGCTGGCACGGCTCAGATAAACATTGGCTGGGTGTTTTCTGTCAGGATTAACTATGCTACGGTCAAATAATCGCATGACTGAACTTTGAGGTTGCCATGACGCAGCATCGTTCTGACATTACCACCAGTCAGTTGCCGGCTCGCCCGGATCCGACGGATGAGGCGATGGTATTTGCTGATGATCCGCAAATAGCAGAGGTTGAACATCGATTCTGGACCGTGCTGATTGTCGATGATGATCCTGAGATTCATCAGGTGACGCTGCTGGCTCTGCGTGATTTTAATTTCCAGAACCATAAACTGAAATTTATCAGTGCTTACAGTGCTGCTGAAGCCAGGCCGATTTTAGCCGGGCGGCAGGATATTGCTCTGGTGTTGCTGGATGTGGTAATGGAGACGGATGATGCCGGGTTAACGTTAGTGCACTATATCCGCGAAACCTTACAAAACCAGCTGGTACGGATTGTCCTGCGTACCGGGCAACCGGGGCAGGCACCGGAACAAAAGGTGGTTCAGGACTATGATATTAACGATTACCGGGCTAAAACTGAACTGACCGTGCAACGTTTAACAACCACAGTGCTGTCAGCACTGCGTGCCTATACGGCCATATCAGAACTGGCACTTTTAAATGATACACTTGAAGCCAAGGTTCAGGCCAGAACAGCAGAACTTGCTATTGCGAATCAGCACTTGCAGCACTCGCTGGCTGAACTTGAAGCCGGTGAGCGGGCCGGCAAACGGGTGCAGTTTAAAATGTTGCCCGCTTCCGGTTTTAGCAGGGGGGATTATCAGTTCAGTCATGTGCTGTATCCATCGGCTTTTATGAGCGGCGATTTTGTCGATTATTTTAATGCTGATCAGCACAAAGTAGTGTTCTACATCGCCGATGTTGCCGGCCATGGCGTGGCGTCGGCATTTGTTACTGTTTATCTTAAGCGGTTTGTTAGTGCCGCGCTGGAGCAATATCAGCGCGGCGACACAGATATGCTGGTAGACCCCGCGGCGTTGTTAGCGGCCCTCAACAGTGAATTACTGCGTGAAAATATTACTAAATACATTGCCCTGTTTTATGCCGTACTTGATACCCGAACGCATCAGCTGAAGTATGCCAATGCCGGTGCTTATCCCTGGCCATTATTCCAACAACCCTCGGCTGCGGTTGCACGCTATCTTGAAATAAAAAGTACTCCGGCAGGCATGTTTGACTTTACCTGTTACCAGAATCATCAGCTGGACATGACAGCCGGCAGCAGCTTACTACTGTGTTCAGATGGTTTACTGGATGTGTTACCTCAAGAGCACAATCAGCAAAAACTGCAGTTTTTGCAGCAGCAATGCCAGCAGGCAGATGATATTCCGGACCTGTTGGCAAAATTGGCTGTTAGGCCAGACCAGACACTGCCGGATGATTTAACTATACTGAAAGTAACCCGGGGCCGGAGTACCAGCTGATGCAACCGCAAATTCTGTTTGCCAGTATTGATAACTGCTGTTTTTTTAAACTGCGTGGCGAGCTGCGGTACACCAATGCCGCTGGCATGGACGAATTAATTGAACAATTGTTCAGTAAACCGGCCAGCTGTAATCAGGTCATTATTGATTTAAACGAAGCAACATTTCTTGACAGTACCCATGTCGGCCTGCTGGCCAGTCTGGCACGTTATTGTCAGCAGCAGCAGTTGCCAAAGCCAACCCTTTTTTCCACCAGGCCGCAAATTAATGAATTGCTGTACAGTCTGTGCCTGGACCAGGCTTTTCAGATTGTAGAAAAGCCGACTAGTGCTGATGTCAAGCTTAGCGGCGTAACAGCAGCCAGTTACTCTGAACAGCAGCAAGGTGAGATGATTCTGCGGGCGCATCAGGCACTGATTGCACTGAACGACAAAAATAAAGCCGAATTCCAGCCGTTAGTGGATTTGCTGCAACAACAGTTAACATCCCGGTAGCCTGAAAGTCTTGCGGACCGGGCCCAGGTTAGCCACTTAAGCGATCAGCAAGCGGTTGCTTGGTGCGTGACAACATCCGGTTCAATCTGCGTTCTAAAAGCTGCTGCCATACTTTGTTTTAACTGGGGTAGCGGCAAGGCCGGTGAATACAGATAGCCCTGACCGGTGGCGCAACCAGCCTGCAGCAGGAAGTCACGCTGTCTGGGGTGTTCGACACCTTCGGCAATCACATCCAGACCAAGGGCACTGGCCATCGCAATAATAGCCAGCGCAATCTGGCTGTCTTCCGCGTTTTCCGGCAACTCATCAACAAAGCTACGGTCAATTTTCAGGCAGTCAATCGGCAAGCGGCGTAAATAGGACAGTGAAGAGTAGCCTGTGCCAAAATCATCAATTGACAGCCGGAACCCCTGCTGGCGTAACCGGGTCAGTAAGGCAAGGGTTGCATCAGCCTGTTCGGGGATCAGACAGCTTTCGGTCAGTTCCAGTTCTATACAACGTGGCGATATTTCATATTGATCAAGATGATGCTGCAATCGTTGATGAAATCTCGGGTCGATAAGCTGTAACGCAGAAATATTGACAGCAACCGGCACCTTAAGTTGATGATCCCGGATATCCCGGCATACCTGCGCCAGAACCTGCTCACTGAGCAGCGTAATTAATCCCAGCTTTTCCGCCAGTGGAATAAAACGGTCAGGGGCAATTAAGCCATGCTGATAATGCTGCCAGCGCACTAATGCCTCCAGGCCGCAGATAAGCCCACTGTTAAGATCCACCTTGGGTTGATACCAGACTTCCATATTCTGCTGTTGCAGGGCCAGGCGCAGTTCCTGTTCCAGTTTTAGCTCGTTCTGGGTTTGCTGCCCAATATGCTCCTGGTAAAAACAATACTGATTACGACCGGCCGATTTTGCCTGATACATCGCGACATCTGCATGTTTTATCAGCTGATCAGTGGTTTTGGCGTCAGAGGGAAATACACTTATCCCTATGCTGGTCGTCAGGAAAAAATCCTGCTGCAATAATCTGAATGGTCGTTCAAACTGACTTATCAGCCGTCTGGCCAGTATCTCCAGGGCGGAAATATCGCTTACTTCCGGCAGCAGGATAGTAAATTCGTCACCGCCAAGCCTTGCCACCGATTCGCCATCACGGACACTGGCCGTCAAACGCCGGGCCACTTCGGTCAAGGCATCATCGCCGGCCTGATGACCCAGGGTGTCGTTAATCCGTTTAAATAAATCTAAATCCAGAAACAGTACCGCCATTTTGTGCTGATGGCGCTGAGCATTGGCCAGCGCCAGTTTTAAGCGGTCTAAGAATAGCCGGCGGTTTGCCAGGCCCGTCAGTTCATCCAGATAAGCCAGTTGATGAATTTTTTTTTCCTGATGCTTACGTTCGCTGATATCACTGAAAATGGCGGCGAACTGACAAATTTCCCCTTTCTCATTTCTTATTGCGGTGATCGACAGCCACTGCGGATAAATTTCGCCGTTTTTACGCTTGTTCCAAATTTCGCCCTGCCAGTGCCCCTGGCCGAGCAGGGTCTGCCACAGGGTGCGATAAAAATCTTTATTGTGTAAGCCTGAACTGAGCAGCGCCGGGGTTTGCCCAAGCGCTTCTGCTGCACTGTAGCCGGTAAGCTGGCTGAAACTGGGATTAACGGATTCGATTATGCCCCGAACATCAGTAATCATAATGCCGTCAAGCGAGGCATCAATGACCTTTTGCGCCAGGCGCAGATAATCTGCTGACGTGCGCAATGCTTGATCCCGTGCCTGCAATGCCTGTTTTAACTGTTCGACATAAGCATATTCAACATTGATCAGGATGTCGCTGAACGACAGGACACCACAGATTTTTTGCTGGCTGTCGGTGACGGCAAGATGACGGAAGTTTTTTTCTTTTAAAATATCGACGGCCTGCAGCAAGCTGCAGTCCCGGCTTACGGTAAGAACCGGACGTTGTGCCAGTTGCGACAGCTCACTGTCACAGCTCCCTTCGGCAATCAGCTTAATGATATCCCGTTCAGTGATAATACCGGGGATAGCATCAGCAAAGTCAACGATAGCGGCCTCGGCATTATGCTGTTGCATGGTTTGTATCGCCAGATTTAACGACAGGCTGCTGGCAATGGTTAAAGGGGGCTTGGAGATACAGGAGCCAACATCTCTGAGCCGTAAATAGTGTTCAATCCGCTGCTGGCGGATAATATCACTCTGAGTCAGAATACCAAGCGGACAATGCTCACTGTCTACCACCAGCAGCCGGCGGATCCGCTTTTGCAGCATCAGGCTGGCAGCCTGATTCAGCGGGGTATCGGCATCAACAGATATTACCGGGCTGGTCATCAGTTGGCTGATAGGCTGCTGATAGGCTGGCGTCAGCTGACAATTAACCCGTTTAGCATCGGCTTCGGTCCAAATCCCCAGTACCGAATTATTTTCAGTTATAAGAACACAGCTTACCTGATGCTGATGCATCAGCCTGGCCGCGTGCTGCACTGGGGTGTCGGCATCACAGCAAATCAGTTGTCTGCTGATAAGCTGACTGACTTTGGGTTCCTGTTGCTCTGCTGTGGCAAATAACTGACTGAGATTGGAGACCACGACAACACCGTCCTTTTGCTAAAACAAACCTGATTATATAAATAAAATAAGCTGTGTTATTTGATCCGGCGCAAAGTGATCTGTTGCTGTTTTAGTAAATACCGGTATTGCAGCGCCGACATTGGTTTAGTTCACCGGTTTTTGTTCAAAAAACAGGCTGTGTTAATTAATTTTCTGATAACGGATAAAAAAGCCATGGCTGAGTTGTGGTAAACTGCACGCTTCGTCGTACTGCATCTAAAACCCGGAAGCTAATCCAGAATGAGTCCCTTATACGCTGTTTTCCTTGGTATTTTGCAAGGTATTACCGAATTTTTACCTATATCCAGTTCCGCTCATCTTATTCTGGCTCCGTTGGTAACCGGCCAGCTTGACCAGGGTTTGGCTTTTGACTTAGCCGTGCATGTCGGCACTTTACTGGCAGTGGTGCTGTATTTTCGGCGTGATGTCATACAGTTAACAACTGATGTCCTGCTATCAGCACGATATCGAAGAACCGTTGGCCAAAGCCCGCTGGCCTGGTGTCTGGTATTGGCAACGCTGCCAGCCTGTCTGGCCGGCGCACTGCTGCTTGATGCAATAGAAAATAATTTACGCTCTGTGGCCGTTATTTTTATTACCACACTGCTGTTTGGTATTTTGCTCGGGTTTGCAGATGTGACGGCGAAGGCCAGACGCAAATTATCAGAATTTACCTTGACTGATGCCTTGCTTATTGGCCTGGCTCAAGCGGTATCTCTTATTCCCGGTACGTCGCGCTCCGGTGCGACTATGACAGCAGGTTTACTGCTGGGCTACACCCGGGAGGCGGCGTCACGTTTCTCTTTTTTAATGGCAATACCGATCACGGCGCTGGCTGCCGGGGTTAAACTGCTGGATATTATCAGTACTGATGCCGCCAGTATCGACTGGCTTATTTTTGCAATTGGTGCTGGCACCTCTTTTATCACGGCACTGGCGGCTATCCATTTCTTTCTGGCCTGGCTTAACCGGTTTGGTATGTGGCCCTATGTGATTTACCGGCTGGTACTGGCGTTACTGATTTACTGGTTTTTGCTGAGGTAATAATGCGTGGATTTAAAAATATTCTGCTGTTGTCAAGTGCGTTATTACTGGCAAGCTGCAACAGGCCACCAGAGATAATTAAATTAACAGGTCAGGCGCAGGGCACCAGCTGGAGTATCAGCTTCTGGACTGATAAACCGGTGGCGGCGCAGCAACTGCAACTGGCAATAGAGAATGAATTCAGCCGGATAGACCAGCTGATGTCAACGTACCGGGATGACTCGGTGATAAGTCAGTTTAACCAGCAACACAGTCTGCAACCGGTAACGGTGGGCGAGGAGCTGGTGCAGTTAGTTGAACACGCCAGGCTGATTAGTCAGGCAACAGCAGGTTGCTACGATTTAACGGTACAGCCATTATTCGAATTATGGGGCTTTAAAGCCAACCAGTTTAACCAGCCCGAAGTCACTGAGATAAACCAGACGTTAAGCAGTACCGGTTTACAGCATGTGACAAGCCGGGGCTCAGATACGCTGACAAAAGCCATTAGTACCCTGCAGATAGATGTATCCTCGATTGCCCAGGGCTATAGTGTTGAGCGCTTAGCGGCCATGATGCAGCAATATGGGGTGGTTAATTATCTGGTAGAAATAGGCGGCGAGCTGATTACTAACGGCCATAAGCCTGACAATACACCGTGGCGCATTGCTATAGAGCGGCCATTGCCGGGTGCTCAGACACTTTATAAAGTACTGCAAATGACAACCGAACAGCAGGCGGCGGTAATGACATCCGGTACTTACCGGCATTACTTTTCTGCTGATGGTAAACGCTTTAGCCATATTATCGATGGCCGCACCGGCTGGCCGGTACAACATAACACTGTCTCGGTAACCGTTGTTCATAGCAATGCTACCTTAGCAGACGCCTGGTCTACCGCGTTGCTATGTGTCGGCAGGGCACAGGGGCTGGCGCTTGCTGAAGAGCACCAACTGGCCGTGTTGTTTATTGATGAGCATAATGGTGATTTGCAGCAACATAGCAGTGCACTTTGGCAAAAAAGCGATTTATTTACTGAAGCACAGTAATGCGACAGCCAGACAGACAAAGGCGGATTAACGTTAATTCCCAAACATGCAAATGATAATGATTGTCATTTAGTGTTTAAGTATTTATAATGCGGCCATTTTTTAATACTCAGCTTCTGAGGAGAAATCATGCGCCGTACCCATAATTTAACTTATCTTGCTGTATTACTGGCACTGAGCCCGATTATCAGTGAGGCCAGCACAACAACAGAGCAAAGCATTGAACGGTTAACCGTGACCGGCAGCCGCATTGTCGAAAGTCTGGATGAAGTGCCCGCCAGCATTACCCTGATTGATCAGCAAACTATTCAGGAAAAACTGCGGGTCACTGCTGAGTTGCAAAACTTACTGGCGCTGGCCGTGCCAGGCATGGCGCCCAGTACCGGCAGTACCAGCAATTTTGGTCAGACCCTGCGCGGCCGTAATGTGCTGGTGATGATAGACGGTGTACCGCAGGATACGCCGCTCAGAAACGGTGGCCTTGGCATTCGTACCCTAGATCCGGCCAGTATTGAACGGATAGAAGTCGTCAATGGTGCCACGTCAATCTGGGGCAATGGTGCCGCAGGTGGTGTGATTAACTACATCACTAAAAAACCATCCACTGAGGCGGCCAGGGTGATGTTGTCGCAGTCGGTTCGCAGCAGCCTGGTGAAAACTGAAGATAGCATAGGTTATCGCTCAGTGCTGTCGCTGGATGGTACTACCGGTCATTTGGGCTATGTTGCCAAATTATCTCAGGATAAATATGGCGTGCAGCGCGATGCCGATGGCGATATTCTCGGCCTGCAATATGGTTTATCCGACAGCCGGCAGCGCGATCTGTTCGTTAAGCTCGGCTATAGTCTGAAGGACAATCAACGTCTGCAGTTTACTTATAATTACTATGATTCTGATCAGAATGCCCGTTATCAGGATGTGCCTGGCAATATTGATCTCGGTGAAAAAACCTATGCTGTGCCGCTGGCAGACGGCGACATTCCGCTGGGTGCTCCGCAAGGACCTGAGGGCAACTACAATCTGATGCTTAAATATGAACATGATGAGGTGTTCAGCAATACGTCGCTGGTACTGGATGGCTACCGGCAGAAAATCGATAATGTGTTTTTCTGGTCAGCTACGCTTGGTAACCCTGAGCAGGGCTTTGAGGGTGGACAATCTGCCATTTTATCGGAAAAAGCAGGGCTGCGTGGCGTACTGACCAGCCGCATAGCCCTTGGCAATGTTTACGCAACCTTGATATATGGCGTGGATTTGCTGCAGGATGTCACTTCTCAGCCATTACTGGATGGCCGGATCTGGGTGCCGGAAATGGACATGAATTCGCGTGCGGTGTTTGTCCAGAGTAAATGGGAGCTCGCTGATGACTGGACAGTAAAAGCCGGCGCGCGGCGTGAAGCAATCAACGTCAGCGTAGATGACTATAACACCTTGAGACTGTGCCGCAGTGCCCAAACCTGTTCCACGCCAATAGCCGTATCGGGCGGGGAAATGGCATACGATGCCACGACCTATAATATCGGTTTGCGCTACCGCTTATCAGAGGCTTTTTCCCCCTTTATTAGCTACTCAGAAGGCTTTGAGGTGCCCGATCTTGGCTTATTGCTCAGAACAGCAACGGTGGATGATATCAGTCTGATTCAGAGCGAAGCGTCGGTCGTTAAAAATTATGAAGCCGGTTTCAGCAGCCAGTTAAAGGCACTGTATTTTAATGTGGCGCTTTACCGGAGCACCTCTGAGCTGGGCACCCGCAGTCAGCTTGACAGCGCGACGGGTGTGTATCGGCCGGTACGGGCACCGCAGGAGATCTGGGGTTATGAAGCGTCAGCAGAGTACCGTTTGTCTGATGCCTGGCAGCTAAGCGCGGCTTATGGTTATGCCGAAGGCAAAGACACCGAAAGTGACACCTATCTTGGTGCCCGCCAGATCAGTGCGCCGAAGCTGACCGCGTCAGCTCGCTATCGGGTCAATGCGGATGCAACCGTCAGTATGTATTGGTTGCATGTGTTTAACCGTGACCGCTTCAGCCCCAATGCTGCCGGCTTCTATAGCGGCGATGAAGGGCCAATCAGCAGTTATGATGTGATCAATCTGTCCGCAAACTACCAGATTAATAACTGGCAGTTATTCGCTGGTATTGAAAACCTGCTGAATGAAGATTATTTCCCGGCTCGTGCCCAGGCGCTGCGTTATGGTACAGGCTATAGCGTGAAAGGCCCCGGTGCGACGCTGAATATAGGAGCCAGTTATACGTTTTAACTAAGATACTGCACTAAAGCACGCTTCTTAGTCAGTTAGCCCCCGGCCCATGGCCCGGGGGCTTTACTTGTTAAAGGTCAGGCTGACTAATAACAATTGCCATCCTGAACACGCTAAAGCGTGCGACAGATCAAATCGCCCTTTTTTACACCGATTATAATGGCGCTTTATTCAGGCGCAGTGTTTTCAGGGGAGAGTGATGCTACCAATTCAGTTAAACCCGGCATTAATCAGCAAGTATAATATTAATGGTCCGCGCTACACCTCATACCCGACGGCGCTGGCGCTTGATACCGGCTTTAATCAGGCACTGATTAATAGCGCCATCAGCCAGGCTGCCACTAATCTTAGCCTGTACCTGCACATCCCTTTTTGTCATAAGCTTTGTTATTACTGCGGTTGTAATAAAATCGTGACCCGGCATCAGCACAAAGCCGATAGTTACCTTGATGCTTTAGCGCAGGAAATGGCGTTGTATCAGCCGTTACTGCAAAATAAAAGTATTAACCAGCTGCATTTAGGCGGCGGAACCCCGACGTTTTTAACTGAAGCACAGCTGAGCCGTCTAATGGCGCTGTTGCAGCAGCATTTTATTATTGCTGACGATGCTGAAATCAGTATTGAAATTGACCCGCGCAGTTGTAGTGACAATAAGCTGACTCATCTGCGCACGCTCGGTTTTAACCGGGTGAGCTTTGGCGTGCAGGATTTAGATGACAAAGTGCAAATTGCCATTAACCGCGTGCAGGATACTGACCTTATCCGTCATCAGGTGGCGCTTAGCCGTGAGCTGGGGTTCAGCTCGATTAATCTCGATTTAATTTACGGTCTGCCTTATCAGCAACCGGCAAGTTTTGCTGAAACAGTCGATGAAGTTATCCGGCTTAATCCTGATCGTATTTCGTTGTTCAGCTATGCGCATTTGCCAGAGCGGTTTGCGGCGCAGCGAAAAATTGCTGACAGCAGCCTGCCGGATGCACCGTTAAAACTTGAGTTAATGCAACTGGCAATAAATCGCTTTGTTGCTGCCGGTTATCAGTTTATTGGCATGGACCATTTTGCGAGATTGGATGATGCCTTAGCTAAAGCCCAGCGTGCCGGTAAGCTGCAGCGTAATTTTCAGGGTTATACCACCGCAGGGCAGGATGCCCTGATTGGCCTCGGGGTATCCAGTATCAGCCAGGTAAACGGGGTGTTGTGGCAAAACAGCAAGGACTTACCGGAGTATTATCAGGCGATCAATGCCGGCAGGTTAGCAGTTGCGCGCGGTTTTGCTTTGAATAGCGATGATAAACTGCGTGCGGAGCTAATCAGCCAGTTGATCTGTCATTTTGAGCTTGATATCACTGCATTTTGCCGTAAATGGCCGCTTGAGAGTTTCTGGCAGTATTTCGCTGAGGCATTAGCACAGTTGCAGCCATTTATCGAAGATGGCCTGCTGCTGGTAAATGATGGCCAAATTAAAGTAACGGCGGCTGGCAGGCTTTGGGTGCGCAGCATCTGCGCCTGTTTTGATGCTTATCTGACAAAGGGCCAGCAGCGCTACTCTAAAGTGGTATAGCGGTTTAGCGTTGTGTTGCACTATGCCTTTGCGCCAGATCAAAGCTGCTGGCAAAGCAGACGCTAGAATAGCGGCCATTTTGTACAGTAAAGAGCAGTGAAATGTTACAACCTGAATTACTTTCCCCCGCTGGTAGCTTAAAAGCGATGCGGCTGGCATTTGCCTATGGCGCCGATGCGGTTTATGCCGGCCAGCCCCGTTACAGCTTACGGGTGCGTAATAACGAATTTGACTTAGCGACCTTGGCGACCGGTATCAGCGAAGCCCATGCCCTTGGCAAAAGGTTTTATGTCGTGGTCAATATCGCCCCGCATAACAGCAAACTGCATCGATTTATTCAGGATATGACGCCGGTGGTGGCATTAAAGCCCGATGCGCTTATTGTCTCTGATCCGGGTGTGGTTTACCTGTTACGTCAGCATTTTCCACAGCAGGCATTGCACTTATCAGTGCAGGCCAATACGGTAAACTGGGCGGCTGTGAGGTTCTGGCAACAGCAAGGCATAGCGCGGGTAATTTTATCGCGTGAGCTGGCGATAGAGGAAATTGCCGAAATCCGTCGTGAAGTGCCGGATATGGAGCTGGAAGTGTTTGTTCATGGCGCGCTTTGTATGGCGTATTCCGGCCGTTGCCTGCTATCAGGCTATATTAATAAGCGCGATCCAAATCAGGGTACCTGTACCAATAGTTGCCGCTGGCCTTATCAGGTCCATGCCGCAGATGAAGATGAGCTGGGGCAGTTTACCCCAATCAGCACCCCGGCTCTTATTGAAGAACCCGGCCGGCCCGGTGAGCTGATGGCAATCGATGAGGATATTCACGGCAGCTATATTCTCAATTCCAAAGATTTACGGGCCGTCGAGCATGTGGCCGCATTAGCTGCGATGGGGGTGCATTCGCTGAAAATCGAAGGCCGCACCAAATCGCCTTATTATGTGGCGCGCACAGCCCAGGTATACCGCCAGGCCATCGACGATGCGATGGCCGGCAAAGCCTTTGATCAAAGCTTACTGCAAGAACTGAATGGCATGGCTAACCGCGGCTTTACCGAAGGCTTTTTGCGCCGGCATAAACCGCAGGACACCCAGAACTATGACACCAGCCACAGCATCGGTGAGCAGCTGCTGGTAGGGGAGTTTATCGGTGAGCCGGATAGTGACGGCTTTGCCTTGCTGGAGGTGAAAAACCAGTTTGCTGTTGGGGACAATTTGCTGCTGATGACACCAAAAGGTAACCACCGGTTTCAGTTGCAGGCTCTGCGTGACAAACAAAATAATGACATCGTACTGGCGCCCGGCGCCTGTTATCAGCTAAAAGTGCAGCTACCGGTACATTGCGATGTGCGCTTTGCGATGCTGCTAAAACAGCTGAGGCCCGCAGAGCGGCCTGGCAATGAGCTGGCAGTTAGTGTGGCAGATAAGCTATGCCCGCTGTAATCGAGGCCAGCTGTATTAATTGTGATATGTGCGTACCCGAATGTCCCAACAACGCGATCAGCATGGGGCCACATCACTATCAGGTTGAGCCGGCTCTTTGCACTGAATGTATTGGTTATTACCAGACACCGACCTGTATTGCAGTGTGTCCTATTGACTGTATTGAGCTGACAAAAAATGCATCTGAGATGCAGTCGCTGTAAAACAGGCCCCAAAGATGTAATGTCAACTACAGCAGATCTGTTGATTATCCGGGGTTGTGGTGCATACCCGGTTTTTTCCACTCTGCTTGGCCTTATACAACGCTTTGTCAGCATAATGGATCAGTTGCTCCTGGCTTACATTGCCAGGCGTCTGGCTATGTAAAAGGCCATGTTCTGTGCCCGCAACACCCAGGCTGGCGGTCAGGGTGATAGTAAAATCTGCAGTGATAATTTTAATGTCCTCAAGGGCCTGGCGCAGGCGTTCTGCCTGCAACAGTGCCTGTTGCCGGGAGGTTTCCGGTAAAAACAGGATAAACTCCTCTCCGCCCCACCGCGCCGGTACATCGCCTTCTCTGATCGTAGCTTTAATGCAATTGGCCACATTAATCAGCACTTCATCGCCATACTGATGGCCAAAACTGTCATTAATGTGTTTAAAATTATCAATATCGAGCAGCACTATGGATACATCCCGTTTTTCCCGGATAATATTTTGCCAGATAGGTGCTGTAATCTGGGTAAAGCCACGCCGGTTATTCAACAAAGTTAAGGCGTCATTGCGGGCATAATTTTCAGCAATGATTTTATCCAGTTTTGCCATCCTGAACTGGCGGGCCAGAATGAGTGCCAGCAGAATAGCCTCCAGCGCCATGCCGACCTCAATCGCTTTGAAGGTGTAATCGTTATAGGGCACTAAAACGCCGGCGACCGAAAGCGTGGAAATCGTAATACAAATTGCCCCAATCAGGGATGAGCACAAAAAAATCACCGCGAACGGCTTTCGGGCTTTTAACGCAGACACGCCCATTGCGATAAACAGCGTAACAAAGCCGCAGTTGAGAATAAAAGCTAACACAACAGAAAATACCAGCTGATCGAAGATAAATCCAAACAGCATACCCAGCGGAATAATAATCGTTGTCTTTTTTACAATGCTATCTAAAAGCGGAGCGTAAGATTTTGTATTCAGCAACACTCTGGCGAAATGAAGCCCGGCAACGCTGTAGGTCAGCATCAGACTGATATCCAGCCAGTCCTGAAAATAAGGGCCAAAATCTGCTGTGATTTTTGTATGAATATGGCCGGTATAAGACAAACTATTTAATACAAAACCAAGCAGATAACAGGCATAAAGCCCATATTCCTTTTGCCTGATAAAAATAAACAATACCAGATTATAGAGTGCCAGGGCTGACATTATGCCCCAGAGCACCCCATACTGATAACCGGCTGCAATATCGCGCGCTACTGCCTGTTCTTTGCTGCTAAAGCGCACCGGAATCGCCATAGGCCCAAGTGACTCTACCCGAATGAAAATGTCAGTTGTGCCGGGCGTATATTGATGTTCAAAGGCGTAAAACCGGTACTGCATCGGTCTTTGTTCAAAGGGAACGGCATCACCACCTTTAATATGTTTTATTACCTCACCGTGTTGCACCAGCCAGGTATCAATGTAATCGAGCCAGGGCGTCTCAATTGCAAGGCGATATTCTTCTGCGGACTTTAGCGGGTTGATGACCGAGAATTTAAGCCAGACGGGTGCGGTGCCGATGCCCAGTGAGATAGAATTACTGCTTGCCTGTTTAACCTGTTGGCTGGCAAATATTGCCCGGGCCTGCTCCAGCGACAGCTGCTGCTTATCTTCCTGGAAGTATTGAATGTATTTGCCGGGTGTACCATCCTTGAACTGACTGATATCTACCGCATTCACCCTGCCACAGAACAAAGCCAACACCACCGCATTTAGCAACACACACGCGGGTAATAATGGCAAGGTAACACCAGTAAATCGTTGCAGAGTGGCAAGCAGAGCCGTGAAAAAGTAAGGCACCATTTTAAATCTTGTTTTTGTTATTACTGACGCTACCAACTTATATGAGCTGCCTGCTGAACTCAACGATTTCATCACTGAACAGTCACAATATCAGTCCCGGGTTTAGTGTATCAGGCTGTATGGTATTGCCAAACTACAAAGGCTTGTTCATGATGACTATTCAGACAGTCAGAAAGGCAGGTATCATGTCACTGAAAACATTATTATTCTGGTCAGGTTGCTGGATACTTCTGGTATTACCACACCTGAGCGCCGCCCAGCCGCTTCAGACGGCGCAAAATTATATTGTATTTGATCAGGTGCATGTGTTGCCGATGCAGCCTGAGCACGTGACACCGGATAACCGGGTGCTGCGTAATCAGCGCGTCGTGATAAAGGACGATCGGATTATTGCTGTTGGCTCTGCTGCTGAATTGGCAGTACCAGCCGGCGCCACTGTGATTGACGGTGCGGGTCGCTACCTGTTACCCGGTTTGGCCGAGATGCATGGCCACGTGCCACCACTGGCTGATTTCAGTGGGGTTCCCAAGCGTTACCTGGACGATGTATTAACCCTTTATTTAGCAGGTGGGGTAACGACTGTCAGGGGGATGTTGGGTCATGACCGGCAGTTACAGCTTAAAGACGATATTGCCAGTGGTAAGCGGCTGGGCCCGACCTTATATCTGGCCGGCCCCAGTTTTAATCAGCATACGGTAACCTCGCCCGAGCAGGCCCGGGCGCGGGTACGCGAGCACAAACAGCAGGGTTGGGATTTGCTGAAAATTCATCCCGGTTTAAGCCTGGAGCACTATCAGGCGATAGCCGATGAAGCCAATAAGCAAAATATCGATTTTGCCGGCCATGTACCAGAGGCGGTCGGCATTGAGCAGGCGATTTTGCTTGGCAGCAGAACCATTGACCATCTTGATGGCTATATGGCGGCGCTGGGCGGCTTTGATAAAGCGTTAACTGCTGCAGATATGGCACCACTGGTGGCGCTGACTAAAAAGCATAATGTGGCTGTAGTGCCTACCGAGGCGTTATGGCAAACGATTATTGGTGCTGCTGACAGTGAAAAATTACAGGCCTATCCGGAGCTGCAGTATATGCCGGCTCAGGTGATAGCGGGCTGGCAGCGTTATTTACAGCAAAGGAGTGGCAGTTATTACACTGGCGATACCGCTTTAATTCATGCCGAAAACCGCCGTTTGCTGCTTGCTGAATTATACCGGGCCGGAGTCACTATTTTACTGGGTACCGATGCACCGCAATTGTTCAGTGTACCGGGTTTGTCGTTACGCCGGGAAATACCGAAAATGGTTGATGCCGGGATAAGCCATTACGATATTCTGCGAAGTGGCACGGTACTGGTTGGCAAATACTTTGCTGATAAAGACCAGTTTGGTCAGGTAAAAGCGGGTCAGCGTGCTGATTTGTTGCTGGTAAACGGTAATCCGTTAGACGATCTCATTGTGCTGTACCAGCCTGCCGGGGTAATGGTCCGCGGCCAGTGGTTTAGCCGGCAACAGCTGGACAGCCTGTTAGCGGATATTGCGGCTGCCAGGGCTGCAGAGAGCAAAAACCTTTAACTTTTTCCTTATAATAACAGCCGAACAAAACAGCGCCATGCGGCGCTGTTTTGTTATTGTGTCTGACAAAAACGGTTTGCGTTAATCAGTAATATAAACGTTTTAATACTGCCATCCTTTCCTCAGCAGGCATCGCTGCCAGTTTCTGAGTCAGCACTGTGTTCAGCCGGATCACTGAGCCACGCTGAAAACGTAACTGCTGTTGGCTGGCAGTTGCCGGCTGGGTGGCGGCCGCGTTTGCTGTAGAGACTTGCAATAACACCCGGCATTCGGCCGGGGTAGGGGTGAAACCCAGTTTACGGCTGTATGCCATCAGGGTAATTTCAGATGCATTGCCGGCGGTTAACTGGCAATATTCAGTATTCGAATAAGTATAGGTATTGACACTTGCTTCGCTGTTCATCGAACCTAACGCCAGTGCCGTTAAGGCAGTTATCATTGCTAATTTCATATCAAGTCCCATCAGGTTTGGATTAACTGCTGCTTAGAATACTGATGAACCATGACAGTTCTGTGTAAGATAGACGAGATAAATTGCGGCAAAAAGATTAGAAAAACTAATCCATGCTCTTTGCTGCACAGCTGCTGGCTTGCCGGGTTATTTTGTCTGTGTTGTTTGCAGATAGACTTCTGTCGCCTGAATGCCCATCGCGTTAAGTTGTTGCAGGGCGGTAACATCAGCCGGCGCTTTTAAAATCAGCGGCTCTGGGGGGCGCTGGTCAGTTCGCAGGATCTGGTCATAATCGGCCTTTGCAGCAATCTGATGAATTAAAAAATAACTTTGATTAATTCGTAACACATCGTAGCGTGCCTGGGTAATG
>NZ_JAWVZF010000051.1:0-16862 GCF_033722355.1 Arsukibacterium sp. | reverse complement strand
GTGAGCCCTGGATCTGGCTGAACGCTGGTGCTGCAGCACTCAGTCTGTTACTGGTCGCCAGTCTGCTGATATTTATTATGGTCCAGAGTATCGGCGTGTTCTGGCCGGCGGAGTTGCCCGGCCATGTCGGCGATAAATTGCTGCACTATCTGGCAAACTGGTGGCAGTTTCTCAGTGGCTCGTCCAGTGAGGGCGGTATTTTTCCCGCCATACTGGGCACAGTATTAATGGTGCTGCTGATGTCGGTACTGGTTACGCCGCTGGGGGTGCTGGCTGCCGTTTACCTGCATGAATATGCCAAAGAAGGCCCGTTACTGAGGCTTGTCCGGGTGGCGGTGCATAACCTTGCCGGGGTGCCCTCTATTATTTTTGGTGTGTTCGGCCTGGGTTTCTTTGTTTATTTTCTGGGTGGCAGTATTGACGCGCTTTTCTACCCTGCCAGTTTGCCGACGCCCACTTTCGGTACGCCCGGCTTGCTCTGGGTCTCACTGACGCTGGCGCTATTGACGCTGCCAGTGGTCATCGTTGCGACAGAACAGGGCCTGGCGGGCATTCCAAAAAACCTGCGGTTAGGCTGTTTTGCACTGGGGGCCACCAAGGCAGAAGTGATCTGGAAAATCGTGTTACCCCAGGCGTCACCGGCGATGGTCACAGCATTAATGCTGGCAATAGCCCGCGCAGCAGGGGAGGTAGCGCCTCTAGTTTTTGTCGGTGTTGTCAAATCGGCGCCTGCCTTGCCGCTGAGCAGTGAATTTCCGTATCTGCAGTTACAACAGAAAATTACCAGTCTGGGTATGCATATATATGATGCCGGTCTGCAAAGTCCGGATGCACAGCGCGCAGAACCCCTGGTATTTGCCTCGGCGCTGGTGCTAATAACGTTAATATTTATTTTAAATTTACTGGCATACCGGCTGCGTAAGCGCTTAGCGTTTCGCTATCGCAACCGGCCCGCTTCAGAGTAATAAAACTGTAACAATAACAAGGTAGCATATGATGGCAGAGGTTGTTGCAAAACTGGAAGTGCAGGATTTATCGCTCAAATTTGCTGATAAAACGGTATTGCAGCATATCAATCTGCGCATTCCAAAGCACAAAATTACCGCTTTTATCGGCCCCTCTGGCTGCGGTAAATCCAGTTTATTACGCAGTTTTAACCGGATGAATGAATTACTGGAGGAGACCGAAACAACCGGCAAGGTGCTACTGGATGGCCAGAATATTTATCATGCTAATGTTGAAGTGGCTGAGCTCAGGCGCAGAGTGGGTATTGTATTTCAAAAGCCAAATCCGTTTCCGCACAGCGTGTATGAAAACGTTGCTTTTGGCCTGCGCCTGCAGGGCTTAAACCAGTCCCGCCAGCTGGATGAGTTGGTTGAATCAGCCCTGCGTAAAGCCGCATTGTGGGAAGAAGTCCGTGACCGCTTACATGACAGTGCGGTTAACCTGTCGGGGGGGCAGCAGCAGCGGTTGGTTATCGCCAGAGCCATAGCGATTGAGCCGGAAGTGTTACTGCTGGACGAGCCAGCTTCAGCGTTAGACCCGATTTCAACGCTGAAAATAGAAGAGCTGATGTACGACCTGAAACAGCACTATACTCTGGTAATAGTAACGCACAACATGCAACAAGCTGCCCGGGTGTCGGATTACACCGCTTTTTTAAATATGGGGCAACTGGTTGAGTTTGATGAAACCAATAAGATGTTTACTGATCCGAGCCAACGCGCTACCGAAGATTATATTACCGGTCGTTTTGGCTAGCAGCATCAGCAGACGAGACATTTAACAGCAGCAAGGGTCATTCAATGGACAAGTTAAATTTATCAAAGCATATCTCCAGTCAGTTTAACGAAGAGATAGAGCAGGTTCGCAATCATGTTATGGCTATGGGTGGTTTAATCGAACGACAGCTGTTTGATGCCTTGGCGGCTATTGCCAACAGTGACAGCGAGCTGGCCCAGCAGGTCATCGCCAATGATTTAAAAGTGAATGACTGGGAACTACAGATTGATCAGGAATGTACCCGGATTATTGCCAAGCGCCAACCGGCTGCCAGCGATTTACGGTTAATTATGGCGATTTTAAAAACGATTGCTGATCTGGAGCGGATTGGTGATGAAACCCGCCGGATAGCTAAAGTCGCGCTGGAGTCTTTTAACAGTGCTCAGCAGGATTTACTGGTTAATCTGGATAATCTGGGCCGGCATGTTGGTCAGATGCTGCACGACGTGCTGGACGCCTTTGCCAGGATGGACGTGGAAGCCGCGCTGACCGTGCATAAAGAAGATAAAAAAGTAGACCGGGAATATGAATCTATCACTCGTCAGTTAATGACTTATATGATTGAAGACCCGCGGTCTATTCCGAAGATCATGAATGTGCTGTGGTCGGCGCGTTCGCTGGAACGAATTGGTGACAGGTGCAAAAACCTCTCTGAATACATTATCTTTTTTGTGAAGGGTAAGGTTGTCCGGCATAGTTCTGAGGAAACGCTGGAGAAAGAAGCCCGCAGCTGATTTTTAAGCCACGCTCGTTTTTTTAAAACGCCTCTGCCAGACTGCTGGCAGAGGCGTTTGACTTTTTATCTGCTAATATTTCATTTTTATTGCGGTTTGATTGCAGCTACAATGCGCGCCGACCTTATTCAACCTGAATATTATGAGGCCACACTATGCCAGGTAATACTTTTTTATCCGTGTTTGCTAAGTCACCGATAAAACCGATAGAAGAACATATTCAAAAAGTGCACGAAGCCAGTGAGTTATTATTGCCGTTTTTTGCTGCCGTGTATCAGAAAGACTGGCCTAAAGCGGCTGAGGTACGAAAAGATATCGTCACCCTGGAAAAAGATGCCGACAAAATGAAGCGGGAAATCCGGATTAATTTACCCCGCGGTTTATTTTTACCGGTAGACCGGACAGATATTCTCGAGCTGGTGGCACAGCAAGATAAAATCGCTAATAAAACCAAAGATATATCTGGTCGGGTGTTGGGTCGCGAGTTAGAGATCCCTGCCGCGATTCAAACCGACTTTCACGCCTATATACAGCGGTGTATTGACGCCACAGCGATGGCTTCTGAAGCTATTAACGAGCTGGACGAATTGCTGGAAACCGGCTTTAGGGGACGCGAAGTTGACCTGGTCATAAAGATGGTTGAAAAGCTGGACAGTATTGAACACGACACCGATGAAATGCAGATTAAGCTGCGTAAAGCCGTGCGTGGGGCTGAAGCCCAGCTGAATCCGGTAGATGTCATGTTTTTATACCGGACTATCGAGTGGATTGGCGATTTGGCCGATATTGCCCAGAAAGTGGGCTCTCGCTTAGAAATCATGCTCGCCCGTTAATTTTAAAGGTATTACTGATGGATATTATTCAATCATACGGCCTCATTCTGATTATTTTGGCCGCCGTTTTTGGCTTCCTGATGGCTTATGGCGTCGGGGCAAATGATGTGGCTAATGCTATGGGGACCTCGGTTGGCTCTAAGGCGTTGACTATAAAACAGGCAATTTTCATTGCTGCCATTTTTGAATTTGCCGGCGCTTATCTGGCAGGTGGCTCGGTAACGTCAACCATCCGCGGCGGCATTACCGATGCCGCGTTTTTTGTCGATACGCCGGAGCTGATGGTTTATGGCATGATTGCGGCACTGCTGGCAGCCGCATCCTGGCTGATTGTGGCTTCTTATTTTGGCTGGCCGGTATCGACCACCCACTCAATTGTAGGGGCAATTATTGGTTTTGCTGCCGTTGGCGTCGGTTTTGACGCGGTGCACTGGGATAAAGTCGGCGGTATTGTCGGTAGCTGGGTGGTGACACCCGTGCTGGCCGGTATTCTGGCTTATATGTTTTTTATGAGTGCCCAGAAGCTTATCTTCGATACCGATCAGCCTATTGTTAATGCCAAGAAGTATGTGCCGTTTTATATGGCGTTCGCCGCCTTTGTGATGGCACTGGTAACGGTGCAAAAGGGCTTAAAGCACATTGGGCTGGATATCAGTACTGCCAATGGCTACCTGCTGGCGATGGTGCTTGGTGCGATTGTTGGTATTATAGGTAAAATCGCTATCAGCAGAATAAAGATTGACCCCGCTGCCGATAAAAAAATGCAGTTTAATAATGTTGAACGTATTTTCAGCGTACTAATGATCACCACCGCCTGCTGTATGGCGTTCGCCCATGGTTCAAATGATGTGGCCAATGCGATTGGGCCGTTAGCAGCCGTGGTTAGTGTGGTCAGCTCCGGTGGTGAGATTGCCAGTAAAGCTGCGCTGGCCTGGTGGATCCTACCCCTTGGCGGTATCGGTATTGTGATTGGTCTGGCAACGCTGGGAGCCCGGGTGATTAAAACAGTCGGTACTGCTATCACTCATTTAACGCCGAGCCGGGGGTTCGCTGCTGAATTATCTGCAGCGTCGACCGTGGTTATCGCTTCGGGTGCCGGTTTACCAATTTCCACGACCCAGACTCTGGTGGGTGCAGTATTAGGTGTGGGTTTAGCCCGTGGTATTGCCGCGCTGAACTTAGGCGTGGTACGGAATATCTTTATCTCCTGGGTAATCACCCTGCCGGTTGGTGCCGGCCTGGCCATAATTTTCTTCTATATTCTGCAGTTCTTGTTTACGTTGTAATAAAGGCATAGATCAAATAATAAGGGGCTGAATTTCAGCCCCTTTTTTCTGTGATTTCTGTGCCTCAATACATTGGTCAGTGGCCTTGCTGGTCCGTCAGGGCATAGCGCAGCGGATTTGTACCGGGTACTCGACCAGGCGGCAGCGATCCGTTATATTCATTGGTATAAATGTACCAAAATTGTTTTTTAAGCGGAATTTGCAATGAAAAGACTGCCCAGCGTTAAACAACTTCAGTATTTACTGGCGTTGCATGAGCACCAGCATTTCGGGCGCGCGGCTGAAGCCTGTTTTGTTGGCCAGTCTACGCTCAGCGCTGCGATTGCCAATCTGGAAGAGACCATGCAAACCCAGTTGCTGGAGCGGGATCATAAAACCTTTATTTTCACTTCGCTTGGTGAAGACGTGGTGCGTCAGGCCCGGCATATTATTGAGCAATGCGAAGAATTAACGGAATATGCTAAATCGCAGGGGAAGCCGATGGCCGGTCCATTCCGCCTGGGTTGTATTCCGACCATAGCCCCATTTGTGCTGAGCGAGGTCATGAGCTTATGCCGCGAACGTTATCCTGATTTACAACTGCTGCTACGCGAGGATACCACCGATAACTCTCTGCATGCCCTGGCCGAGGGCCGGCTGGATATGGTGTTGCTCGCCTTGCCTTATGAAACCGGGGCGTTTCATACTGAAGTGCTGGCACAGGACGGTTTTAAGCTGGTGCTGCACAAAGACTGGCTGGGGCGGGGCTTTAATCAGGACATCAGCCAGTGGCCGGACGAAAGCATCTTTTTACTCGAGCGGGAGCACTGCCTGACCGGTCATGCCGTCAAAGCCTGTGAGCTGGAGGACAGTCGTAAGGTCAATCCGTTCTTTGCCACCAGTCTGCATACGTTAATTCAGATGGTCAATAATAAACTGGGTGTCACTTTTATTCCGCAAATGGCCATTAACACCGGCTTACTGGAAAGTACCGAACTGATAACCCAGCAACCAAGCAGTGGTAATGCTTATCGCGATATCGGGGTAGCCTGGCGGCCTACCTCAAATAAAGAGCGCAGCTATCGCTTAATGACCAGTCTGATTAGCGAAGTATTACTGCAAAAATGTCATATGGGAAACTAAAGCTCTATTGCTTTGATTTCAGATAGAAATCATCATATTGCTGATAGAAATGCTGCAGCTCGCCGCTGTTTAACAAGGATTGAAAGCGGCTGTCCCAGATACATTTCAGTTGCCTGCCAGTTTCGGTATCAGCAAAACCGGCATAAATATCGTCAGTCGCAATCAGTTTCGCGTTTAACGGGGTCAGTGATTGCTGTTGCTTCGCTAAATAGTAAACGACTTGACTTTGTTCAGCCAGATAGACATCAACCCGCTGCTTCAGCGTCAGCTCAATACCCTGTTCAATAGACTGGACTTCATAGCCGGTATTTTCCAATCCAAGTATGGTGTCAAAATCATAAGCAAGATTCCACGCCAGGCGCAAAGGTTTCAGATCGTCAAGCTTGTTCAGCTGATGATACTGTGGATTATAAATTGCCATAATCTTATCCTGATCAATGGGTTGGTCTGACAGTAATATACCTGAATTATTTGCGGCTGATATTGCCAGTGTCATATCAGATTTTTTCTGACGTACCATCGTCAAAGCCCGGTTATAGTTGGTAAATGTAATCAGCAGACGGGGCTGGTAGGGCTTATAAATTAACCTGACCAGATCAAAATAGGCGCCGGTATGATCGGGCTGAGTAAACCCTTGCCACTGTTCAGTACTCAGCTCAATAGCGTCGGCCAGTATGCTAATTTCTGGCGCCGTCTTGATGGTTGGCTGGCAGACTAATAGTAACGGCAAAAGTAAGGATACAAACATAGCAAACTAACCAGAGGATATTTGAGCTTTAAGTGTAGTAATTATTTGGTAGAATGCGCGCAGTTTTTTCAGCCGTGCCTCTGGTCGGTAAAGCCAAGGAATCTGTACTATGCAAGTTAAAGACTTCTCATTTGAGTTGCCTGAGCAACTTATTGCCCGTTTCCCAAAAGCCGAACGCTCGAGCAGTCGCCTGCTGGCGATGGACAGGCAAAGCGGTAAATTAAGTCACCATATTTTTAAAGAATTAACCGATTTTCTAGCACCCGGCGATTTACTGGTGTTTAACAACACCAAAGTGATACCGGCCCGGCTGTTTGGCCAGAAAGCGTCTGGCGGAAAAGTTGAGGTTTTGGTGGAGCGCTTACTGGATGATAAGCGTTTTTTAGCGCATATCCGCGCCAGTAAAGCGCCGAAGCCCGGCACGGTGTTGTTGCTGGAAAACTCAGCTGAAGTGCGGATGAATCAGCGCCATGACGAGTTATTTGAACTGGAAGCGCTGACAGACGAGCCGATACTGCTGATGCTGGAGCGTCTGGGCCATATGCCGCTGCCTCCTTATATCGACCGGCCTGATACCGACGAAGATAAAGCGCGCTATCAGACCGTTTACAACGAAAAACCCGGTGCCGTTGCGGCGCCGACCGCAGGGCTGCATTTTGACCAGCCGTTACTGGATAAATTGCAAGCTAAAGGGGTGGAGTTCGCTTACATCACCCTGCATGTTGGTGCTGGCACCTTTCAGCCGGTTCGGGTTGATAATGTGCTGGAACATAAGATGCACGCTGAATACATCGAGGTGCCACAACAGGTGGTCGACGCGATTGCCCGGTGTAAAGCCCGCGGCAATAAAGTGGTGGCAGTTGGTACCACCTCGGTGCGCTCACTGGAATCAGCTGCTCAGCAGGGCGGAGGTCAGCTGATTAGCTACCAGGGCGATACCCAGATTTTTATTTATCCCGGTTATGAATTTAAGGTCATAGACGCCTTAATTACCAATTTCCATTTGCCGGAATCAACATTGATTATGCTGGTATCGGCTTTCAGCAGTCGCGAACATGTGCTAAATGCTTATGATACGGCGATAACAGAGCAATACCGGTTTTACTCCTATGGCGATGCGATGTTTATCAGCTAGCTTTGCTGTTATAATCGCGACGCGAAAAAGCCAGACTGTCTTTCTGGCATACGAGGATAGTAATGAGATTTGAATTAGATACCACCGATGGCAGGGCCCGCCGTGGCCGGCTGATTTTCGAGCGCGGCACTGTTGAAACCCCTGCCTTTATGCCGGTAGGCACTTACGGCACAGTTAAAGGCATGACCCCGGAAGAGCTGGAGGCCACCGGCGCGCAGATTTGTCTTGGTAATACCTTTCATTTAATGCTGCGTCCCGGTACCGGAATCATCAAAAAGCACGGTGACCTGCACGACTTTATGCACTGGCACAAGCCTATTCTGACTGATTCCGGCGGCTTTCAGGTATTCAGCCTGGGTGAGCTTCGGAAAATTACTGAAGAGGGTGTTAAGTTCCGTTCGCCACTGAACGGTGAGCGCATTATGCTGACGCCTGAACGCTCAATGGAAGTGCAGCGCGATTTGGGCTCAGATATCGTGATGATTTTCGATGAGTGCACGCCTTATCCGGCGACGGAGCAGCAGGCAAAAAAATCGATGGAGATGTCGCTACGCTGGGCTAAGCGCTCTAAAGCAGCACATGGTGATAATCCGGCGGCGTTATTCGGTATTATTCAGGGCGGCATGTACCCGAATTTACGCGATATTTCCTTGCAAGGGCTGGAAGAAATCGGTTTTGATGGTTACGCCATTGGTGGTTTATCGGTGGGTGAACCGAAAGAAGATATGATTAATATCCTTAATCATACTACCGGCCAGATGCCGAGCCACAAGCCCCGCTATTTAATGGGGGTTGGCAAACCGGAAGATATTGTTGAGGCGGTGCGCCGGGGTATTGATATGTTTGATTGTGTCATGCCTACCCGTAATGCCCGCAATGGCCATCTGTTTATCAGTACCGGTGTGGTTAAAATCCGCAATGCCAAACACAAGGATGATATCTCATCTCTGGATGCGGAATGCGATTGCTACACTTGTAAAAATTATTCCAGGTCATATTTACATCATCTGGATCGCTGTAATGAAATACTTGGTGCGCGGCTTAACACTATTCATAATTTGCACCATTACCAAAAACTGATGCAGGGATTGCGTGACGCCATAGCCGCTGGTAATTTGGAGCAGTTTGTCAGCGAGTTTTATGCTAAACGTGATATGGCCGTGCCGCCGCTGGAGCAGGTTGCCAGCAGTGCAGTTAATTCTGCAGCATCAGCAAGCACTATTTAACAACGATAAGCACGAACAAAGTTATAAATTAAATCGTCACTATTATATTAATTTTAAGGGGATAACCATGAGTCTATTTATCAGTAATGCCTATGCCGACAGCGCTGCAGCAGCACCACAGGGTGGTGGCTGGGATTTGATTATTATGCTGCTGGCCTTTGGTCTGATTTTCTATTTCTTAATTTACCGGCCACAAGCCAAGCGGGTAAAAGAGCACCGTAATTTAATGGCGGCGCTGGGCAAAGGTGATGAAGTATTAACTCAGGGCGGCATTGTTGGCCGGATCAGTAAAATTGCGGACGATAAAGATTTTATTACCGTAGCGTTGAATGACAGCACTGAAGTCACCGTGCAGAAATCAGCGATCAGTGCCGTATTACCAAAAGGTACGTTAAAGTCGCTGTAAGCGGCTACGCGAATAAAAGGATCAGCTTGTGTTAAACAAAAATCCTCTCTGGCGGTATTTGGTGGTGTTGGGCATGCTGTTGGCAGCATTCCTGTATGCACTCCCCAATGTGTACCCAGAAGATCCGGCATTAAATATTAATGCCAGCCGTGGCGGGGTGGTCAGTGAAACCACCCGCGCTGAACTTGAGCAGGCGTTTGTTGCCGCCAATATCACAGCGAAGTCGGTCACCCTGACAGAAGGCCAGGTTCTGGCTCGCTTCAGTAGTGCGGAAGATCAGTTGCGGGCGCGTGAAGTGGCCGAGCGGCAGTTAGGCAGTAGCTACATTACTGCCCTGAATATGGTACCGACCACCCCGGCCTGGCTGCGCGCTATTGGCGCCAGCCCGATGAAACTGGGCCTGGACTTACGCGGTGGTGTCCACTTTCTGATGGCTGTTGATATGAAAGCGGCTATCGACAAAAATCTGAATGATCTGGTACAGGCATTCCGGGCCGACTTACGCGAAGAGCGGGTGCGATACCGGGCCGTACAGGCTGATTTAGAGCGGGGCCAGGTTCAGATTTTACTGCGCAGCGCCGAAGATGTGGCCGCAGCGCGGTCTGCGCTTGCTAAAAACGATCAGGAGCTGTTATTCAGTGACGGTGATAGCGAGCATAGTCTGGTGGTCAGCTTAAGCGAAAACCGGATAAAAGAAATTCGGGAATATGCGCTGGAGCAGAATATTACCATTATCCGTAACCGGGTAAATGAAATTGGCGTCGCTGAGCCTTTGGTACAACGCCAGGGCGCAGACAGAATTATTGTTCAGTTACCGGGTGTTCAGGACCCGGCGCAAGCCAAAGAAATTTTGGGGGCAACTGCCACACTGGAATTCAGGCTGGTCGATAATGACTCTGATTTAGGCGCAGCGTTAGATGGTCGTCTGCCGGCAGGTGCGAGCTTATACCGCGATCGTAACGGTATGCCGTATCTGCTGGAAAACCGCACCATGCTAACCGGCGATCATATTACCGGCGCGACCTCAGGCTATGACGAATATTCGCGGCCACAAGTCAGTATTTCCCTGGATGCACAGGGCGGCAATTTGTTATCAAATGCTACCCGCACCACGATTGGCCGGCAAATGGCAACGGTATTTATTGAATACAAGCCCGGCGAAGAGCGCAATGAAGATGGCACCCCGGTTCTGGTTAAGCATGAAGAAGTGATTAATGCCGCCACGATACAAGCGCGGCTGGGCCGGAGTTTCCGGATCACCGGTATTGATAACCCGGCCGAAGCCCAGAATCTGGCTTTGCTGCTACGCGCAGGGGCACTGATTGCACCCACTCAGATTATTGAAGAACGGACCATAGGCCCGAGCCTGGGTAAGGAAAACATTGATTTGGGTATGACCGCCATTATGTGGGGCATGGTTGTCGTATTGATTTTTATGGTGCTGTATTACAAAGCCTTTGGTTTAATCGCCAATATTGCGTTAGTTGCCAACCTTATTTTGATCACCGGCTTTATGTCGATGATCCCGGGCGCAACCCTGACACTGCCGGGTATGGCGGGTATTGTGTTAACGGTGGGTATGGCTGTTGATGCTAACGTGCTGATATTTGAGCGGATCCGGGAGGAGCTGGCAGAGGGACGCAGTGTGCAGCAGGCTATTCATCACGGCTACGATCGTGCTTTTGCCACCATCGCTGACTCGAATATCACCACTTTACTGGTCGCCCTGATCCTGTTTGGTATTGGCACCGGGCCGGTAAAAGGTTTTGCGATTACCCTGGCTATCGGTATTCTGACTTCAATTTTCACATCAGTGGTCGGAACCCGCCTGCTGGTTAATTTAATCTGGGGTGGCCGTCGTGTGCAGTCACTACCAATGTAAGGAGGCGGGGTGAGAATATTCAGCTTTACTGAACCGCTTAATTTTATGCGGTTTAAAATGCCGGCGCTGATCCTGTCAGCGTTACTGGTCATCGCGTCCCTGGCTAGCATTACCATCAAAGGTATGAACTGGGGGCTGGACTTTACCGGCGGTACCGTGATTGAAGTAGGTTACAGCGGTGGTGCCGATTTGTCGCAGGTCCGCAAAGTACTGGCCGAAAACGGCTACGCTGATGCCGTGGTGCAGTATTTTGGTTCAAGCGAAGATGTCGCTATCCGGCTTTCACCACGTGAGGGTGTAGAGCAATCAACGATATCTAATGAGGTGCTGCGGGCACTAAGTGCGACATCCAGCGAACCGATTGAAATGCGCCGGGTGGAGTTTGTCGGGCCGAGTGTTGGTGATGAGTTAAAAGAGCAGGGTGGCTTAGCCATGCTGGCAGCCCTTATTGGTATTCTGCTGTATGTTACCATGCGGTTTGAATGGCGCTTATCGGTAGGTGCAGTACTGTCACTGGCCCATGACGTCATTATTACTCTCGGTATCTTCTCATTTTTACAGCTCGAGTTTGATTTAACGGTGTTGGCGGCTATTCTGGCATTAATTGGTTATTCAATTAACGATACGATAGTGGTTTTTGACCGGATTAGAGAAAGCTTTCGTAAGCTTCGTGATGCAACGGTGCATGAAACCATTAACGAGGCGGTGACCTCAACGCTGAACCGGACTGTTGTCACGTCATTAACCACCATTATTGTGCTTATTGTGTTATTTACGATGGGCGGTGCGCTGATTCACAACTTTGCATTTGCCTTGTTGTTTGGTATTGGTATTGGCACTTACTCTTCGGTATTCGTGGCCAGCGCGCTTGCCGTGCAGCTGGGTATCAGCCGTGAGGATATGTTGCCACCCCCGCCGCCGGAAAAAGAAGGCGAAGGCACCGAGCCTTTGCTGTAAAACAGTGATTTATATGCTACAAATGCCAGTCTGAGACTGGCATTTTTTTTGAGGTTTGATATGGCTGCGCAACATGCACCCGGCTTTGTTGCTCTGGTTAACCGGGCTAAGGCTGAAATCAGTGAGATCACTATTGATGAATTGCTGCAACATAACCAACCCTATGTGCTACTGGATGTTCGGGAAGATCATGAGTGGGCGAAAGGTCATTTACCCGAAGCGATGCATTTAGGTAAGGGTATTATTGAACGGGATATTGAGCAGACGGTACCAGATAAAAAACAGAAAATAATTTTGTACTGTGGTGGTGGCTACCGTTCAGCTCTGGCGGCACTGACCTTGCAGCAGATGGGGTATCAGCAGGTACTTAGCCTGGCTGGGGGATATCGGGAGTGGACAGTACAGGGGCTGACAGTAGAAATTCCGGCCTAGGCTTTCGCACTAAGCCGGTAGTGGCAAGCGATTTATTTTGCCAGGGTTTCTGACAGGTGCGGCCGCATGCCTTTAACCATGGCTTGCAGTACTTTTGGGCTGGCAGCGACAATGTTGCCGCTTTTCATCTGGTTCGAGCCGCCGGTAAAGTCACACACCATACCACCGGCTTCACGAACAATCAGTTCACCGGCAGCAATATCCCAGGGTTTTAAGCCAATTTCAAAAAAGCCATCGAACCGGCCAGCGGCAACATAGGCTAAATCAAGGGCGGCAGAGCCGGTACGGCGCATATCAGCGCAATCAGCAAAAAAGCTGTTAAAGATTTTGCTGTAGCTGTCTAAATGATGTTTTGCTTTAAACGGGAAGCCGGTGGCTAGAATAGCACCCGTCATATCTGGCAGCGCTGTCACCCGGATACGGGTGCCGTTAAGTTGGGCACCACGACCACGGGAGGCGGTGAACAACTCACCGCGCAATGGATCAAAGATCACTGCCTGGTCCAGTTTACCCTGGTGTTTTAAGGCGATAGAAACCGCGAAGTGCGGGATGCCTTTAATAAAATTGGTGGTGCCATCCAGTGGGTCAATAATCCACTGAAATTCGCTGTCAGCGTTGCCGTAATCGCCATGCTCCTCACCAACAATACCGTGAGTCGGGAAAGATTTTTTCAAAATTGCCACAATAGCCTGCTCAGCTTCTTTATCGACATTAGTGACAAAGTCGTTGCTGCCTTTTTGCAGCTTTTGAACCATATCTAACTGGCCACATGCACGGGCAATAATATTGCCTGCACTACGGGCAGCACGGATAGCGATGTTTAACATCGGATGCATAGCGATTACCTTATTTTATAAAGAGCGTTAAAAAGAGCTGTATAAAGAACAAACAAAAGAGCGGCGCGTATTGTAGCGACTGCAGGCTAAAAGTAAAGATCATTGGCAGGAAAATAGTGCTACCGCATAAGGCAATACCCGGTTACATAGTTTAACTATTAAGCGTTAACGATTTGCTAACTATTCAGATAATATTCAGCTTTGTTGCGCACAATAGCGTTTTAGATAAGCACTAATATAGTGAGGTTGATATGAGTATTCTGAGACTGACCCTGGCAGGCGCGCTGATGATAAGCCTGGCTGGCTGCGGTGCTTTGCACACTTCAGTGGCTAAACGTAATCTGGATGTGCAGACCAAGATGTCATCGAGCATTTTTCTCGACCCGGTAGAGCCTGCTCAGCGCACTATCTTTGTGGATGTACGTAATACTTCTGATAAACCCGAATTTGATATTAAACCGCAGGTGGTCGCTAACCTGCGAGCCAAAGGCTATCAGGTTATTGATAGTCCGGGCCAGGCACATTACTGGCTGCAGGCTAATGTGCTGCAAGTCGGGCGCACTAATGGCCGCGATGCCAACCGCGCCTTCGCTGCGGGCCATGGTATGGCCGGTGGTGCCGTTACCGGTTATGCCATTCACCGGGCAACCGGTGGCTCCGGTGCAGCAGGTTTGGGCGCAGCTGTGGCGGGGGCTGCCGCCGGTACCATTGTCGATGCCCTGGTTGAAGATGTTTACTATACAGCGATCACTGATATTCAGATTATGGAGCGCTTTGGCGGCACAGTCAGCGAACGCTCTGAGCATCAGTTGTTACAAGGCGATAGTGGTAGCACTACCTCAAGCTATCAGCGTCAGACCGATATGCGCAAATATCAGAGCCGGGTAATGAGTTACGCCAATCAGGCTAACCTGAAATGGCCTGAAGCAGCACCCCAGCTGACCGATGGTGTTGCCCGCTCGCTGGCCGGCCTGTTTTAAATGCGCTGGTTAATGTGCGTGCTGCTGCTATTGCCGCTGACGGGTTGTATGGCACTGCATACCTCGGTGGCAAAAGGCAAACTGGATGTGCAAACGCGGATGAGCGAAACCATCTATCTGGATCCGGTAGAGCCTGAGCTTAGAACCATTTTTCTGGACATCCGCCAGACCGCGGCCGAATACCAGTTGCCGCTGGCAGACGATGTGCGGAATTTGCTACTGAGCCGTGGCTACCAGTTAGTTGATTCACCCCAGCAGGCGCAGTATTGGCTGCAGGTAAATGTCCGCACTGTATTAAAAGAGCGGCCAGAGGTGGTACTGGCCGGTGGTGAATATAATATGAGCCCGGAACAAATTCATCAGCTGTTGTACCCGGGTATACCTTATGAAGAGCCGCCATCAGAGACACTAATAGCAGAGCGCCGGGCCAGGAATGTTGCCGTCTATGCTGATGCGACTTACAGCACTGATATAGATGGCAAAGACATCGCCAGGGCACTGGTGGTGCTGGCCGCCTGGGCGGGTGCAGAATATGTGGGCAATCAGCTGGTAAAGGATAAATATTATACTATGCTGACCGATATTCAGCTGGCCGAGCGGATTGCGCCCGACAGTATTGGCAAAGTGCAGGAAAGTAGCCGCCAGCAGTTATATCAAGGAAACAGCGGAAATACCGAATTGTTGTGGGAACTGGCAACCGACCGGCGCAAGTATCAGGTAAAAGTGGTCAGTTTTGCCAATAAAGCTAATCTTAGCTGGCAGGATGCCGAGCAGCCGCTGCATCAGGGCTTACTGCGTTCGTTAGCCGGTATTTTCTAACGGCTGAAAAAGAAAGACTCACACTTAAGGCTCACCTGTTAGCGGAGCATTGCTGCTTATGGCATCTGACACCAGCCAGCATGGCGCGGATAAAGTACAACACGCGGTGACAGAACCGGTTAAGCTGGCAGAGTGGTCGAAGAACTGGGCCACAGCTTTTTTGCAGGAAAAGCAGCACTTACAACGATTACTGGGCTCTGCTGCAGGCCGGATTGAACATTTTGGTAGTACCGCGATTCCCGGTATGCCAGCCAAACCCATTGTTGATATGTTAATTGAGGTTCAAAGTCTCAGCTGGGTGCGTGATACTCTGGCTGCTAAGCTGGCGCCGCTGGGTTATCAGTTATTCTGGCGTCCGACAGCGCCCGGTGATACCGATGTCGCTTATGCCTGGTTTATCAAGCGCGATAGCAGTGGCCAGCGTACCCATCACTTGCATATGTTATTGCCAGACTCAGTTGACTGGCAAAAACTGCGATTCAGGGATTACCTGCGGGCGCACCCGGCGGTGGCAGCAGACTATGCACAACTGAAACGCGCGGCGGCAAGAGAATTTGCTAATGACCGCAAAGCTTACAACAAAGCCAAAGCGGCTTTTATCCGGCCAATAATGCTTCAGCTGGCTGATAGCTAGCAGGGTGGCTAGTTCCAGTACTGCTCCACTGTAATATTGCCTGGTGTGCGGCGCAGATTTTTTGTCAATCCCATATCAATAAGCAAGGCTCTGGTGTCCGTGATCATCTGCGGGTTACCACATAACATGACCTGCGAGTTGGAATTAAGGAGCTGGCCGCATTGTTGCTGCAACTGATGTGAGGCGATTAAATTCGGGATCCGGTCATGTAATGCCCCCGGCAGCTGCTCACGGGTGACGACGGGCTGGTAATGCAACTGCGCAGGGTGTCTGGCAACGAAACTTTCAATTAATTCTTTATACGCCAGATCGGCAGCATTGCGAACACTATGCACCAGGATAATATGTTTAAAACGCCGGTAAGGCTCTGCGGTTGCCAGCATCGACAAATAGGGTCCTATACCGGTTCCGGTAGCGATCAGCCATAAGTTATCGCCGTCAGGCACTTCATCCAGAATAAAAAAACCACTGGCCGGCTGGCTGATACCAATAGTATCGCCAGGGGTGAGTTGCTGCAGCAAAGGGGATAACAGGCCTTCAGCCACTGTGCTGATTAAAAACTCCTGATAGTCGCTGTCGGGTGGGTTGACCAGGGAGTAAGCGCGTTGAATCCGACCCTCAGGGCCATCGACAGCCAGCCTGACAAACTGGCCGGCGATAAAAGGCAGCGGGCCGGTTTTGGCTTTAATACTGAATAAGCTGCTGGTCCAGTAGATTGTTTCTGAAACCGTTGCATTTAACCATTGCGCCATAGGGTTCTCCGGATTAAGTTATGCTTTATGTTCAGCATATTAGCATAGCAGCTTAACAGCTTAGCGCAGGAGACGGTATGGAAACGATCAACTGGCAGGACTTTAGCAAAGTGGAACTTCGGGTAGGCACCGTTATTGCTGTGGAGGACTTTCCCGAGGCCCGCAAACCTGCCTATAAACTACAAGTGGATTTTGGCAGCGACATTGGTGTTAAGAAGTCCAGTGCTCAAATTACCACCTTGTACAGCAAGGAGCAGTTACTGGGCAGGCAGGTAATGGCAGTAGTTAACTTTCCGCC
>NZ_JAWVZF010000050.1:0-16867 GCF_033722355.1 Arsukibacterium sp. | reverse complement strand
ATTTCTGCCAATATAACTGCCCTGGCGGGCCGCAGCCGGAGGAACTACCCGAACACCATCAGCGCGGAAACGCTCGGGGGTGTAATCAGCATATTTCATCGGTACTTTGTCAAAAAAACGATTTTCAGCACCATCCATTACCGCATTATCATTAATCCGGAACGACAGCAGCACGGCCTTTTTCAACCACTGGTGTACAACCCATTCGCCGGCAATTTTTTCGGCTACCCGCGCCTGCCCGCTATCAAGCAACGCTATGGCCTGTTGCACGGCGTTTTTTACGTCAGCCGTTACAGTGCCCGGGGTAATATCGGCACGAAGTTCGAACGCATTTTCGATAATGCTTTTTAAATCAGACATGGTGTTATTTCAGCCTTGTGTTTCCTGTGAGAGTTGTGAAATCAGGACCCGCTTAAGCTCGCTCTGCTCGTCGCTGCTCAGCGCCTGATCCTGTGCATTTGATAACATAAAAAAATCTTCGGCCCGTTCACCGATAGTGGTGATTTTTGCCGCATGAATATTAACGCCGCAGCGCTGAAAAACCTGACCGATATCGGCCAGTAATCCCGGGGTATCCAGAGCTGCGATTTCAACCATGGTACGCTGTTTAATATTACCTGGCAGGAAAACGACTTTAGGTGGCACATTAAACTGACGCATCTGACGAGACAGTCGCGGCTTTTGCCGGGACAAATCCGGCTTACCGGCAATATACAGCTCCAGTGCCCGCTTAATGCTGGTGAGGCGGGAGGGGGAGCTGACTGGCTCGCCATTCTGCTCCAGAATCACGAAGGTATCCATGGCGTAACCATCTTTATTGGTCATGATCTGGGCATCAAAAATATTAACTTTCTTACTGTCGAGCGCGGCCACCAGGCGCGCGAACAGCCCGGGTTGGTCGGGGGTATAAATAAATACCTGAGTACCGCCCCGAATGGGTGTTTTGCTAATCAGCACCAAAGGTTCTTGATGATTTTTATGGCGTAAAATATGTTCACAGTGCCAGGCGATTTGTTTTGGGCTGTAACGGGCAAAATAGTCTGCTTTGATCCGGCTCCACAGGTGCAGGATTTCAGATTCGGTAAAGGTTTGTTTTAGTAAAAGCGGCATCGCCTCACTTTGGTTTTCGCGAATTAAGTCGCGTAAATCCATCGGTTTTTCCAGACCGCGGCGAAACGCTTTCTGGGTCGCCAGAAACAGTTCACGCAATAGCGAGCCTTTCCAATCATTCCACAGGTTATCATTAGTGGCGCGGATGTCGGCCAGGGTTAAACAGTACAGATAATTAAGCCGGGTTTCATCCCGCACTTTTTCTGCAAACTCAGCCACAACAGCCGGATCATGAATATCCCGCCGCTGCGCGGTAACCGACATCAGCAGATGGCTTTCCACCAGCCAGGCCACCAGCTTGCTGTCGAATTCACTTAACTTATGCAGTTTGGCAAATTCGCGGACATCCATCGCCCCCAGCTCCGAGTGATCGCCGCCGCGGCCTTTGGCAATATCATGAAAGATGCCCGCCAGATACAACAACTCGGGTTTTTCCATCCGCTTAACAATGTCGGTACAAAGCGGAAACTCACTTTCATGCTCAGGTTGGGTATATTTATACAGGTTTTTCAGCAGGCGGTGAGTATGCTCATCTACTGTATAGGCATGAAATAAATCAAACTGCATCTGGCCGACGATGTTGCGCCATTGTGGTAAGTACGCAGCCAGCACACCATAACGATGCATCAACGTTATCGCTTTATCCATTCCGCGCGGATGACGCAGTAAGGCCAGGAAAAGTTGACGGCACGCTTCATAGTCCTGCAAATCGCCCATCAGACGCCGGCGGACCTGGCGCAGCAAACGCAGGGTAGTGGAGTGAATGCCGGTGATATTGGAGTTGTTGGCAATATGCCAGAACAACCTCAGCAAATTATCGCGTCTGGCAAAAATGGCATTGTCGCGGGCTTTAATTAAATGACCACTGAGCTCAAAATAGTCATCCAGCTGCTGTACTTTTACTTTTGTGCCCTGATTTAAAATACTGCCTTCAAAATGCTGCAGCAGCATTTCATTTAATTCACTAACCCGTTGTACGGTGCGGAAAAACCGCTTCATCATCCGCTCGACTGATGCCTTTCCGTCAGAGCCAAAGCCCAGTCGTTTAGCTGCAGCTGGCTGATAGTCGAATAATATCCGGTTTTCATTGCGACCCGCTTCAATGTGCAGTGCAAAACGCATTTGCCACAAGTAGGCTTCGCATTCCATTAATTCCTGATATTCATCTTCAGTCAGATACTGATAGGCCACCAGTTCGCGCATCGTGCGGGTGTTAAAGTGCTTTTTCGCCACCCAGCCGATAGTCTGTATGTCGCGCAGACCGCCCGGATTGGCTTTCAGGTTCGGTTCCAGGTTATAAGCTGTACCGTGGTACTGAGCATGGCGTTGCTGTTGTTCATGCCGCTTGGCCTGAAAGAATGCCTGACTGCTCCAGAAATTATCACCGCTGATTTCCTGCTGTAACTGTTCAAACAGTGGCTTATTGCCGGTAAGCAGGCGCATTTCCAATAAGTTTGTGGCAATAGTTATGTCGTCACGCCCTAACTTTATGGTTTCTTTTAAAGTGCGGACGCTATGACCCACTTCCAGACGTAAATCCCACAGCGTGGTAATAAAGTCGGCGATGGCTTGTTGCTGTTCCGCGGTTAACCGCCGCTCAGCTAAAATCAGCAGATCAATGTCAGAGTAGGGGTGCAATTCGCCTCTGCCGTAGCCGCCTACAGCAACCAGGCTCAGGTTTGGTTGCCTGCTCAGTTCGAAATGTTGCCACAACTGAATTAACACGTTGTCAATAAACCTGGCGCGGGCTTTAACCAGACCATTGATGGGCTGATGCTCAAAGCTGCGTTCCAGCCAGTCATGAAATTCACTGAAATGCTTTTTATAATGTTCCAGCGAAAAACTGGCCGGCAATGAGCGGTTAAATTGCAATATTTGCGTCATGCGACTCCCTGCTGAGCGTTAGTAAGTCTTTACTCTGCGGTTAACTGGCGCTCCAGTGTTTCATCACTGCGCAGCGTCAGAATTTCACAGCCATCATCAGTAACCAGCAGGGTATGTTCAAACTGAGCTGATAAACTGCGATCTTTGGTTACCACTGTCCAGCCATCTTTTAAAAGTTTGCTGTGGCGGCCGCCGGCATTAATCATCGGCTCTATCGTTAAGCACATGCCGGTTTTCAACACTTCGCCGGTGCCCGGCTTGCCGTAATGCAGCACCTGAGGGTCTTCATGAAAAACCGCGCCAATACCATGGCCGCAATATTCGCGGACCACAGAATAGCTGTGCTTTTCGGCATGTTGCTGAATGATGTGACCAATATCGCCCAGCCGCACACCATTCTTCACCCGTTTCAGCGCCAGATATAAACATTCCTGGGTGACCCGGATAAGCCGCTCGGCCATGATGCTGGGTTTGCCGACGACAAACATTTTTGAGGTATCGCCGTGATAGCCATCTTTAATCACCGTGATATCAATGTTGACGATATCGCCGACTTTTAGCGCTTTATCGTTTGGAATGCCGTGACAAATAACCTGATTAACAGAGGTACAAATCGATTTAGGAAAACCGTGATAATTAAGCGGCGCAGGAATGGCCTGCTGCACGTTAACGATATAGTCATGGCATAAGGTGTTCAGCTGATCGGTCGTGACACCGGCGTTGACATGGGGTTCGATCATTTCCAGTACTTCAGCCGCCAGACGGCCGGCAATTCGCATTTTTTCAATTTCGGCGGCGGTTTTAATATTTGCTGTCATCAACACTCTCTCGGTTACTGCAGTTACAGCCATTATGACTGCTGGAAAAACACACATATCATTGTGTTTGGCAGCTTACTATGGTATAAAGCGCGCCGCAAATTAGCAAATTGCATTGTACTTTTCTTTTACCGGCACCGAAGCTTATTTTTGATAACTTCTGGTTCTTAGTTATAAAAAGTCAATGTACTGCTTTGCGAAAACAAACTTAAATTTTAAATAACACACATGCATCGACACATAGTCCGGGGTGCCTGCGCGAAAGCAACGGTCGGGATATGGGATGCATGGAGGCCTAACCCCTAAACAGGAAATATAATCATGGCAAAAGTTTCTATGCGCGACATGCTCCAGGCGGGCGTGCACTTCGGTCACCAAACCCGTTACTGGAATCCAAAAATGAAGCCATTCATTTTTGGTGCCCGTAATAAAGTTCATATCATCAACCTTGAGCAAACCGTACCGATGATGAATGACGCCTTAGCGTTTATTCAACAGGTATCTGCCAAGAAAGGTAAAATTTTATTCGTAGGTACCAAGCGTGCCGCGTCTGAAGCCATCAAAGAAGCGGCAACCAAAGTTGACCAATTCTATGTTAACCACCGTTGGTTAGGTGGCATGCTGACTAACTGGAAAACCGTTCGTCAGTCTATCAAGCGTTTAAAAGACCTGGAAGCGCAAAGCCAGGATGGTACTTTCGACAAGCTGACTAAGAAAGAAGCTTTAGACCGTACCCGTGAAATGGATAAGCTGGAAAAAAGCTTAGGCGGTATCAAGGACATGGGCGGCTTACCAGACGTACTGTTCGTGATCGACGCTGACCATGAACACATCGCGATCAAAGAAGCCAACAACCTGGGTATTCCGGTGGTATCAGTGGTTGATACTAACTCTGATCCTAAAGGTGTTGACTATGTGATCCCAGGTAACGACGACGCTATCCGTGCTATCCAGTTATATCTGGGTGCGGTAGGTCAGGCTATCCAGGAAGGTCGTGACAAAAACATCGAAGTTCAGGCAGAAGCTGAAAGCTTCGTTGAAGCAGAATAATTTTTCTGTCACTTAAGCCTGTCAGGCTTTAGACAGAAGACCTTTGCAACAGGGGCAATATTGCCCCTGTTTGTCCAACCGGAATTAAGACGAGGAAGCTCCCATGGCTGTAACTGCGGCTTTAGTAAAAGAACTTCGCGAGCGCACTGGCGCTGGCATGATGGATTGTAAAAAAGCGTTGGAAGAAACTGGCGGCGATATCGAAGCGGCCATCGACGCGATGCGTAAAAGCGGTTTAGCAAAAGCGGCTAAAAAAGCCGGCCGTATTGCTGCTGAAGGTGTTATTTTAACCCGCGTAGCGGACGGCTATGGTTTAGCGATTGAATTCAACTGCGAAACTGACTTCGTCGCCCGGGATGCTAATTTCCTGGCCTTTGCCAACAGTGTTGCAGACCTGGCTCATGCTAACAAGTTATTCACTGCAGAAGCTATTTTAGCCGCTGATTTAAATGGTACTTCAGTAGAAGATACCCGGGCGACCCTGGTCGCGAAAATTGGTGAAAACATCAACGTGCGCCGCGCCGCTGTTGTTGAAGGCGATGTCATCGGTCAGTATGTTCACTCTGGCCGGATCGGTGTGTTAGCGGTATTGGAAGGTGGTAACGAAGATGTGGCTAAAGATGTTGCCATGCACGTTGCCGCAAACAACCCAAGCTACGTAAACCCGGAAGACGTCTCTGCCGAAGTGGTGGAGCGTGAGCGTCAAATTCAGATCGACATTGCGGTGAACAGTGGTAAGCCAAAAGAAATCGCTGAGAAAATGGTTGCAGGCCGGATGAGTAAATTCACTGGTGAAGTCAGCTTAACAGGTCAGCCTTTCGTTAAGGACCCGTCAATCAGCACTGGCGAATTCTTAAAGCAAAATGGTGCTAAAGTTGTTTCTTTCATTCGCTTAGAAGTAGGTGAAGGTATTGAAAAGAAAGAAGAAGACTTTGCTGCCGAAGTAGCTGCACAGATCGCTGCGGCGAAAAAGTAATTTGCGCTTTAGCAATTAACTAAAACCCGCTAGAATAACCGCGACCTGAGGTCGCGGTTTTTTTTTGTCTTTTATCCAGTATGTTTTCAGCACTAGGGGCACCCATGAGTATCAATCCGAAACCAACCTACCGACGCATCCTGTTAAAATTAAGCGGAGAGGCCCTGATGGGCGATGAAGGCTTTGGTATTGATCCGAAAGTACTGGACCGGATGGCCCAGGAGATCAAAGAGCTGGTTGAGTTAGGGGTGCAGGTTGGCATTGTTATTGGCGGTGGCAATATTTTCCGCGGTGAAGGCCTGGCTAAAGCCGGTATGAACCGGGTGGTTGGCGACCATATGGGTATGCTGGCGACCGTGATGAATGGTCTGGCAATGCGTGACGCCTTACACCGGGCATATGTTAATGCCCGGATGATGAGTGCCATTCCACTCAATGGCGTCTGTGATAACTACAGCTGGGCTGAAGCGATCAGTTATCTGAAATCAGGCAGAGTTGTTATTTTCTCCGCCGGTACCGGTAATCCGTTTTTTACTACCGATTCCGCTGCTTGTTTAAGAGGGATTGAAATTGAAGCGGATGCGGTGTTAAAAGCCACTAAAGTTGAGGGTGTGTACTCCGCCGACCCGGTAAAAGACCCTGCCGCAACCCTTTATTCGCAGTTAACTTACACAGAAGTACTCGATAAAGAATTAAAAGTGATGGATTTAGCCGCGTTTACCCTGGCCCGGGATCATAATTTACAAATCCGGGTGTTTAATATGAATAAACCCGGTGCATTAAAACGGGTCATAATGGGCGAGCCGGAAGGCACTGTTATCGACCACGCAGAAAATTTACAGTAAACTAGCGGCTATTCTGGCCGTTGCGACAAGATATAAAAGGATAACGATCGTGATAAACGACATTATTAAAGACAGCAAAGTAAGAATGGAAAAAAGCGTCGATGCGCTGAAATCTCAGTTAAATAAAGTGCGTACAGGACGGGCTCACCCCAGTTTGCTGGACGGTATTCAGGTTTCTTATTATGGCGCAGATACGCCGCTGCGGCAGGTGGCAAACGTCTCTATTGAAGACGCCCGGACGTTAAGTATCAGTGTATTTGACAAAAGCCTGGTGCAGGCTGTCGAGAAAGCCATTATGTCATCAGATCTGGGGCTTAACCCGATGTCGGCCGGTACCAGTATTCGGGTACCCTTACCGGCGCTGACTGAAGAGCGCCGTCGCGATCTGGTTAAGGTTGTGCGGGCAGAAGCGGAAGGCGGCCGGGTGGCCGTGCGTAATATCCGCCGCGATGCTAACGCGGAATTAAAAGCGTTGCTAAAAGATAAAGCAATCAGCGAAGATGACGAGCGTCGGGCAGCTGATGAAGTCCAGAAAGTCACCGATACTTTTGTTAAAAAAATCGACGAAGTGCTTGCTGATAAAGAAAAGGAACTGATGGAGGTTTAAAGCAGTCCACCATTAGCAGATAATGGCGCCGTAACGGCTAGGCTGTACGGCGCTTTTTATTATCGCTGGTACAGCGGATAACATAGCAGTAAGTTCAGTGACAGCATTACAAAAGGACAGGTCTAATTCTATGACTGCAGAGTCGCAGATCGGGCAGCAGACGTTACCACGGCATGTCGCCATAATAATGGACGGCAATGGCCGTTGGGCACAGCGTCAAGGGAAGCCAAGAGTATGGGGACATAAAAAGGGCGCGGAAGCAGTGCGCCGCGCAGTCAGTTTTTGCCGGCAATTAGGTATCCCGTCGCTGACGTTATTCGCGTTTAGCAGCGAGAACTGGCGACGACCGCAAGCTGAAGTTGATACCCTGATGCAATTGTTTATGCTGGTGCTAAAAAAAGAAGTGAAAAACCTGCACAAACATAACGTAAAATTGCAGATAGTTGGCGATTTATCAGCCTTTGACCAGAAACTGCGGGCAAGCATTAGTGCTGCCGAAGCATTGACGGCTGACAATACCGCTATGACATTAAATATTGCAGCAAACTATGGTGGTCGCTGGGATATGCTCAATGCTGCACGCCAGCTAGCGGTTAAAGTGCAGGCCAAGGCGTTGCTTCCTGAGGCGATGACGGAGCAGATGCTTGCTGAGCATATGCAGTTGCACGACCAGCCGGAACTGGATTTACTGATCCGTACCGGTGGTGATTTGCGGATCAGTAACTTTTTATTATGGCAGGCTGCCTATGCAGAATTGTGGTTTACTGAAACCCTGTGGCCTGATTTTGATAAAACAGTGTTTGCTGACGCCATAGCCGCGTTTGTTAACCGGGAGCGACGTTTCGGTTGCACCGGTGAGCAAATTCAGGCAATGCTGCACAATAAAGGATAACAATATTGTTTAAACAACGACTTTTAACAGCGTTACTGCTGGCTCCGCTGGCGCTACTGGCGGTATTTTATTTACCGCTGGCCGGCTTTGCGTTGTTTGTTTCTGTTGCATTTACACTGGGTGCCTGGGAGTGGAGCGGGCTTTGTGGCCTGGCTAGCCGCACATTACGGGCGATATATACCGGATTAACCGCAGCGATGCTGTTTCTGCTTTATCTGTTGCAACCGGTTGCATTGCAGTATCTGTTTGCAGATACCCTGACGCTGACCCTGATTATCGCGGGCGTCGTCTGGTGGCTGCTGGCTGTTGTGCTGGTACTCAGTTACCCCGGCAGTCAGCTGCTCTGGGCGGGACGGGACTGGCTGAAAGCGCTGCTGGGCTGGCTGACGTTACTTCCTGCCTGGAGTGCTGTCGTGTTTGTTCGCGGTCTGGACTACCAGCAGGATGCCTTTACCGGAGCGTGGCTATTATTTGGCTTACTGGGTCTGGTGTGGGCCGCTGATATCGGCGGATATGCTATTGGTAAACCCTTCGGCAAAACGAAATTGCTGCCTAAAGTCAGCCCGGGTAAAACCCTGGAAGGCATGCTCGGCGGCATGCTATTTGTGTTACTACTGGTCAGCGCAGTCGGTTTCTGGAAGAACTGGCCTGCAAATATCGCTTACTGGTACCTGGCCGCGATTGTGTTAGCGGCACTGTCGGTGTTTGGAGATTTAACAGAAAGTATGTTTAAACGGGCTGCCGGAAAGAAGGATAGTGGTGCGTTTTTACCTGGTCATGGCGGTATTCTTGATCGGATAGACAGCCTGACAGCTACTGCGCCGCTTTATGCTCTGCTTCTCGCTTTATTCGGTGGCTTTCATTGATGCGACAGGTCGTTATTCTGGGAGCAACTGGTTCTATTGGCTGCAGCACCTTATCGGTGCTGGCCCGGCATCCAGAGCAATTTAAGGTGTTGGCACTGACTGCTGCCACTCAAACCAGTAAAATACTTGCACAGTGTCTTGAGTTTCAGCCCCGTTTTGCTGCGATGTTATGCACCAAGGCCGCCGCTGAATTAAAAGTTGCGCTGGCACGCCATGGCTGCGCCACCCAGGTGATGTCTGGGCAGCAAGCTATTAACGAGCTTGCTGCGCATCCTGATGCAGATATCGTCATGGCTGCCATTGTCGGCGCAGCGGGATTAATGCCAACCCTGGCAGCTGTAGAGCAGGGTAAAACGGTACTGCTGGCCAATAAAGAAGCGTTGGTAATGTCAGGTGAGCTGTTTATGGCTAAAGTGCAGCGCCACGGTACGACACTGCTGCCAATTGACAGCGAACATAACGCTATTTTTCAATGTCTGCCCGCGACGGCGCAGCAGGCGACGCAACCGGTGACGCTGGCCCAGATGGGTATTGCCAAATTGTTGCTGACAGGCAGTGGCGGACCTTTTCTGACCCGTGAACTCAATACCCTGAACAAGGTAACGGTTGCTGAGGCTATTGCCCATCCGAATTGGAGTATGGGCCAGAAAATATCGGTAGACAGTGCGACGATGATGAACAAAGGGCTGGAATTTATCGAAGCCCGCTGGCTGTTTAATTGCGCACCCTCTGATATAGAAGTGGTAATTCATCCGCAGAGTATTATTCATTCGATGGTGCAGTATACTGATGGTTCGGTGCTGGCTCAGCTGGGGCAGCCAGATATGCGCACCCCGATCGCTCACGCGCTGGCGTTTCCAAACCGGATGAGCAGCCCGGTTTCTCCGCTTGATTTCAGCCAGTTAGCCAATTTCAGTTTCAGTAAGCCTGATCCTGAACGGTACCCTAATCTATTTCTGGCAATGGCTGCCTGTGCTGCCGGGCAAGGTGCAACAACAGCACTTAATGCCGCTAACGAGATAGCGGTAGCGGCATTTATTAACGAACAGATCCGCTTTACTGACATTGTTCGCCTGAATGAAAAATCTCTGGCACATTTCCTTAACTATGCTGCCCGCTCGCTGGATGATATAGTAGCGCTCGATTTTGAAGCCCGCGCCTATGCGCAGCAGCTGGTAAGGACATTAAATTAATGACAGTGTTTTTGTGGAATGCCTTTACCTTTGTGATTGCGCTGGGGTTACTGGTTACCGTACATGAATTTGGCCACTTTTGGGTTGCCCGCAAAAACGGTGTGCTGGTGAAACGTTTCTCCATTGGCTTTGGTAAAGCGCTGTTCAGCTGGCGGGATCGGCAGGGCACTGAATTTGTTATTGCGGCTATTCCGCTGGGCGGCTATGTAAGAATGCTGGATGAGCGGGTTGATCCGGTTCTACCGCAGTTTGCTGATTTAGCGTTTAACCATAAAACAGTATGGCAGCGCATGGCCATTATCGCTGCAGGGCCTGCGGCTAATTTTATCTTCGCCATTTTTATTTTGTGGCTGATGTACATGATTGGGGTGCAGGAAGCAAAACCGGTTATTGCCGACGTGCAACCGCAGTCTATTGTTGCTGAAGCGGGTGTGCGGGGCAATGAGCAAATTATCAGTATCAATGGCCATAGTGCCCGAGATTTGCGCAGTACTAATTTGCTGCTGGTTGAACAGCTGGGCCGGGGGCAAATGACGTTAGGTTTACAGGACATTGACTCAGGACAGCAGCGGCAAGTACAGCTTGACTTGGCGGACTGGCAATTTAACCCGGAGCAGCAATCCGTGTTTGCCAGCCTCGGTATTAAGCTGTTGCAACCTGAAGCGACCACTGAGCTAGCCCAAATAGTGCCTGGCTCAGCAGCAGCTTTGGCAGGCATGCAACCGGGTGATATTATCGTGCGGATTGATGATGAGCCCATTGCTGACTGGTCAGTACTAGAGCGTCTTATTCAGCAAAATGCTGAACAAACGCTGCGCTTTGAAATCAACCGGGCAGGACAGCTTATTGAACTGTCAGCGACACCAGAATTGCTGACCCGCGACGATGGCTTTACCCAGGGCATGCTGGGGGTGCAACCGGTGGTGACACCCTGGCCTGAGGGTATTATTTACACCCAGCGCTATGGTGTAATTGGCGCGGTGAAAGAAGGCATCAGTCAGACCTGGCAGTTAACCCGGCTGAGTTTTGCCATGGTTGCAAAACTGCTGACCGGCGATGTGTCTGTCAGGCATTTAAGCGGGCCTATCTCGATTGCTCAGGGAGCAGGAGATACGGCCAGTATGGGCCTGATCGCATTTTTAGCGTTTCTGGCGCTGATTAGTGTCAATCTGGCTGTTATTAATTTATTGCCATTACCCATTTTGGATGGTGGCCATTTAATGTATCTTGTGGTGGAACTAATACGCGGTAAACCTGTCTCTGAGAAGGCGCAGGAAATAGGTTTTCGCTGTGGAGCTTTAGTCCTGCTGATGTTAATGGGAATTGCGCTGCTCAACGATATTTCTCGTTTGTAATAAACTAATCATAAGTAGTTCAAATAATGACAATTAAACGATTAGTAGCTGCGATGTTACTTGCCACAGGCAGTAGCTCGGTGCTAGCTGAAGAATCATTTACCGTTCAGGATATTCAGGTTGAAGGCTTGCAGCGCGTTGCGCTTGGTGCCGCTCTGAATAATCTGCCATTTACTATTGGCGATACTGTAACTGAATACAGTTTATCGCGTAGTATCAAAACGTTATACAGTGCTGGCCACTTTGACGATATCAAAGTGTTTCGGGATGGTAATACCGTTATCTACCGGTTAAAAGAACGGCCAACCATCAATAACATCGAGTTTGATGGCAACAAAGACATTAAAGAAGAGCAGCTTAACGAGAGCCTTGCCGGAAACCGGGTTCAGGTTGGCGAGCCGTTAGATAAAACGATTCTGAAAAGTATCGAAAATGGTTTAACTGAGTTTTACCACGGTGTGGGTAAATATCAGGCCAAGGTCGAAGCAAAAGTAACCTATCTGCCGCGCAACAGGGTTAATCTGAAGCTGGAGTTTGATGAAGGCGACGCCGCTTCCGTCCGGCAGATCAATATTGTTGGCAACACGATTTTTTCTAATGATGAGTTGCTAAAGCAAATCGAATCAAAACAGGATTTACCCTGGTGGCGTTTTTTATCTTCGGATCGTTACCAGAAGCAGACGCTGCAAGGCGACTTTGAAACCATTAACAGCTATTATCTCGACCGCGGCTATCTGCAGTTCGCTATAGATTCCTCTCAGGTTTCTGTCAGTCCGGATAAAACAGCGGTTTACGTCACGTTAAACGTGACGGAAGGCGAGCAGTACACGATTCGTGATATCAATTTCGTTGGTGATTTAATTGGCCAGGACGCGATAATTGAAGCCATTTTGCCATTAGAGGCAGGGCAGTTGTACAACGGCGCGCTGGTAACCTATACCGAAGAGAGTATCGCCAAGTTGTTAGCACGTTTTGGTTATGCGAACTCTAAAGTCCGGACAATTCCGAAGGTTGATGAGGCAAACAACGAAGTTGACCTGACCATTAGCGTTGACCCGGGAAAACGGGTATATGTGCGCAGAATTGAAGTAAAAGGTAACAGTAACACCCGGGATGAGGTTATTCGTCGTGAGTTGCGGCAAATGGAAGGTGCCTGGCTGTCAAACGACTATCTTGAGTTGTCGAAAAACCGGATCCAGCGTTTGCCTTACATCGAAGAAATCAGCTATGAGACTTTGCCGGTTACCGGCAATGATGATCTGGTTGATGTGATTTTTACGATGAAAGAGCAGCCGTCTGGCAGTTTTAATGCCGGCATATCGTATGGCAGCTATCAGGGTTTGTCTTTTGAGGTCGGTGTCCAGCAGTCAAATTTCTTTGGCACTGGTAACGCCGCCGGTATTAGCTTAAGTACCAATAAATACCAGAAAAGTATCAATCTCAGTTACACCGACCCGTATTTCACTCTTGATGGAGTAAGTCTGGGCGGCCAGTTGTTTTATTCGGACATCGATTATAGTAGTGCCTCGTCAAACCTTGAAGCTTATAATCAGCGGCGCTATGGTTTTGGTGCCAATGTTGGCTATCCGGTAAATGAATTTAACCGCCTGAATTTTGGCGCCAACTATGTTGTAAATAAAATTAACTCTATTCAGGAGTATGATCAGCTGCGACACTTCAGAGCGGTGTTGCTGGATGAGCAAAACCCGGATGGTGGCTATAATTTTACTAACTATGAGTTCAGCACCGGCTGGACCCACAGTACCTTAAACCGAGGTTTATTTCCGACCGCAGGCCGGATGCTAAACTTAGTGTTGCGTGCCACCACCCCTAACTCCGATTTGCAGTACTATAAAATGCAATTTGAGGCTCAGAATTATATTCCGCTTAGCAATGATCATCGCTGGTCGTTCCGTAGCAAGCTGGAGCTGGGTTATGGTAATGGTTACGGCGACAAAGACGGCTATGATTATACGCTGCCATTTACTGAAAATTTTTATGCCGGGGGCTCCAATTTACGTGGCTTTGAAAACCGGATTATCGGTCCTCACGCAATTTTCCGGTTTCCTGGCGTAGTACCCGGTATTCCGGGACCGGTAAATGATGGCATTAATTACCCACAGGATCCGCAAGGTGACAACTATCTGGTGTCGTCGAGGTCTATTGGGGGGAACGCGATGGGCGTACTGACCTTAGAGTTAATCACGCCAACGCCTTTTTTAAGTGATGATTACCGTAATTCGGTTCGGACCAGCTTGTTTGTCGATGCCGGTAATGTCTGGGATACTGAATTTGATATTAACCGGTATGCTAATTTAACACAGGACAGAACACGATCAGCCGGGCGTGGCGTTCAGCCTTTCCTGATTGATTATGCTGACCCTGGTTTGATTCGGGCGTCAGCTGGTGTATCTTTACAATGGATTTCGCCAATGGGCCCCTTAACGTTCAGTCTTGCTAAGATTATTAAAAAGCAGGAAGGTGATTTACAGGAAAATTTCAGTTTTAATATTGGTACAACTTTCTAATAAAGGTATAAGGAAAATGATGTTTAATAATAAAGTAGCAAAGACCGCAATTCTGTTAGTCGCCACAATGTTAATGGCTGGTACTGCTGTTGCTAAAGAAATGAAAATTGCCTTTGTTGATATTCAGGCAGTAGCGGCGCAAATCCCTCAGTCAGCCACAATTCAGGAAAATATCCGGGCTGAATTTGCGGCAAGAATAGAAGAGATGAGCAAACTAGAAAAAGATATTAATTTTAATATTGAAAAGCTACGTCGTGATGGCCCGACCATGAGTGAAAAACAACAGCAGGATCTGGCGGCAAAGGTGCAGGAACAACGTCAGCAGTACGAAGCAACAGCTCGACCTTTAGATGAACAGATCCGTGCCCGTCAGAACGAAGAGCGCAACAAGATTCTGGCAATGATTAAAAATGCCATCGATGTGGTAGCAGAGCGTGAGAAATTCGATGTGGTACTGAATGCCGGTGCGGCAGTTTATGCTAAACCGGAATATGATATCTCTGATGCCGTCGCGGCACAGGTTAGCAAAGCGAAGTAAGCGGGTGAAGTTATTAGCCCAGTTGGCTGAGCATCTGAATGCTCAGCTTATCGGAGACGCCGCTTGCGGCGTTTCTGCCGTTGCAACGCTTGAACATGCAAGCCCTGGCACCATCAGTTTCCTGGCGAACAGCAAGTATCGTAAGTTTCTCAGTCAGACGAAAGCTTCTGCGGTATTAATTAAAGCGGACGACCTGCCTTTCGTGGCGCCCGGGGTCAATGCCCTGGTGGTAACTGACCCTTACGTCGCGTTTGCCCAGATTGCTCAGATGCTAGATACTACTCCGCAGATTGCCAGAGGTATTGCGCCTTCTGCTATAATTGACGCCACTGCCGTGTTGGGCAATAACTGTGCGCTCGGGCCAAACGTAGTGATCTGTGCCGGTGCAGTGCTTGGTGATGACGTACAGCTTGGGCCCGGCACTGTGGTTGGTGAGGGCGCAAGAATTGGTACTGGCAGCAGGTTATGGGCCAACGTAACGGTTTATCATCGTGTGGTTATTGGTATGAACTGTATCATTCATAGTGGCGCAGTGCTCGGTTCAGATGGTTTTGGTTTTGCGAATAAAGCCGGTAACTGGCTGAAGATCCCCCAGATGGGTACTGTGCTGATTGGCGATAATTGTGAGATTGGCGCCAACACCACAATCGATCGTGGCGCAATTGAAGATACCGTCATCGGTAAAAATGTGATTATAGATAACCTGTGCCAGATAGCTCACAATGTTCAACTTGGCGATCATTCGGCTATGGCAGGTTCTGCCAGTATCGCGGGCAGTACCAAAGTGGGCCGCTATTGCATTATTGGTGGTGGCGTTGGTATTAATGGTCATATTGAAATTGCTGATGGCACACAGATCACCGGAATGTCGATGGTTACCCGCTCATTAGCAGATAAAGGGGTTTATTCTTCTGGCATGCCTGCCGTAACTAATGCTGAGTGGCGTCGTAATACGGCACGTCTGCGCCAGGTTGAGCAGTTATTCCAAAGGGTGAAACAGCTGGAACACCAATTACAGCATTTAAGTCAGGATGGTCAACAACCATCGACAGAGGATTAATTTTGGCCAATCAACTTAATAGCCTGCAAGTTCAGGAAATTATGGCGCTATTGCCGCATCGTTATCCGTTTCTGTTAATCGACAGAGTACTGGATTACACTCCGGGTGAGTCATTAACCGCCCTGAAAAATGTCACCATCAACGAACCTATCTTTACCGGTCATTTTCCCGGGATGCCAATATTTCCGGGCGTATTGATTCTGGAAGCGTTAGCGCAAGCTACCGGCATACTCGGTTTTAAGACCGTGACTGAACGGGCAGAAAATGAGCTTTATCTGTTTGCCGCAATTGATGAAGCCCGTTTTAAAAAACCGGTTGTACCGGGCGATACCATGATACTGGACGTTAAGTTTTTAAAAGAGCGCCGTAATATGTGGAAATTTTACGGAGAAGCCAAAGTGGATGGCACAGTTGTATGCACAGCTGAATTAATGTGCGCCAGACGAGAGTTATAACGTGATACATCCATCAGCAGTTATAGAAAGCAGTGCCAGCCTTGGCCAGAATGTGAAAGTAGGTCCTTTTAGCTATATCGGACATGATGTCGTGATCGGTGATGACTGTGTCATAGAGCCACATGTCGTGATTAAAGGGCCTGCTACCATTGGCAAAGCCAATCATTTTTTTCAGTTTTGCAGCATTGGCGAAGCCTGTCAGGATAAAAAGTATAAAGGCGAAGCCACTGAACTGATTATCGGCGATTTTAATGTGTTCCGTGAGGGATGCTCTGTGCATCGGGGGACCGTGCAGGATCAGGGCAAAACCATTATTGGTAGCCATAATTTGTTTATGAATACGACCCATATCGCGCATGACTGCGTGATTGGTAGTCATACTATTTTTGCCAGCGGCGCGCAGGCAGCTGGCCATGTCCATGTTGGTGACTGGGCTATTCTGGGCGGGATGACCGGCGTGCATCAGTTTGTCCACATTGGCGCACACAGTTTCTGTGGCGGCGGCTCAATTGTATTAAAAGACGTGCCGCCTTATGTCATGGTGCATGGTGCACCTTGTCAGCCGGCTGGCATTAATGTTGAAGGATTAAAACGCCGGGGTTTCAGCAGTGATGCCTTGCTTGAGATCCGCCGGGCCTATAAAGAGGTTTACCGCAAAGGTCAGACGGTTGCTGAGGCATTAGCGGCACT
>NZ_JAWVZF010000049.1:0-16930 GCF_033722355.1 Arsukibacterium sp. | reverse complement strand
GCCCGCTGACATCAGCGCGCTGGTCAGTAATCTGCATGGGCTGACATTCGATGAAGCAAAGCGCTTAGCTTACAAAGCAATAGCAGATGACGGTGCTGTTACCAAAGCTGATATACCCAGAATCAACCGGGCTAAATTTCATTTACTGCAAACCGGCAGTGTCTTAAGCCAGATTTTTGATACTAAAAGCCTGGACGAGGTAATTGGCCTGCCAAATTTAAAACGTTGGTTAACTCAACGGCAGCAGGCGTTCAGGCAAAATGGCCGCGATACCCCGAAAGGACTTCTGCTTACCGGCGTCCAGGGCACCGGAAAAAGCCTGACGGCAAAAGCAATAGCGGGGTCCTGGTCTATCCCGTTGCTGCGACTGGATATGGCAGCCTTATATAATAAATATATTGGAGAGACAGAGAAAAACCTGAGTCAGGCGCTTTCTCAGGCAGATGCGATGGCGCCCTGCGTGCTATGGGTTGACGAAATTGAGAAAGGCCTGACAGGCGGTGATAGCGACAACGGTGTAAGCCGGCGATTGTTGGGCAGTTTGCTGACCTGGATGGCCGAGCGGGATAAACCGGTATTTCTGGTGGCCACGGCCAACAATATTGAGGAGTTGGCGCCGGAACTGTTGCGAAAAGGACGTTTTGACGAAATATTCTTTGTCGATTTACCTGATCAACAGCAAATTAAAGCACTACTTCAGCTGCATTTACAGCGACGTCAGTTAAGCCTGACTGACACTGAACTCGAGCAGTGTGTTGCGTTAGCTCAGGGCTTTTCCGGGGCTGAGCTTGAGCAGGCGGTAGTCAGTGCCAGTTACCGGATGCATATGGCTGGCGGAAGTTTCAGTTTGCAACACATACTGGCTGAGCTGGCCGAAACCCGGCCACTGTCAGTGGTAATGAGCGAACATGTTAGCCGCCTCAGGCACTGGGCCAGTCAACGCTGTGTTATCGCGTAAATATTAAACCTCAGCCGTAATTTTCAGGACTGCTATGCCGGATAAATCTGATAAAACTGCACTGCGCAATTTCTATATACCGGAAGAGCAATCGGTATATTTATTAAATGCCAATGATGCTAAAAAGCTTAAAGACTGGGTAGCGTTGTGCATTGATGAGTTGGAAAAGCTCGGTTATCGTCAGATAGAGCTTATCGGTAAAGGCGCTTATGGCTTTGCTTTTGCAGGATTTGGCCAGGATGGCGTGTCTTATGTATTTAAATTCTCCAGAATTAACTTAGCCCAACATATTCAGGAACGGCTTGCCGATGAAGCTTATATGTTGTCGCTGGTAAAGCATCCTGCTATACCCGCTTATATTACCTACCAGGTGATAAAAAAACAGGGCATTTTAATGATGGGGCGGGCTAAAGGCCTGGATCTGGAGCAATATAGCCTCAGAGTAGGCCGCTTACCGGTCAGGTTAATTATCGATATTGCGGCTCAGTTAGCCCGGCTGTTATTGTTTTTGCGCCAGCAACAGCTTGACGGCAACAGTGCCCCTATTGTGCATGGTGATATTAAACCGTCAAATCTGGTATTTGATGAAGATACTGGCAAAATAAGTCTGATCGACTGGGGCTCATCAGTGCATGCACAGTTAGATAGCCAGGGCCAGTATCTGGCCACTAACGTGATGCAGCTGATGTCAGCGGATTTGCAGCAATCCAATGCTAAAATGGGCGATGTATATTTTATCGGGCCCGAGCAGCGCTGTGGTGCATTATCCAGTCCGAGATTTGATGAGCAGGGCGTGGCCAGTACGCTATATGCGCTGGCATCAGCGCAGTCCTGTCGCTTCGGCCGCCGGGCTATTCCGGCCCGCAGTCTGGGGTTGCCTGTAGAGTTTGCCACGATGCTTGACAGTATGCTGGCTGACGATGAGTTATTACGACAACAGGCAGGTGACTACTTTATCAGCAGAATGCCCCGGCTGAGCCAGCTGATATTACCAGCTTTACCCATATTATCAGATGACGCTTTGCTGCCGGTGTGGTGCAGCAATCAGCGGCAGCAGCTTGATACCGTGGTTTATTCGTCCCGCAAATCGTTTTTACGTGAACATCAGGAAAACGCGGATCTGCATTATGTTGATGATGTGCAGTTAGAGCGCTATTACAAGAATTATCTGGAGGGTATGGGAGAGACTGAAAAAGCCTTTATCGCTGCAGTAGGCCGCTTAGCAAGATACCCGGTAGTAGGGGGGCTGGCCATTCATTGGCAGGCAAATGGTGTTTATATTGACTCAAGTTTAAACCTGTACAACAGTGATTTAAAAGTCGCCTTCAGTCATGCGGTCAATAATGTGGTTACCCTTGGGCGGGCTATTGGTAAGTTGGGGGTATTTAAGGCGTGTTTATTTGACGCCCGAAATACAATACATATCAGCCGCGACAGTTCAGAGCGCCCCTTTGTGGTTCCTGCAGATGCAAAAATTCCTTATCAGACGGCGCCGGTTTTAAGTCAGGAAGAGGCGAGTAAACAACATTCTTATTTCGAAGATGGCAAAGATCCTGATGAGCAACTGGTACTTCCGGATATGATTATGGACGACATCGCCAGACTAAACCTGATCCGCCATACCGGTTGCATTATATTTGAAGTTACCGCGCTCTATATGAAGGTTCATAGTTATTATCGGCTACTGGATAGTGAAGCGGAACCCGAATTCGCCACATTGTTGCAAAATATTCTGGCTAAGGTACCCCTGATCACCGGGGAAGGTGTTGGGGGCTTTATGAAATTGCCTTATAAAGACACCCGGTTTTTTGAGCATCAACCGCAAACTGCGACCTGTTATTATCCGGCTAATCCTTTACAATTTTCTGGTTGAACAGCAGCTGTGGATGATTTATCAGCACTTTCATTAAGCCTGTCCTGAAATCATGCTGGTCGAGGCAGTCTTTCACACTAAAAAGGTTTAAATTATATGGCAAACCAAGTAATGTAGTGCCTTTAATACCTGGTAAGTTGAAACCGCAATCCAATGTCTAGTGAAAAACACACTCAATATGACTTGCTGCTGCAGCAAGCGCAGGCGCTCATCGCCGATGAATCTGATGTTATAGCCAATTTGGCTAACTTAAGTGCGCTGTTATTCAACAGCCTGCCAGATTTAAACTGGGCTGGCTTTTATATTATGCGTGCTGGTGAATTAGTATTAGGACCGTTTCAGGGGCAGGTTGCCTGTGTACGGATCCCGGTTGGCAAAGGCGTATGCGGCACGGCGGTTGCTACAGGTGACGTACAGCTGGTAGAAGATGTGCATCAGTTTGACGGCCATATCGCCTGTGACGCCGCCAGTAACTCAGAAATTGTCATTCCGGTACGTTTTAACGGTGATATTGTTGCTGTACTGGATATTGACAGTCCGAAACTAGCGCGCTTTGACAACATCGACAAACAATATTTAATCAAGTTAGTTGAGCTGCTTGAGCAGCGGTTATCAGGTCCGTTATGAAAGACGCGCTGTCGGTTCAGGACTATTTATTGCATGAATCAGAAGTCGGTGACTGGGATGGTGAGGAAGAACTGGTAACCGACAAAATTAACAGCATTATTCATACTGTCTGGGATGCGTTACCCGATGATCTGGCAACTGAACATATTGAGCGGATAATGCCGCAACTGTGGCAGCAGTTGGGGCAAGATACACTGCTGCTCGATGTTGATGAACATGAATTGGCCGGCTGGGCATTGGTCTTTATGCGGCAACAAATTGAACTGGGTATTGAAGATGCTGAGGCTGATGATACAGCTGACGCAAATATCCGTGCAGAAGATGAAGAAGAGTGAAATTTTGATGACAACCTCCACTGAAACGTTAACCACTGATGATACCACTGCGTCAGACCATAAAATTACTGATAACCCGAGTGACACCAGAAAGCTGGCAAATGTAAAAGAAGTACTTGCTTATCTGGCGCAGCAATTTCCTTTATGTTTTAGTGTTAAAGGTGCAGCAAAACCATTAAAGATTGGTATTTTTCAAGACATTGCGGCAGAGCTTGAACAAGATAATCTGGTCAGTAAAACACAGTTACGCCAGGCATTGCGGGTGTATACATCCAGTTGGCGTTATCTGGAAGCAATCCAGCCCGGCGTAGCCCGCGTAAATTTACAAGGAGAGCCGGGTGAACAAATTGATCAGCAACAAGCCGATCATGCGCTTAGTACCTTAACCGAAAGTAAACAGAAAGCAGCCGAAGTACGCAAAGCGAAATTAGCGGAACAAAAAGCGAAAACAAAACCGGCGACTGACAAACCTGCTTACAAAAAAAAGCCGAACAAAACGGCAACTAATAGCTCTAACAACACTAAGCTAAGCAGTAAAGCAGTAAATAAGACTGTCAGCCAACCGGTAACAGCACCTGATTTACATGCTATAGCGAACGAGCAACTTAAAGTAGGGGCGGGTGTTCTGGTTAAACTGGGCCAGTCGCCAATGACAGCGACCATACTTGAAGTGCATAAAGACGATGTGACCGTGCAGCTTTCGTCCGGGATGGTGGTTAAAACTCACCGGGACAGTTTGTATCAGGCCTGAAAAATGCAGAGTAGCTTATGAAAAAATTATCCATATTAGCGGCAAGTTTGATGATGGCTCTGGCAGTTCATGCCGAGCCCGATAAATCTGAAGAAAGTCTGGTATTGCCTGTTGTGGCGCAGGCTTCTCATCACGCGACAGCCAGCAAACGGATAACAGCGTTGTTCACCCGGGGCCATTATATTCCCGTGCAGCTTAACGATGAGCTGTCAGGTCGCATTTTTGATATGTACCTGAAAAACCTGGATTATTATCGCAATGTTCTATTAAAGTCAGATGTTGAGGCTTTTGAGCGCTACCGGCAAGAGTTTGACGATGGGCTGAACAAAGGTAATTTAAACTTTGCGTTTGACATGTTTAATCAGACGTTGCAGCGCCGCGCTGAGCGTTTTGATTATGCAATTAATTTGCTGGCGCAGGGTTTTGATTTCAGTAAAGACGATAGCTACCAGTATGACAGAGAAGATGCTCAGTGGCCGGCAGATCAAGCGGAAATGGATGAGCTATGGCGGCAGCGGGTTAAGTTCGATGCTTTAAATCTGAAGCTGACTGGCAAAAATGACGAAGAAATCCGGGATATCCTGACTAAACGGTATCGGAATAGTCAGAAGCGCTTAAGTCAGACCAATAGTGAAGATGTATTTCAGTTAGTGATGAATTCATTTGGGCGTGCTATTGAAGCTCATACATCGTATTTATCGCCACGCAATGCCGATCGTTTTCAGCAGGAAATGAATTTGTCGCTGGAAGGCATTGGTGCCGTGCTTCGTGCAGAAGAAGACTATACCGTCATTCAGAGCCTGGTGCCTGGTGGTCCGGCTGATCAGACTGAGAAGTTAAAACCCAAAGACAAAATTATCGGGGTTGCTCAGGATGATAAAGACTTCGTTGATGTGATAGGTTGGCGGCTGGATGATGTTGTCGATTTAATTAAAGGTCCTAAGGGCAGTACTGTCCGGCTTCAGGTATTAGGCGGTAGTGATATTGCGGCTAATAAAGCAGAGGTTGTCACCATTGTCCGGGATAAAATCCGCTTAGAAGATCGTGCTGCGAAGGCGGAAGTACTGGACCCGAAGTTATACGAGCTTGAGCAGAATATTGGCGTTATCAGCATTCCGGGCTTTTATAACAATCTGGCAGAAGATGTAAAAAAACTACTGGCTGAGTTAAAAGAACAGAAAGTTGACGGCATCGTCATTGACCTTCGTGGCAATGGCGGCGGCTCACTGCAGGAAGCCACTTTACTGACCGGCTTATTTATTGACCGCGGGCCTGTGGTGCAAATCCGCCAGGGCGATGGCAAGGTCACTGAATCACCTGACACCGACGGTATAAGTTATTATGAAGGGCCACTGACGGTGTTAGTTGACCGTTACAGCGCTTCTGCCTCAGAGATTTTTGCCGCTGCCATGCAGGATTATGGCCGGGCAGTTATCGTCGGAGAGCAGACTTTTGGTAAAGGTACCGTACAGCAACATCGTGGTCTGGGACGAATATACGATATGTTTGAAGAGCCGTTGGGTAGCGTACAGTACACCATAGCCAAATTCTATCGGATTAATGGTGGCAGTACTCAGCACCAGGGCGTAATCCCAGATATCCATTTTCCAACGGCGATTGATCCAGCAGAATGGGGCGAAAGTAAAGAGCAGCATGCTTTACCGTGGGATTCTATCCCCCCGGCAAATTTTGCCAGTGTCAATGATATTCAGGAGCTGGTACCGGTTCTTCGGGAAAAACATCAGCGGCGGATTAGCGGCGAGCAGGAATTTACTTATCTGTTGTCCGATATCAATGACTTTAAACAACGCCAGGAAGAAAAAACCGTTTCTTTAAAAGAAGCTGTCCGGGTAAGTGAACGGGATAAGGAAAAAGCGGAACAGCTGAGCCGGCTAAATGAACGTTTAGCACGATTTGAGCTTGAGAAAGTCGACACGGTCGATGATGCGCCCGAGCTGATTAACGAGCTGGACCCTTTTCTTGAAGAAGCGGCCAGTATTACTGCTGATTTACTGATGGTGAGTCGTTTGGCGAAAAAGTAGTCTTACGTTAATAATAACTGACAAAAAAAGCGGTATTCATTACCGCTTTTTGTTAGGCTCAGCCCAACAAATAATAATTATAAAGGTTAACTATGACAACACGGGGTGTATTTTCATCTAGGCTGGGTTTTATCCTGGCCGCTTCTGGTTCTGCAGTCGGCTTGGGAAATGTTTGGGGGTTTCCGTCTCAGGTGGCCAGTAATGGCGGCGCGGCTTTTGTGCTGATGTATTTGATTCTGGCGTTTTTGCTGGCTTATCCGGTATTGATGGCAGAGTTACTTATAGGTCGGGCAACCGAGTCTAATGTGGTGGATGCGCTGGGGAAGATCTCGCGTAGCAAAGCCGGTCGCGCAGTCGGGGTCTGGGGGATTGTCACTGTATCATTGATCCTGGCGTTTTATGGCATTGTTGGTGGCTGGATGCTGGCTTATACCCTGGAAGCGCTGGCCAGTCTGGCAGGGCTGGATCAACTTGCCAGTTGGCTGGTTTCTTCATCATTGTCGCGAAATATTGTTTTTTGTGGTTTATTTATGCTGCTGACAGTAGGCATTGTAAGCGGTGGGGTGGTAAACGGGATTGAACGGTGGTCAGTCCGGTTAATGCCGACGTTGTTTGGCCTGATGTTGTTGTTATTTGGTTACGTCATGACTCAGCAGGGGGCGCTGGAAGGCTTGAAAGTGTATTTACTTCCTGATTTCAGTGAAGCTCTCAACCCCAATTTACTAATTAGTGCCATGGGCCAGGCATTTTTCTCGATGTCGCTGGGTGTGGGCACCATGTTGATTTACGGCTCCTATGTCAGCCATAAAGAAAACCTGCCCAGGTTAGGGGCAGCAGTAGCGCTGGTCGACATTGGTGTGGCGGTACTGGCTGGTTTGCTGATTATTCCGGCGATGTATGTCGCTCTGCATAATGGTGTTGAAATTTTTTCAGCTGATGGCCAGTTGCTGGCAGAAGATACCCTGATCTTTACAGTATTGCCGTCGCTCTTCACCTCAATGGGATCTGTCGGGCTGCTGGTTGCCTGCGCTTTTTTTCTGCTAATGTCTATTGCTGCACTGACCTCTTCTATTTCTATGCTGGAAGTGCCGGTATCTTATGTGGTCGAGAACCGCAAGGTCGCCCGCAACAAGGCCGTCTGGCTGATTGCGGCCATTATATTTTCGTTAAGTGTGCTGATCCTGTTTAATTTCCAGACATTATTTGGTTTGGTCATTGCGCTGACCACACAATACAGCCAGCCGTTGCTGGGTTTAATGTTGTGTATTTTTGCTGGCTGGGTGTGGCATAGGGACAATATTCTGGCTGAGCTGAAAAAAGGTGATGCTGGTGCCGGCCACAGCTTGTTCTGGCGGATCTGGCCCTGGTATGTCAGGTTTGTCTGCCCGGTGATAATTTTGCTGATGTTTTACCGGTCATTATAAGTGCCGGCATTTAAATCTAATCATCCATAATAACAATATAAGGCGCCTCAGGCGCCTTTGCCCTCTGGAGCACTATTAATGACTGAAAAACATCCCAGTTTTCTGGATGCTGCTTTGCCGCTTATCGTCCTTATCATATTATTATCGGCCTCGGTTTATCTGTTCGGTAATGACTCCTCATATGGGCCGAATCAGATTGCATTATTTATTGCTACCGCTGTCGCAGTTGTGGTTGGCCTGAAAAACGGATACAAATGGCAGGTGATGGAGCAGGCCATGGTAAACGGTATTTCGTTATCACTTGGTGCGGTATTAATCTTGCTGTCGGTAGGCGCTTTAATTGGTACTTGGATGTTATCCGGGACTGTACCCACCTTAATTTACTACGGTTTACAATTATTAAATCCGAGCTGGTTTTATGCTGCCAGTTGTCTGTTGTGCGGCATCGTAGCGATGAGTATCGGCAGCTCCTGGACTACCGCGGCAACCATCGGGGTTGCGCTGATTGGTGTGGCTTCCGGTTTAGGGTTATCACCAGTGATAACAGCAGGCGCTATTGTGTCCGGTGCTTATTTCGGCGATAAATTGTCACCGTTAAGTGAGACCACTAATTTGGCGCCGGCAGTGGCTGGTGCAGAATTATTCGCCCATATCCGGCATATGTTGTGGACGACGGTGCCAAGTTATCTGCTAGCGTTAGTTTTGTTTACCATAATTGGTTTTAACACCGATATTGCCGCTGATTTCGCAAGGATTAAACAAATAAGTTCGGTACTTCAACAGCACTTTTCAATCAGCCTGGTGTCGCTGGTGCCACTGTTAGTATTACTGGCGATGGCAGTTAAAAAAGTACCTGCTTTCCCAACAGTCTTTATTGGAGCATTACTAGGAGCCATTTGGGCCGTATTTTTCCAGCAGGATTTACTGGCCCGGCTGACTGACAACACGCTGCCTGCGTTTATCGGAGTATTAAAATTGGTCTGGCATACATTTTACGCCGGCTTTGCGGTTGAAACCGGCGATAATAATCTGAATGAGTTACTAAGCGGTGGTGGTATGGCAAGCATGCTCAACACCATCTGGCTGGTGTTCTGTGCAATGATGTTTGGTGCTACGATAGAAAAAATAGGGTTACTGCGAAAATTTGTTGAGTCCATATTGTTTTTTGCCCGCAGTACCGGTTCGCTGATTACCAGCACCATTGCGACATGTTTTGTGACAAACTTACTGACTGCCGACCAATATATGTCAATTGTAATGCCAGGCCGGATGTTTAAAGAGGAATATGAACGCCGTGGTCTGGCACCGGTAAATTTATCCCGTTCGCTGGAGGATGGCGGCACGATTACCAGTCCGTTGATCCCCTGGAATACATGCGGTGCCTATATGCATGGTGTGCTTGGTGTCAGCCCGCTGGATTATGCCTTTTACGCATTTTTCAATTTAATTAACCCAATGTTGTCAATCATTTATGCTTATTTGGGAATAAAAATTCTGCGGTTGACCCCCCCGGCAGATTTGCAGTCATCCCAAAAGCGAAAATAACAATTTGGTCTATGGTTAGTTAAATTCAGATTGTTGTCTGAATTTAACTTTGTTTTAGCGCATTCAGGGAGCAACGATGAGTAGTAATTCAGCCCGTACCAGCCGGCGTCTGGCCGATTACCGGCAACCCGATTTCTCAATTCCTGACATTGAGCTCACTTTCGAGCTGGCTGCTGAAGCAACCCGGGTCACGGCCATAATGCAGGTTATTGCTCATACCGCTGGGGCACCACTGGTGCTGGACGGTCAGCAGTTGGAATTGTTGTATCTTGCTGTTAACGGCGTTGAATTACAGCCGCAGCAGTATCTGTTAACCGCAGACCAGCTGGTTATCGCTGATGTTCCCACTGCATTTGAGCTGCAGGTCATCACCCTGATTAATCCGGCTGAAAATACCGCATTAGAGGGGTTGTATCTGGCAAATAACATTTTCTGTACACAGTGTGAGGCAGAGGGCTTTCGCCGGATTATGTTTTTCCCAGACCGGCCTGACGTGTTGAGTAAGTACACCACCCACATTATTGCTGATAAAAAGCAATTTCCTTATCTGCTGGCCAACGGCAACAATACCGCTTCGGAAATATTGGCCAATGGTAAATCGAAAGTGAGCTGGCATGATCCTTTTGCAAAACCCTGTTATTTGTTCGCGATAGTTGCCGGCAAATTTGATTGTCTGACCGACATTTTTATTACCCAAAGTGGCCGGGAAGTGAGCTTGCAATTGTTTGTTGAACCAGGGCAGCATAGCAAAGGCCAGTTTGCCCTGGCCGCGTTAAAGCGTGCGATGCGCTGGGATGAGGACCGATATCAGCTGGAATACGATCTGGACGTATATATGGTGGTGGCGGTCGACTTTTTTAACATGGGGGCCATGGAAAATAAGGGGCTCAACGTGTTTAACAGTAAATATGTACTGGCCGATGATAGCAGCGCCACAGACAAAGATTATTTTAATATTGAATCTATTATTGGCCATGAATATTTTCACAACTGGACCGGGAACCGGGTGACCTGCCGCGATTGGTTTCAGCTTAGTCTGAAAGAAGGCCTGACGGTATTTCGTGATCAGGAATTCAGTGCCGATATGGGCTCTGCCACATTAAACCGGATTGATGCGGTAAAATTGATCCGAACTGCTCAGTTTGCCGAAGATGCAGGCCCCATGGCTCATCCGATCAGGCCTGAGCAAGTACTTGAAATGAATAATTTTTATACTGTTACCGTCTATGATAAAGGGGCAGAGGTTATCAGAATGTTGCAGACGATGCTTGGTCAAACGGGTTTTAACCGCGGTTTGGCGTGCTATCTGCAGCGCCACGATGGCCAGGCGGTCACCTGTGATGACTTTATCAGCGCGATGGAAGATGCAAACAATACAGATTTAACCCAGTTCCGGCTGTGGTACAGCCAGGCAGGTACGCCGTTGGTAAGTATCAGGCAACAGTACGACAATAATACTGCCACTTTGCAACTGGATATCACTCAGCAGCATCAGCCGACAGCAGACCAGCCCGGCAAGCAGCCGCTGCTTATTCCGCTCCAGATACAGTTATTAAGCCAGGATGGTAAGGTAAACCAGCAGCATCTTATTAAACTTAGCCGGGATACTGAACGTTTTACGTTTTCTGAGATAACTAGTGAGCCGGTGGTAGTTTGGGAGAATTTCTCTGCGCCGGTAAAATTGCAGCAGGACTACAAGGTAGCGCAATTGCTGCTTATCGCAGAGCGAGCCAGCAATGGTTTTGCCAGGTGGGATGCAATGCAGGTTTTCTGGTCAAACCTAATTCGCCATAAAGTGCACCAGCCGGAAATATCACTGGAATTGCCGGTTGCACTGCTAACGATAATGCGCCAGTGGTTGCAACAGCCGTTGCCCGATCGGGCCTTAACCGCGGAACTGTTAACCCTGCCTGATTTTGATACCCTGGCTGAGCAGTATCAGGACATACCGGTTGATGTGATTATCACCGGTTTGCGGTGGATAAAACAGCAATTAGCCAATGCCTTGTTGCCAGATTGGTTGCATTGCTATCAGTCGTTAAGTACCGGCCCCTATCAATACAATGAAGCAGCTGTTGGCACAAGAGCGCTGCGTAATCGCTGCCTCAGTTATCTGGCTTATCATAAACAGGAATCGAAGACGCTGTCGGCGCATTATCATAATTCAGATAATATGACTGATACGCTGGCTGCCCTGACTGCGGCCCAGCAGGCTGGGCTACCCTTTTTTACTGAGCTCGCTGATGATTTTGCGGCCAACTGGCAGCATGACGTGCAGGTAATGGATAAATACTTTGCACTGATGGCGACCGATCCTGGTAGTGAGGTTTTTGCTAATCTGAATAAACTGACCACTCATTCACTCTTCAGCTGGAAAAATCCGAATAGGGTAAGGGCTTTATTTGGTGCTTTCAGTATGCGAAATCCAGAGCAGTTTCACCGTGCTGATGGCCAGGGCTATCGTTGTCTGGGGCAGGTAATCGCCCGGATGGATCCGATAAACCCGCAGGTGGCTGCCAGATTAATTACACCGCTGCTGTCCTGGCAACGGTTTGATGAGCAACGTCGCCAGCATATGCTGGCGGAGTTAAAGCGACTTGCTGCCACCCCAAGTCTGAGCAATGATTTATACGAAAAAATATCTAAAAGTTTAGTATGAAACGCCAGTATCTATTCAATGCCTTTCTGGCACGTGAAAAATGTCTGCTGTATTACCAGGGTAGCATTCGCTATGTGGTGGTAACAGCAGATTCCGGTGAACGGATCCAGCTTGGTCTGAAGCATTTCCAACCCTTTTTTTCAGAGCTGGGGCTGCGGGGGCGCTTCCGACTGACGCTGACTGCTGCAGGCGCGTTTGAGCGGCTGGAAAAAATTAATTAGAGCTATTACTTTAAACGCAAGATTAAAACAAAGCCTTGCAGTATCAGCTGGTTTGACCTTTAATTTCATTAGCTTATGAAGTGACTATTGGATACAACTGTCACTGATTAAACTGAAAACGCTTTAATCTGTCACAGCAGACGCTTTAACATGTAAAAATTTAATAGAAATCAACAGATTTACGCAAGCAGAAGCCTTGCTAACACCCTAAAATGATGTAATTATTTCTGTGATGCAAGCTGAGCTCCGAGCAGTTGGTTCAGCATAATAATTAAAAAGACACAAAACATACCTGCAGGGACAGGGGGGAGATCACAAGATGAATAGAAGGCCTAATACTTTTTATAAAAGTCCGTTAGCCTTAGGGGTTGCATCTGCATTACTGGCACTGTCCGTTGTGCCTGCTCAAGCAGCTACCTTTGATGTTGGCAATTTCCAGGTTGTATTTGACTCAACCTTTTCTTATGGCGCCAGTGTCCGCACCGAAGACAGGGACTGGGATACAATAGCGAAAGTTAATCACCCGCGTTTTGATTGGACGGGTTATAACGCTGCCACTAATGTTATTTATCCGCCTGCAGATATCTGGGCTCAGCCAGGTGCTTATTCAAGTAATGGCGATGCCGGTAATCTTAATTTCGATCGTGGTGATATGTTTTCCAGCCTTTTTAAAGGCTTACACGAATTATCAATAACTCACGACAATGTCGGCTTTTTTAGCCGGTTTATGTATTTCTACGACTTTGCCCTGAATGATGGTGACTTCGCGTATAGCAATCCACTAAGTGGTCAGCAGGTAGACCCATGTGCAGACTCTGAATCCAGTGAACTTGCCTGTAAAGATTTCAGAATTTTAGATGCCTATCTGTACGGTAATTTTTCATTTAACGATGGGATGAATCCGGTTACCGTCAGGGTTGGTAATCAGGTATTAAGTTGGGGCGAGAGTACCTTTATTCCACATGGCATCAACATTACCCCGGTCGATGTCGGAATACTGCGCGCTCCTGGTGCCGACTTAAAAGAAGCTTTTATTCCTACCGGCATGATCACGCTGTCAGTAGGCTTGACAGATAACCTGTCAACAGAAATGTTTTATCAGTATTCTTGGCAGGAAAGCTATCTGCCACCTCCGGGCACCTATTTTTCTACCAACGATTTTGCTGGCAGAGGCGGTTATGCTCAGAATATTCAGCTGGGTTTTTCCGGTAACCCTGACATAGATCTGGCTTATCTTCTGCAAAACTTAAATGGTATTGGTGCAGCGGTGGCTGCCGGTCAACTGGCGCCGGCCACAGCCGCACAGCTTTATCTGGCCTATCCAACCAAAGTGGCGTTACGTCCGACGGGAACTGATGGCAGAATTGAGCCAAAAGATGGCGGTCAGTATGGCTTGAAAATTGAATATTTTGCTCCGGAATTAAATGATACTGAATTTGCCCTTTATTACATGAATTACCATAGTCGGGTACCGGTCATTTCCGGTGTCGCCTCTGATTTCAGTTCTGCTGCTATTTCTGAGGACATCATGTACTTAGCACAGCAGGCAGGTAATTTGTCGATCGATAATATCGACAATTTACAGGCATTCTCGAAAGGTAAGCTGGAATATCCGGAAGATATCAAACTTTATGGTTTCAGTTTCAACACCACAATTGGCACTACCTCAGTTGCGGGTGAAATAGCTTACCGACAGGATGATCCGTTACAAATTGATGATGTTGAAATTTTGTATGCTGGTATGCCTGAGCAGCTGGCCAATGCCGGCATCAGACCTGATTTAGCTGGCATTTCGCAGATTGGCAGAGAAATTGGCGAAAAAGTTCAACCAGGCGATCCAGCACAGGGTTATATTTTACGTGACACGCTGCAAGCTCAGATGACGTTTACCCATTTGTTTGGTCCGACAGCCTGGCTTGCAGCTGATAACTTTACCATGCTGGCTGAAGTGGGCGGCATCCGGATTGGTGACATGCCATCGCAGGATGTACTGCGGTTAAACGGTCCGGGAACCGATCGCAGCGGCGCACCACTAATTGGTGTAAATGGCCCGTCTCAGGGGCTTCACACCGGCATTTCTGATGGTCCTGAAACCAACCCGTTCCCAACCGCTTCTGCCTGGGGTTACCGGATACTGGCTAAGGCCGACTATAACAACATCTTTGCCGGCGTAAACATGTCACAGCGGGTTGTTTTTTCGCATGACGTAAATGGTATTACACCCGATCCACTGTTTATGTTTGTTGAAGACAGAAAGTCAGCTGCCTATGCAATCAGTTTTGACTACTTAAGCAAATGGTCAGCTGAGCTGTCTTACAATTGGTTCTGGGGCGGAGTGGGAACGACCAACAACGTAGCCGACCGCGATTTTGTATCTTTTAATATTAAATACTCTATTTAAGGGACGAGAGCCGATTATGAAAAAACTCACCCTATTATCTTCTGCAATTGCGCTGATAGTGAGCTGCAGTGCTCTGGCAAAAATTACGCCGGAACAAGCAGCCAGGTTAGGTAATGAATTAACCCCGATTGGGGCTGAAAAAGCGGGTAATGCTGATGGCAGTATTCCGGCATGGACTGGCGGAATAACCACACCTCCGCCAGGTTATAGCCCAGGTGACCATCATATAGACCCATTTGCCACTGATGAGATCCTGCTGACGATTGATAAGTCAAACGTAGCAGAATACCGGCAGTTTTTAAGTCCTGGCATTATGCAGTTGTTTGACATTTATCCTGATACTTTCAGAATGAATGTTTATCCAACTCGTCGCAGTGCCTCATTCCCACAGTATTTTTACGATGCGACTAAACTGATTGCGACAGAAGCAGAATTAGTTCAGGGTGGCAATGGTCTGGTTAACGCGGCTATTGGTATTCCGTTTCCTATTCCGGCCAACGGCCTGGAGGCAATCTGGAACCATATTGTCCGATATCGTGGCGTTGCAGCCAGCCGTAATGGCGGGCAGGCAGCACCTACCTCAAATGGCGCTTATACCGTGATCGGTTTTGATGAACAAATCATGTTCAAATATTCTCATCCGGAAGCCACGCCTGATGCGTTAGAAGCGGAAAATATTCTGTTTCGTTTCAAGCAAAGTGTGACGTCTCCGGCACGGCTGGCAGGTACGGCTTTGTTAGTGCATGAAACGATGGATCAGGTGGCAACCCCACGTCAAGCATGGACATACAATACCGGTCAGCGTCGGGTTCGTCGGGCACCAAATGTGGCCTATGATGCGCCAGGTACGGCTTCTGATGGTCTGCGCACCACAGACGACTTTGATATGTTTAACGGTTCACCGGATCGCTACAACTGGGAATTGAAAGGCAAGCAGGAAATGTATATCGCTTATAACGATTACAAACTGCACAGTGACCAGCTCAAATATGACAATATTCTGATGGCCGGTCATATTAATCCCGACTATGTCCGCTGGGAAAAGCACCGGGTATGGGTGGTCGAAGCGACACTGAAAGACGGGACTCGTCACGTCTATGGCAAGCGGGTATTCTACATAGATGAAGATAGCTGGCAGATCCATATCGCTGACTTGTACGATAACCGTGGCGACATGTATCGGGTAGCGGTAGCGCATGGCTTGAACTATTATGAAGTACCGACCCACTGGAGTACGCTGGAAGTGTATCATGATCTGAATTCCCGCCGTTATATTGCAATCGGTCTGGATAACGAAGACAGAATGTATGACTTCTCAGTGTCACTATCTGATAACGACTTTACCCCAGCGGCGTTGCGTCGTGAGGGTACCCGTTAACAAATTGTGTTAGCGAGACGGCTGGCATTAGCCGGCCGTTTTTTTTAGTGGTGATTGCTGTCCGGACGTGTTTGCTGACAGCAATTTATTTATTTAATCATTCAAAAAAGAGTAGTTACGCTGCCTATGTTCAATAAACTTTTTCTGGCCTGTGCTTGTGTATTACTAAGTGGTATAGCTCATGAAGCGCTCGCTGACGACATTGCTTTCGAAGAGGCTAAGGCAGCTTATATTATGCCGCTTGCTGAAAAGTCGCTGTTAACCGATGTACAAAAGGTGAACAATAAATTTTTCGTGGCAGTCGGAGAACGTGGGCATATTCTGCTAAGTCCTGATGGCAATGAGTGGCAGCAGGCTATCGTCCCTGTACAAAGTATGCTTACCGCTGTCCATTTTACCGATGAGTTACATGGCTGGGCGGTAGGGCATGATGCCGTCATTCTTAAAACCCGTGATGGTGGCAGCAGCTGGCAGTTGCAACAGTTTATACCGGAAGAGGATAAACCGCTGCTTGATGTGTATTTCCGTGATAACCAACGTGGCATTGCTGTTGGCGCTTATGGTTTGTTTTATACCACAACAGATGGCGGCGACACATGGGAGCAGGCGTTATTTATCGAACTTGCTGCAGAGGAAGATAAAGAATACCTGTTGGAGTTGCAGCAAACGGATCCTGAAGGTTACCGAACAGAATTAACCTCTATTTTGCCTCATTT
>NZ_JAWVZF010000048.1:0-16949 GCF_033722355.1 Arsukibacterium sp. | reverse complement strand
TGCCTGATAATAATTGCTATAAATATCAAGTTTACTTAAAAATTGCCAGGTTTCCAGCAAAAAGACAGGTTTTAGGGGGCATTTTTGATTATTTTTCGCTATCTGATTGGGGAGGTATTACGGGCCCAATTGGCTGTCTTTGTTATTCTGACCAGCATTATTATCAGCCAGCGCTTTGTTAAAATTCTGGCTGACGCTTCTGAAGGCGATTTACCGGGCCAGCTGGTGATGAGCATCGTTGCCCTGAAGTTACCTCAGCTGGCGGTGATTATTCTGCCATTAAGTGCCTTTTTAGGTATTCTGGTGGCTTATGGCCGGGTATATGCCGACAGTGAAATGACGGTGTTACACTCCACCGGCGTCAGCGAGTGGTATGTTACCCGGCTGACCCTGTTATTGTCGGTTGTGATGGCAATATTAGCCGGCGGTGTCACGCTCTATCTCAGTCCGTGGGCGACTGAGCGCGAGTATCAGTTACTGGAAAAAGCAGACAGTAATGTCGGCTTGTTTTCACTGGTACCCGGTCGTTTTCAGCATACCGCCAATGAGCAGGCCGTTATTTTTGTGCAGGATATCAGCCGTTCCGGCAATAATTTATCGCGGGTATTTGTTGCACAAACGCAGCTAAGTGGCGAGCGGTCCAGCCATGCTATTGTTTACGCCCAAACCGGTGCTGTCAGTGAGGATGCTGGAACAGGTGCCCAGATGCTGGAATTACAGCAGGGTCGTCGCTATGCCGGTGATGGCCGCTCGCCAGCTTATGAGGTTACCGAATTTGGCCGCTATCAAATTCAGTTGCGCGAGCAGCAAGTCGAGCAGCGCCGGCGTAAACTCAGTAGCTTATCCACGCCCTTGCTGTTACAGCAGCAAAGCACCGAAGCCGCAGCAGAATGGCACTGGCGGATTGCCATCCCGTTATCAATCCCTATTCTTACTCTTATAGCGGTGCCGCTAAGCCGGGTGAATCCGCGTCAGGGTAAGTTTGGCCGCTTGTTACCCGCATTATTACTGTACCTGGGTTACTATGCATTACTGATTATTGGCCGTTCGGCACTGGAAGATGGCAAGATACCACCTGAACTCGGTATGTGGTGGCTGCATGGCAGCGCGTTACTGCTGGGACTGTTTTTAATCCTGCGAAACCGCTCTGGTGCCCAGCGGTTCCGTGCCTGGATAGCGGGGCGCGCCTGATATGTTAAAGATTCTCGATTTATACATCGGCCGCACTATTCTGGCCACCTCAGCGCTTACCCTGAGTGTTCTTATTGTGTTATCGGCGCTGTTCCGGTTTATTGATCAGATGCGTTCTATTGGCCGCGGCTATTATGACATGGTGCATGCCGCCTTGTTTACCCTGTATAGCATGCCAGGTGACGTGGTGCTGTTTTTCCCGATGGCAGCGTTAATTGGCGGGTTAATCGGTATGGGTATGCTGGCCAGCAACAGTGAACTGGTCGTTATGCAGGCGGCCGGTTTATCACGCTTAAATATTATTAATTCGGTAATGAAGTCAGCCATTGTGATGGTGCTGGTGGTAATGGCGGTCGCCGAGTGGGGGGCACCGGTAAGCGACCGTGCCGCCCGGGAGCTCAGAATTAAAGCAATATCCGATGGTAATCTGTTTGCTGCCCGCCAGGGCGTCTGGGCCAAAGATGGCGACAGTTTCGTTAATATTAAAGAAGTCGATGATGTTGGCAATTTAACCGGCCTGACCGTCTATAAATTTGCCAAAGATCTGCAGCTGGAAACCGTGATCAGTGCCAGTAGTGCAGTGTATCGCAACGACAGCTGGCAGCTGGAGAATGTCACCGAACTGACTTTCACGCCAGAGCGGGTGATACAGAACAACGTGGCAGAGCAGCAGTGGCGCTCCAGTTTAAGCCCCGACAAACTGGGGGTGGTGACCATTAAACCTGAAATGTTGTCCCTGACCGGCTTAGCGCAGTATGTCGATTATCTGGAACAGAATGATCAGGAAGCCAGCCGCTATGAGCTGGCGTTCTGGCGTAAAGTGCTGCAGCCCCTGTCAGTTGCGGCCATGCTGTTACTGGCGCTGAGTTTTATTTTCGGGCCGCTGCGCAGTGTGACCATGGCGGCCAGGGTGCTGCTCGGTATTTTAACCGGTTTTGGCTTTTTTATGAGTAACGAGCTGTTTGGCCCACTGGCACTGGTGTATCAGTTACCGCCGCTGGCCGGCGCCATGCTGCCCAGCTTGCTATTTATGGCACTGGCGGTGTATCTGATGCGCAAAAAGGTGTAGCTATCAGCCAGCGGTTTTATGCACATTCAGGCTTTTACTGTGTTCTTTACTAATCACCACCATCTGGCTGGCGGTAAGCTGGTCCTGTAATGCCAGGCCTTTACCCCAGCGTAGCCACAGCCAGACGTTACCTAAACCAAATAACGCCAGCAATGCCCGGGCCAGTGCCTGCCGCGGGCTAAGTGGCAAGCCGTTTTGCTTAACCACCACTATCCGCCAGGCCCGCATACCCAGGGTCTGGCCGGCTTTGCACCAGAAATACACATAAAAGCTTAATATCACCGCCACCAGGTAGCTGAAGTACAGCCAGCGGCGCAGCCCGGTATTTAAATAATCTGCAATATCAGTGTAACCGCTCAGGTTAATCAGTCCGGCCCAGGCCAGTAGCTGTACCAGCAGCATCGCAATACCGGCAGCCAGCATTACCAGGGCCGCTAACACCAGAATATCGTAAATTATTGCCGCTAAACGGCGGGCAAAACCGGCACGGGGGGCATTGGCAAGCATAACTGTGTCCTGTATCAAAACTTGGCCAAGTTTAACACGGCGAGGTTTTTTTACGATCCTGCGCCGGGCTTTTTTCGCTGCTGCTGGTTATTTGTGCAATTAAATACCAATTAAAACAAAGTGTCATAAAAGCACTTGCCAAGCTTTAGCAGCACCGTATAATGCAGGCGTTTACCTCAAAATATCCCTCATTGCCTGGGTGGCGAAATCGGTAGACGCAGCGGATTCAAAATCCGCCGGGGGAAACTCCGTGTCGGTTCGAGTCCGACCCTAGGCACCAATACTTCCTGAAAGTTAAATTCATTAGAATACCTAAGCGATAGTCATTTTTCGTGTTATTTCCGCTCATTGTCGATCTACATATTGTTTATCCGACTACGTAAAGTAAGTTGGTCACTGCTATCTTTGCTGCAGCATTTCCGCTGATGCCGGGCCATAGGCCACGGCTATGTAACTTATGATCACTTTAATTCTGACAGACCAGGAGCGAGTCAATGAAACATAACCCGGTAGTGCATTTTGAAATTTACGTAAACGATATGGCGCGTGCCAAAGCTTTTTATCAGGCGCTATTTGAAATTGAGCTGGTGCAGATGCCATCACCCACGCCAGAGATGGAAATGGACATGTGGTTTTTTCCAATGGACAAAGAAAATGGCATGAATTATTACGGAGCTGGCGGCAGCCTGGTTAAGATGGCAGGGTATACGCCTGGCAGTGGTGGTACCCTGGTGTATTTTGGTTGCGATGATTGCGGAGTAACGGCAGATCGCGCTGTAGCACATGGTGGCAGTGTTCATCAGCATAAAATGTCTATCGGGGATCACGGTTTTTGTGCTGTTGTCGGCGATACTGAGGGAAATTTAATTGGCTTACATTCTATGCAGTAAACGACACAGTGCAAAGGTTTGGGGTTTGCGATGAACAGTGAGTTATCGCGGCGCAATGCTGATTGGCAAAACGGCAGTCTGGTTGATGGCCGGCGCCGCCATATTATTAAGGTGCTGGCGGGTGCCGGGCTGGTGTTGGGCTCAGGGGTTGCCGGTAAACTTGCCTTTGCCTGCGCAGGTGTTCAACCGGGTATTCAGCTTTATACCGTCAGAAGTTTAATGCAGCAAGATGTACAAAACACGCTGCAGCTATTGGCCAGGCTGGGATATACACAGCTGGAGTTTGCGGGCTTGTTTGGCAAGCCGGCAGGGCAAATTGCAACATGGCTTGGCGAACTTGGCTTATCAGCGCCTGCCGGGCACGTGATGTTACAGCCGTTGTTACACGAAACCAACCGGGTGTTAGATGATGCATTGGCGCTGGGACATCGCTATCTGGTTATGCCGTACCTGACTGACGCTGAGCGCGGTAATGGCTTAGCTGGCTATCAGCAACTGGCAGCAAAGCTCAACCGGGTCGGCGAGCAATGTCAGGCTGCTGGAATAACCCTGGCATACCATAACCACGATTTTGAGTTTTCAGTAATCGATAACGTTCGGCCATACGACATGTTACTGAGCCAAACTGATGCCTCCCTGGTAAAAATGGAAATTGATTTTTACTGGGCAGCAAAAATGCAGGTTGATGTGACGGCCTTGTTTCATCACTATCCGGGCCGTTTTCCGCTCTGGCATTTAAAAGACATGACAGCGGATGGCAACTTTGCCAACCTTGGCAAAGGCGTGATTGATTTTACGCGAGCACAAGCCGCAGCCTCGGTTGCCGGTTTACAGTACGCTTTTGTAGAACGTGATGTAACAGATGATTTAACCGCGACCCTTAAGCAAGGCGTTCACGGTTTTAACCAGATATTCTGCTAAATTCCACGCTTTGTATTTATCCGGTTTTACGTCTGCGAAATGCCAGTGCCACAAGGCCAAACAGGCTAAGCATAAGCGTTCCCGGCGCGGGCACGGCCGTTACATCAGCCTTAGCGGCGACAAACTCGTAAGAAGTGTTGGCTTCATCCAGATAAATTAGCGGTCTGGGGATTATTTCACTGGCACGCAGCAGTATTGCTGTTTCGCTGTCTAGGCTGTTAAAAGAGCGGGTGAAAACAAAGCTCCAGTTAATGGTCAGGTGACCGCCCGAAGGGTCAGTCTTTTTATTACCTTTCCCTGTCTCTGAAATTTACCGTTTGGCTGGCATTGCAGCGCCAGCTTGCTATATTTCTTTTTATCCGCTCAGTTACTTGCGGGGCGCATGCCCATGGCAAATCAAGGCTCACCTTCGGTTGCGGCAGATCTGTTCTGCGGTGCAGGCATTGGTGTGCTGCTGGGGACCCTGGTGGGGTTATCCGCCAACGAGGTGGTGGCAGAGCTGGTGGTAGGCATTGTCGCGATCCTTGCTGCGGCACTTGGGCTGGTGTCGGCCAGTGAAAAAATTGGTGCGCGGCCCTGGCGTATCGGTGCTTTTGGTTTCTTTGCGACGGTTTCGGTGATTGTGGCGTTAATGGTGCGTACTCATGATAGCCTGGCGCCCTCTGCGATGGAGCAGCACCGGCTGTGGACTGCAATAGGGTTCAGTGAACGGGAGGCTGCAGAGTTGGTCGCCTACCGGCAACTGGGCCTGAAGCCAGACGGCGCACAACTTGAGCCGCAGGTGTTAAAGGGCAAAGCAGCGGTGTTGTATGCAGCTGACGCCGAAACCTGCCGGGATCTGGCACCGGGCGGGTATAGCGATAACGCCGAGTTATTAAATGCCTGGTCTTTGCAACAGGGAGCATGGGCAGACGTGGCCGCTATTGCTGTCACCCTGTCGCCGGAACAAGCCCGGTTATTGTTAGCCGCCAGCTGGGCGCTGGCCTGCAGCGTGGAGGCCCCATGAAAATCCAGCTTGTGATCGGCGCTCTGCTGATGGTATCGGGGGTGACTGTCGCCCAGCTTCAGCAAACGTTCGATCAGGTCAGACCGTCAGTAGTAAAAGTACGCACCGTTGATACTGGTCATGCGGCGACCGGGTTTGTCTGGCAGTCGGCCGAGCTGATTGTAACCTCGTTGCATGTGGTTGATGGCAGTAAGCAGATCATTGTCGATTATGCTAAGCCGAAGATCAGTCGCAGTGCCAGTGTCGAACGGGTGCTTAAAGAGGCTGATCTGGTGCTGCTCAGGATTAAGGACCCGCCGCCCGTTTCGCCGCTTCGTTCAAGTCATCAGCTGCCTACCATAGAAGATGAGATCCATGCGCTGGGCTATCCGCTGAATACGCCGGAGATTAACAGTTTTTCGTTTAAGCAACGTTATGGTGGCCGGCGGCTGAAAGACAATGTGTCGGCTAAGGTGCTGGCTAAATTGCAGCAAAATGGCTATCCGGATCCCGGCCTTGAGGTTATTAAGCTTGGTAATGAAAGCCTGCTGCCTGGTTTATCCGGCGCGCCCATTTTCGATAGCAAAGGCGTAGTGGTTGCAATAGGTAATGGCGGCCTGGAAGAGGGCGCACTCAATATAAGCTGGGGGATCCCGGCCGCACAATTAACCAGACTCGGACAGAGTACCCAGCGCCAGCTACCGGGCAGCGCGGGCACCAGTGAACTCTTTGCGGCGGAACTGGCAGCGCAAATGGGCCAGGAAGTGCAGTTCGGCGATGTCAGGCTGGTTAAAGTGCGTACCCGTAATTTGGCTCAGCTGATGGACTCTGCCGATGATCAGCTGGGGCTTAGCCAACTGGCAAATGCGTTTGCCATGTTTAACCCACTGGCATTTCAGTACGACATTTATCAGGATGTTAATACCGGCGCTACCCTGGTGGTGCCCGCAGCGTCGGTGCTCAGCCCCAGAGCAGGTGAACCCTGGCAGGTGACACTGCCCTTTAGCCAGGCAGGATTACCGATCTGGATGTATGTGATGCTGGAGGAGACCGACTCGGTGATGCAGGCCCAGGATTTGTCCGTGCAATTTGAAACCTGGATTAGTCAGCAGTATGCCGATACCCAATGGGCTGCCGATCCGCAGTGGAGCTATCTGACACCGTTTCAGCGGTTCGATGGATTAGTGGTTAACCGCAAAGCTTGGCTGGGAATGACCTGGAATGGTGACACCAAATATGCCTTTGAGACCCTGGCGTTGCGCAACCTGACTTTTTTAGGCGCTATTGGCGTGCGGGAAGATGTCCCGGCGCAGCTGATGCAATATTGCATCAACTATAACTGGCAAGCGCCACAGTGTGCCGTTGTCCAGCAATTGAGTGTCAGCTGGGCCCACCTGGTGCTGGGCTTGCAACTGTCGGGGTTTAGTCTGTAAGCTTTGCACAACGGGTTTTTAAAGCTGCAATAAGCTGAAAAAACAGCGACGATGCTAAAAGTATTATCAGCAGCTATTCAGAATCTGCTGGAAAATGCCGTCTCGGTTATTTTTGCCGGCTATGGCCAACGTTCTGCCTTTAGTTTTCACTCACGGCCAGCCTTTCAAAGTTGAGCTTTTGATACAGCCAGCCTATACCCACCAGGCTCAAACCCAGGCCAATAAACGAGATAGCCCGGTATAGTCCTTCGAGATTAGCCATATCTACCCAAAAGGCTTTTAATATGACGACCGCGAGTATCGCGAAGCCTAAATTGCTTACTTTTGCTCTTCTCAGGTACTGCCCCAGAAAGACCATAACGGTTGCTATCAGAAGCCACACTATAGAATAGGTATACAGTTCAGATTGGGGCATAGTGCCATCAAGAAGAAGCTGGCCATCCTGGTAAATATTCCGGATAAGTCCATTGATGTAGAACACGGCAAAAAAACCCAATACTACTTTTGATGGGATGTTGAGGCGTGCAGGGACCAGTGAGCGTTGATGCAAAACGCCAATCACCACCATTGGTAACGCCCACAGTATCAGTAGCCAATTGAGTAACAATCCGTCACCGGTATGCACTCTCTCCACAAAGGGATTACTGACAAATGAAATGTCCATATGAAGTAAAGCGAAGCCCACCACCAGCAATGCAGCAAAGGCCTGGTAAAGCTTAGTTGCAGAGCCCACATGCTGTGCACGCCAAACGTAGACCGCAGCCAGCAATAACCAGTTAAAGGCCAGCAAAGCTGCCTCTTTGAAGCTCAAATCAAAAAAGTTGGGATAATGCCCTACCAATAAGTAACTGGTTTCTGTCGTCACCAACAGCGCACATACATGCACGAAGGCACCTTCTAACCAGGTTTTCACGCTGGGCGAAGCATTGTAGTGTCGCGAGAACCAGAGAATGGCTAATACAGCAGGGTAGATAATGGCAGTCCAGTGCATAGAGAAAATCTGCTCTTGCGCATAATCCGCTAACCAAGGAGCAAACGAAAGCCGGGCCGTTACCACGATAAGCGCAGCCTTATAAAGCCACACCGGTAATTCAACTGCATATTTACGGCTGAGATAGCTCATGCTGGCAATTTGAATAGCAATGGTCAGGGTAAGCATGGCGGCATCCAGCAGCATGGTCAGACACAGCGTGATGGCGGCGTTTGCCAGAATGGTCAGCGTGACCCGATACACAGCAGATCTGGTGCAGAACGCAACAACTGAGCTGACCAAGGCAACTAGTGCGAGCTCTACTGCAAAAACGGGATACAGGTACTGACTTGCTGCATCGGGCGACATCGCATAGCTGATCCCAAACAAACTGATCGGGGCCACTATCATCAACAACAGATAAGCGGGACGCTGACTCAGGTGCAGCATCAGCACGCTATAACTAACCGCCATCAGAGACGCTATCTGAATAAACAGATATCCATTAGTAAAGGGGAACAGAGAATCCTGGTAGGAAGCCGGTGCCGGCATCAAGGTATACGCATACAGCACAAAGGCCAGGACCATAAAGGGCCATGAATCGAGGGCACTGTGCCGCACCGGGACAGAACAAAGGGCAGCTGATATTACCAAACAAGTCATCACCACTTGGTATGTATTACCGTCAACGGATAAGAAAATGGCCAGGGCCAAGAGCGGTATGATGACGCCAAGTTGCTCTTTTCGTGGCATCAGCAGCTGTTTCATGGACAGCGCACTACTCAGGCGAGAACGCAAACGCCAACCAACAATATCGGTCAGGACATACAGATAGATGGAGAAAAGGGTGAAAGTAATGATCATCCAGAAATGACTGCTATTGGCAATAGACAGACTGACTGCCAACCACAGGAAGTGCCCGATGAAACTCAATCGCCATAACCAAACCTGGCTGACAGTATGGGAGATCCAGACGGCTGAGACTGAGACAAAGGCGGTATAGAGCAGTAAAGCCCCCACATTGTTCGAGCCGGTCGACACAAGTGCCGGCACAATATAGGCGCCGATAACTCCTATCCATGCCAGTAAGGGGCCGAATCGTATTGATAATGCGGTCGATGAAAGTGATACTGCGGCTAACAGCGCAAAAGCAAGCTGAGGGGAAATAAAGGCGTAATAGTCAAACGCTACCATGACGATAGCATAGCAGGTGATCACTCCTCCGCTGGCCAGGGACGCGCAGACATAAGGCGAGTAAATATTGAATCGTGCCCGGTGACGAGATAAAAACTCTGCTGCGACCACCAGGAATACGCCAAATACTCCACCGATCATGAGTCTGACTGCTGGCGGCAATAACCCTGCTTCAATCGAATATCGGGCCAGAAAGATGCCGCCAATGGCCAGTACTATGCCTCCGAGCCACAACAAACCGTTGGCTTTGATAAATGCCTCAAAGTTGAATTCAGCTAATGGCGGCTTTTGTTGAGTTTTCGCCAGCTCCCGGTCATAGGCAGCGACGGTGGATGGGGCCTCAGATTGTTTTGGCGCAGGTGTCACAGCCGGCAACTCATTGCTGTCATACGACTGCGACACCGAGTTGGACGCTGACGGGCTTACCTGTTGCTCGTCAGCTGACTCAGTGCTAAGCCTGGAATCGGGCGCTACATGCTTGTTATCTGTAATCAGGCGGGAAATGCGGGTAATCTGATTGCTTTGCACATTGACTTGCTGACGCAGCAGCTGCACTTCGCGCAGCATATCGGTAATCTTCGATTGATTCCTAAATGACTGGATGGCACCGGCAATCACAAAAATCCCGATGAGGATAATAAAAAGCACCCATTCCATAATCTTTTCCTTTGTTACCGCTTACTTATCCAATGTCAGGTTCAACATCAGGTATCTTGTGCTGCAAGTCAATACGTTTGATGATGATGTATTTCGTCTCAGGGTAAGGTTGGCTGAGTTGCGTAGCACTTTAAATATCTGTGCCGAAATAGAAGTGTCATCATCAAAACGAAAAAAATAAAAAATGGAGCGATGGTCTGATGATTGCGAGGCCTACCACTGCAGAGCGCCCAAATTATAAATGAGTGACGAATTAAAGGTACGATCTAATTCATTGGTTTCAGAACCCCCGGGTAAAAAGCTTACTGGCCGGCTTCCGAATCATTTAAATCTGTAATCCCAAAATCGGCTGGCGTTATCCAGTAAACTGGGTTATCGATATCTGTAAATGACATCGTTGGGTTTGGAATGCTAAAAAAATACTGAGGTTTACCTTTTATCAGCGGAAACACCGATTTTGTCAGTGGATGCTGGCGCATTAACTCACTGATTTGCCCCTGTTTTGCCGCAATTTCCATGCCCGTTTGCAGTTTTGCTGCTAACTCAGGCGCTGATTTCGACACGTAAAAGAACACGGCGAACGGGTAGTGCAACATAATATCGTCAAACCGCATCAGCTCAGGATAGGCTGCGCTTCGCTGCTCGAGCTCCAGTAATACATCATGATAGCCCCGCGGAAAGTAGTCACAGCGACCGAGCGCAACCATCTTAAACAGCGCCTCATAATTTACTGATGTGGTAACCCTGAGGCCTGCCTGGCTTAAAATAGTCGTATCGGCCCAGTGCTGGCCCTGACAGGCTACTTTAACACTCAATGCGGACAGCGAACTGATAGCGGCGAAATCCTGCTGTTGGGTTTTGGCGATAATAAATTTGCGAAAGCCAATCAGCCCGCGGGTAGTGGGTATCTCAATAGCAATTAAATCGTCAGCTAACGATGTCTCCGCGCCCAGCCAGTATAAATTGATCAGGCTGCCTTTTATTAATTCAACCTTAGCTCTGCCCTCTGAGATTGCCGGAATTTGCTGAATAATGACCTTATCGTGTTCGATACCCGAATTCGCCAGCGCCATATTAAGCAGACGCATATGGTAATCATGAGAAATATCATGCAAAGATCGGGGGGCCGGCACCGTAATTGTCAGTGGCGTTGCTGCCGCAAAAGCAAGGTGAGTGCTTAAACCTAACCAGCAGAAAATCCGAACATAAAACTTCATAGTAATAACCGCATTTCTGCCGTATTTAACTCTCTTTATAGTTGAAAAACCTGCTCTAGGGCAACCAGTGCACACCTGTAAAATGAGACGTGGTAAATGCATTTTTACACAACAGCACAGGCAGCGGCTGTCAGTTTTTGTCTGGCAACGCCGCGACGTTATGATAATTACCAGGCAAGCCCCTCACCTGGCGGCCAGACTGACCCCTTCTGTCAGCAGCCGGGCTAGATTCAGCAGTGCAGCCGTAAAGTTGTCGAATCCGGCGCATCTGCTACAGTTTCTACTGAACCTGATAACGCTGCGAAAAGGTACAGTCCTGTCAAATGTTTAGTCTGCCCGTGAATAAAAACAATACACTCAGCTCAGTAAGCCTGCTTATCACATTCATCGCTGCCCTGGTTATATTGGAGGGCTGTGACAGCCAACCGCCACAGGTTGAATCCGCACCGGCGCCGCTGGTTGAAACCACCGAGGCTCAAACTCACGGTATGGATTATACGATAATCGTCAATGGTTTTGTCCGGGCGCCTGAGCAGGTGAGTCTGGTAACGGAAGTGGCGGGTATTGTTGCTGCCAAGTCTGAGCGGTTGCATGAAGGGGGCCTTTTTGAAAAGGGCGAGGAGCTGTTCCGGCTGGAGCAAACCAATTATCAGGCGCAGCTGTTGCAAGCGCAGGCTGAACTGGATAATGCGCTGGTAGCCAGGACGACCGCCAGCGATGATTTGCAGCGCATTCAGTCATTGTTTGAGCGTGAGCTTGCCGCTAAGGCCAGGCTGGATTCAACACAACTTGCCCTGACGACGGCTGAGGCCAGGGTAAAAAAAGCCCGGGCAGCAGTGCAGCTGGCAGAAGAAGCGTTAGCTGACACTGTCATTACTGCGCCTTTTTCTTCAGTGATTGCCAGCGAAAACGTCAGTGTTGGTGCTTACTTCTCACCAGCCCAGCCCGCCCTGAGCCTGATAAGCGCCAGTGAACTGGAAGTGGAAGCCGGCCTGACACCAGAACAAAGTGCTGCGGTAGCCAGGCGGTTTGCTGGTGAAACCGATGCGCCACTCAAGGTGGTCGCAGCCGACAATCAACTGACATTCAGTGCCAGTTTGCGCTCAATCAGCCCGCTGATGGACCAAAAATCCCGTACCGTCAGTCATACCGTGGTGCTTGATCACGCTGTTGAGGCAGACGGTGCTGCCCTGAGGGTGGGTGAGTACGTAGAGGTGCATTTTGCCGCGCGGGCCGTTCAGCCCCTGCTGCGGGTGCCTGCCGCCAGCATCAGAAAAAATGAGTATATTTTTGTTATCGATAAGCAGAATACACTGCAACAAATTGCCGTTACACCGGTGGCGTATCAGCAACAGCACGTACTGATTGTCGAAGACAATCGCCTGCTGAACAGCAGATTACTGTTAACGTCACTGGTTAACGAAGCAACCGGCCTTAAAGTCAGAACCAGGGAAGACTGACAAGTGTTTTTATTAGAAAAAGCCAGCCATAACCGGGTGTTTGCTAATCTGTTAGCGATATTTCTGCTGCTTGCCGGTCTGGTATCGCTGTCTGATCTGACCGTTAAGTTATTTCCGACCCTTGATCTGGAAACGATCACCGTTACTGTGCCTTATCCCGGTGCGACGCCTGCGGAAGTGGAAGAAGTCATTATTAAGCCAATAGAGCAGAAAATTGAAGGTCAGCAAGGCGTCAGGCGGATCCGCTCGGTGGCATCCCAGAATATTGGCAGCGTGGTGATTGAACTGTATGCCGGTGAAGATAAAATTAAACGTCTGAACGATATTAAGAATCAGATTGATCAGATCAGGGTCTTCCCCGAGGATGCGGAAGAGCCGCGGGTTGTGGTGGCCGAAAATGATGAATTAGCCATCCAGTTTGTGCTGTTTGGCGATACGACTGGCTTTCGTTTGAAACAGCAGGCACAGCGGCTGCGCAGCATGCTGGCTGATGCTGACGGCATTTCTGATGTGCGACTGGAAGCGACAGCAGATTACCTGCTGGATATTCAAATCAGCGAAGAGCAATTGCGCCGTTATGGCTTATCACTGACCGGGATAGCCCGGCGTATAGGTGCCCAGTCGCTGGATTTATCCGGTGGCGAAATTGAGGGGCCCGAGCGTCGGCTGCTGGTTCGAAGTGTTGGCGAACGACTCAGTGCAGAGCAGTTCAAATCTCTTGTTGTAGGCAGTGGCGACAATGGTGCTTTGCTGTATCTTGACGATATCGCCAGCATTGACGATACGCTTGATGACTCGCCACTGGCCGGTTACTACAATAACCAGCCGGCCATTGTCATCAGTGCATACCGGGTAGGGCAGGAACAAATATTTGAGTTAGTGACTCGGGCCAAAACGGTGTTTGAGCAGCAGTTTTTGCCATCATTGCCCTCAGATCTGCAAGCAGAAATCTGGCGCGACGAGTCGGATAATTTGCGCAGCCGGATCAGTTTACTGACCAAGAATGCGGCTATTGGCCTGGTACTGGTGGTACTGTTGTTAATGCTGTTTCTGGAGGTGCGGCTGGCGCTATGGGTGGCTGCAGGGCTTATTGTTGCTTTTGCCGGCAGTTTTTCGCTGGTCCAGCTGTTTGGCTACAGCATCAACATGATGTCGATTTTTGGTTTTATTCTGGTGATTGGCATAGTGGTGGATGACGCTATTGTGGTTGGCGAGAACGTCTACAGCAAGCTGGAGAATGGTTCATCCGGAAACGAAGCCGCTGCCAAAGGGGTAGTCGGGGTAGCAACACCGGTGCTGGTGTCTATTCTGACAACGATAGCGGTATTTATTCCGTTGCTGTTTATTCCCAGTCTGTATGGCCAGTTTCTGGAACCGATAGCCGCGATTGTGATTTTCGTGCTGCTGTTATCGTTAGTCGAAGCCTTTTATATTCTGCCTAAACATTTGTCACATCTTAATATGGACCCGCCGGGGCGCTGGTCGCCGCGTCAGCTCACCGAGTTTTTACGCAAAAGAGCCTCCGCCGGCATGGATAAGCTGCGAAATGGTCCGGTAAAGACCGTGGTGGGCAGTGCCATCAAACATCCACTGCTGACCGTGGGATTGTTTATCGCGATGCTGTTTTTAATCAGTGGCTTGTTTATCAGTGGCGCAGTAAAGTTTATTTTTTTCCCGGAAGTGGAAGGCAACTATGTCACTGCTTCGGTAGAGCTGTCTAACCAGACCTCGGAAACCCAGACCCGCCAGGTCATTGAAACGCTGATTAACAGTGCCAGGCAAAGCGCCCGGCAATTTAACGCATCGCCACAGGCTCCGGATGGTAATGTGATCCAGGGTATCCTGGCCACCCGGGGTAAAACCGTTGGCGGTGGCCCGTCGGCAGCCGAAGCTCAGGTAAGTGCCGCGTCTAACCTGGCTTATGTCACTGTTAAAATAGAAGATGCCGCAACCCGCCAGTTTGGCGCTGTCGACTTTGAGCGTGCCTGGCGCGACGAAACCGGCGCTGTGCCAGGTGCCAGAAAGCTGACCTTCAGTTCCAGCCTGGTGTCGGCCGGCGCCGCTGTGCAGTTGGAAGTGCGCTCGGCTAATGCAGCGCAGCGCGAACAGGTTGTTGCTAAGCTGCGCCAGGCACTTGAGGATACACCAGGGGTACTGGATGTCCGGGATGACAGATTTGACACCACAGATGAAGTGCAAATCCGGATCAAGCCCGAAGCACTGGTGTATGGCGTGACACTGAGCGACTTGGCAGCGGAGATCCGGGCGTCCTATTATGGGGCTGTCGCGGCCCGGATTGCCCGGGATCGGGAGGAAATTGAAGTCAGAGTTCGGTTATCCGCAAAGGAGCGCAGCAAACTGCAGGATCTGCTGCAAAGACGCATTCTGGTTAATGGCAGCTTTGTGCCGATAGCTGAAATTGCTGATATTCAGATTGCGCCCGCAGCCTCACGGCTTAGTCGGCTTAATGGTCAGTCAGTCACCGCGCTGAAGGCCGATGTCGATAACCGGATTGCCACCGGCGGCAAGATAACCCGGCAGATCCTGCAGCAGGACTGGCAGCAAATCCGCAGCCAGTATCCGGATGTTCAGGTGACATTAGGGGGCGATCAGGCTGAACAGGAACGGGTTAAGCCCTCGATGGCGCAAAATTTTCTGCTGTCACTGTTTATAGTTTATGCCCTGCTGGCACTGGTGTTTTCCAGCTACAGTCAGCCGCTGGTGATTATGGCAATTATTCCGTTTGGCCTGACAGGCGCGGTGCTTGGCCATTTTATGCTGGGACTGGATCTGACCCTGTTATCGCTATTCGGGCTGATTGGTCTCTCCGGGGTGGTAATAAACGACAGCCTGCTGCTGATGGAGTTTATTAATCGTTTTCGTCAACAAGGTCAGGATATTGAACAAGCGGTGCTCAATGCCACTTTACAACGGTTTCGGGCCATTGTGCTGACATCCTTGACCACGTTTTTAGGCGTCACGCCGATTATTCTGGAGCCCAGTGTTCAGGCAAAATTTCTGAAGCCAACGGCAGTGTCGCTTGGCATTGGTATTTTGTTTGCTACCACTATTCTGTTATTGCTGTTGCCGGCGCTGGCGGTATTGCAAATAAAGCTTAAAAACTGGCTTACCGGAAAAGGTGCAGAGGCGAAAAGCTAGCGGCTGCTGCGCCGATGGCTAAGGCCATTTGCTTAATATTTTATCGTAGCCACCGGATGCTATCAGCCTGCTGAGCTCTTTATTAAACTGTTGCTGCAGCACAGGATCTTTTACAATAGCGCCATAAGACTGGGTCGTAAAAATCGGGTGTATTGCTAATTGCTGATCAGGGAAGTGCTGCTGCACGATATAGAGTAATAATCTGCGCTCGCCAATCACGACGTCAGTCCGGTGATTTACCAGCAATTTTAACTGTAACTCCCGCTCAGCTATCTCGATATAACTTGCCTGCTCAACGGTGCTGGCAAATTCCTCGCCCAGCACAATGCGGGCGAACTGATAGCCAATAATATTTTTGCCTTTTAAATCGGCAATCGAATGAATGCTCAGCTTGCTGCTTTTCAGCGACACAGCGACATCTTTAAATGGCAGGTAAGGCACCGTCAGGTGACCATGCTCTGGCGGGAAAGCAGCCGGGCTGGCGACATCATATTTGCCTTCATTAAATTCTTTGATCAGCCGGTTATAAGCTAACAGATGAAACTCAGGCTGATAGCCCAGAGTCGTCAGAATATGGCGGATAATTTCGACATCTATGCCAGTAATGCCTTCACCTTGCTGATAATAAGCCCAGGGCGGCCCAATATTCACGGCAACCTGCAGGGTCTTTGCGGCGGCAACAGCATGCGAGCCAAACAGCGCTATCAGCAGAAAAAATATTCGCATCATGGTTACCACGTTAAGAGTAAGTGACCGGTATTTTATTGTTATTATCTGTTATCGCAAAATTATAGTAGCTCAGTATATTGTTTAATAGCCGGGCCGGACCTGATTACCGAACTATTTGTCAATGAATCTCTTTAGCGAGTTTCAGCATCTGTGCACTTAAATGAAAGCCTTGTTGCCGTGCTAAGGTCAGGTTTACCCGGAACGAAATCCGGTGGGGTTCAGCAATTAAACCAAACATCGCGCCCTGGCGGAATAACTCAGCGCCTTCTACTACAGTCAGCTGGCGTTGCGTTTGCAATAGCTGTGACCAAGCGGGCTTGGAGGCAAGCTCAGCGCTTAAATATAACACCGTACAGGGTGTTGCCTGATGCGCCTCAGTTAACAGCACCACCTTTGCCTGTTGCCCCAGAATCTCGGTTAACGCGTTAAACACACCGTTGTCCCTGGCGATACAGTAATGCTGCTGTGCCGGCGGATTATCTGACCATTCACTGTACTGGACAAAGCGGTATAACAAGGCGGCTTTTAACGATGCCTGCGCCTGCTGAGCCCGGACAGGCATTGCAC
>NZ_JAWVZF010000047.1:0-17021 GCF_033722355.1 Arsukibacterium sp. | reverse complement strand
TCAGCAGATCCAAAAATTATATACCGCAGTTCTGGGCAGCAGCTCGGTGATGTCCGGTCATCAGGCGCAGTTGTTACGACTGAGCGCCACGGCCCCCGGTCGGCACAGTTACTGGTTATGGGTTGAGGCTGAATCCGGGTTTCCGCTGCGGATTGACGTGATGTCTGAGCAACAGACACCGCTGGAACGCTGGTTAGTTACCCATATGCAGATGAGTCCTGAACTCCCTGACAACCTCAAGCGTCTGCTTGAGACTGAATTGCCTGAGCCCGGCACTGCTAACAGTGGGGCGGTATTACCGGAAAATGGGCTGCAACTTACCTGGTGGCCAGATGGTTATCAGCTGGTCAGCGAGCCGCACATTGTGCCTCAGTTGCAGCAAAGCCTGTTAAACTACTGGCTTTTGACTGACGGCCTGCATCAGATCTCTGTTTTTGTACAACCCAGTCAGCGCATGCCAACCCAGGCTTATCGTGATGGCGCGACCACTATTTATATGTTAAGTGCGCCGCAGTATGATGTGACTGTGATTGGTCCTGTTAGTATTAATGTGGCAGAACGGCTGGCCGCCGCGGTGCGTTAACTTTTAAACAATGCAGGTAACAGTGACATGATTGAGCAGATAGCGACGGTAGTGGCAGTAGAGCCGGCAGGGGTCTGGCTGACAACCACGCCGGTGACGACATGTCAGTCCTGTCATGCCAGCGACGACTGCGGTACCGGCATTGTTGCAAAAACCATGACCCCGCGCCAGAACCGTTTTTTTATCCGCACTGAGCTCTCCCTGCTGCCGGGTGAACAGGTCACCGTTGCAATGGCGGGCCAGCAACTGGTGACCATAGCGTTACTGGTTTATTTGTTGCCCCTGCTGCTAATGATGGCAAGTGCCTTACTGGTGCACCTTAACAGTAACGCTGCTGAGGGCTGGGTTATGCTGGCCGCGGCCCTGGGTGCTGGTTGTGGCTTTTTGCTTGCCCGGCACTATGGCACCAGAACGACACGCCACCAACCACTGCGTATTTTAACGGTGTTGCCTGATATTAAGGTCAGTCACGTCAGCTGAGCCGCTGTTGAAAACACCATTGACGAAGAACACATAGCAAGCTGCCTGCGGATAGAGTACAATTCCCGCTAATTTTTTAAAGCCCCGGTCTCACAATAACCGCATCATATAACGGTGCGACTGAGCTTATTGTCAGTACCCTCAGTTTATTTCGGACATTTGCGGATAACATGGCAAAACTTACTAACATCAGAAACTTCTCCGTCATCGCCCATATTGACCATGGTAAATCTACCCTGTCTGACCGGCTTATTCAGTATTGCGGCGGCCTGGCTGATCGGGAAATGCAGCAGCAGGTACTTGACTCGATGGATCTCGAGCGGGAACGAGGCATTACCATTAAAGCGCAAAGCGTGACCCTTAATTACGCTGCTGACGATGGCAATACTTACCAGCTGAATTTTATCGATACACCGGGCCATGTGGACTTTACCTATGAAGTCAGCCGTTCACTGGCAGCCTGTGAAGGTGCCTTGCTGGTGGTTGACGCCGGTCAGGGGGTTGAAGCGCAGACGGTGGCAAACTGCTATACCGCACTGGATATGAACCTGGAGGTTATTCCGGTTCTGAATAAAATTGACTTACCGCAGGCTGAACCGGATCGGGTCGCCGCAGAAATTGAAGATATTATCGGTATTGAAGCCCTGGGTGCCGTGCAATGTTCAGCCAAAACCGGTATTGGTATTAAAGATGTGCTGGAAACCATTGTTAAAAAAATACCGCCGCCGGAAGGCGAGCCAGACTTACCGACCCAGGCGCTGATTATCGACTCCTGGTTTGATGCCTACCAGGGCGTGGTATCCCTGGTGCGGGTAAAGCACGGCGCCATTAAAACCAAAGATAAAATTAAAGTAATGTCGACCGGTCAGGTATACGAAGTCGATAAGGTCGGCATTTTCAGCCCCAAAGCCACCCATACCGGCGAGTTGAAAACCGGTGAAGTAGGCTTTGTGATTGCCGGTATTAAAGAAATTAAAGGCGCGCCGGTCGGCGATACGCTGACCCTGGCCAAAAACAGCGCGGAAAAACCGTTACCGGGTTTTAAACGGATTAAACCTCAGGTTTATGCCGGCGTATTTCCGGTCTCGTCAGATGATTATGAAGATTTCCGTGACGCGCTGGCCAAGCTGAGCCTGAACGATTCGTCACTGTTTTATGAACCGGAAAACTCCGGCGCCCTGGGCTTTGGTTTCCGGATTGGTTTCCTTGGCATGCTGCACATGGAAATTATTCAGGAGCGGCTGGAGCGGGAATATGATCTGGACCTGATTACCACTGCGCCAACTGTGGTATATGAAGTTATTAAGAAAGATGGCACTGTGGTCATGGTCGACAACCCAAGTGATTTGCCAGCCGTTAATGACATTGCTGAAATCCGCGAGCCGATAGTTGAGGCGCATATTCTGGTACCGCAGGAGTATCTGGGTAACGTTATTACCTTGTGTATCGAAAAACGCGGGGTACAAACCAATATGCTCTACCACGGCCGCCAGGTGGCAGTGACTTATGAATTGCCAATGGCCGAAGTCGTGATGGACTTTTTTGACCGGTTAAAATCAACCAGCCGCGGTTATGCGTCACTGGATTACGCCTTTAAACGGTTCCAGACATCGAATATGCAACGGGTTGATATCTTAATTAACGGCGAACGGGTTGATGCGCTGGCCATTATCAGTCATATCGATTTTGCCCAGGGCCGTGGCCGGCAGCTGGCTGAAAAGTTAAAAGAGCTGATCCCGCGGCAAATGTTTGATATTGCGATTCAGGCGGCAATTGGTAACCATGTGATTGCCCGTACCACCATTAAGCAAATGCGTAAGAACGTACTGGCAAAATGTTATGGTGGCGACGTCAGCCGCAAGAAAAAACTGCTGCAAAAGCAGAAAGAAGGTAAGAAGCGGATGAAGCAGGTTGGTAATGTTGAAGTGCCGCAGGAGGCCTTCCTGGCCATTTTAAAAGTTGGCAAATAAAAGCAGGTAACAATAAGGGAAACGCATGGCCGGTTATTTTGCAATATTATTGGTGATACTGACATTGGCCAGTGGCCTGATCTGGTTACTGGACGCACTGGTGCTGGCTCCTAAACGCCGTGAAAGCCTGGTGCTGGCGCAAACGGGTGCCGGTGACCAGTTGGCGCCGGAAGCCAGCGATACGTTGCTGAAGGAACCGGCCATAGTCGAAACGGCAAAATCGATTTTTCCGGTCATTGCCGCGATTACCTTATTCCGCTCGTTTTTATACGAGCCATTCCAGATCCCGTCGGGGTCGATGATGCCAACCTTACTGGTGGGTGACTTTATTCTGGTTGAAAAGTTTTCCTATGATGTCAAAGACCCGGTCTGGCGCAAAACCCTGTATCACAACAAGCTGCCAGAGCGTGGTGACGTGGCGGTATTTAAGTACCCGGAGCAACCGACTGTTGATTTTATAAAACGGATTGTCGGCCTGCCGGGTGATCGGATTATTTACCGCGATAAACAGCTGTATATCGAAAAACCCTGTGCCGAGGGCCAGACCACGGGTTGCGGCACGCTGGAGCGGATTGCCCTGACCCATATTCCGGATAATCAGTTTTTTCAGGGACCTTACCAGCAACGGCGTTTTCATGAAGCTCTGGGTGAAAAAGGCCACAATATACTGGTCACGCCGGGGGCGCATGAGCGGGTTCGGGAATACCATCAGCAGCCAGGCACTGCAATCGATGAGTTTATCGTGCCCCAAGGCCAGTATTTTGCCATTGGTGATAACCGGGATAACAGCCGTGACAGCCGGTTCTGGGGGTTTGTGCCGGCCGATAATCTGGTCGGTAAAGCGGTCTTTATCTGGATGAGCTTTGAATTCAGCGAAAACCCGGATAGCTGGCTGCCCGGCTGGGTGCCAGTTGGTGTGCGTTTTGAACGTCTGGGCAAGATTGAATAAGGTACCCCAATGCTACAACCGGTTAAACCGTTAATGAATAAGCTGGGATATCAGTTTTCCGACCCCGCCCTGCTGGAGCAGGCGTTAACCCATCGTAGTTGCAAAGGCAGACATAATGAGCGGCTGGAGTTTTTAGGGGATGCGGTGCTGGGACTGGTTATTGCCCAGACGCTATTTGAACAGTTCCCGCAAACCCGTGAGGGTGACTTAACCCGGATGCGATCGGCCCTGGTAAAAGGGGTAACCCTGGCTGAAATAGCGCAGGAGCTGGCGCTTGCCCAGTATTTGCGGCTGGGGCCGGGGGAGCTGAAAAGTGGCGGTCATCGCCGGGAATCCATTTTAGCTGATGCGCTGGAAGCGATTTTGGGTGCTATCTTTTTAGACAGTGGTATGGAAGCGTGTCGCGAGCGGATCTTAAGCTGGTTTGGCGAGCGCCTGAAACACATTGCTCCGGGCGAGCAAAAAGACTCGAAAACCCGCTTACAGGAGTATCTGCAGGGTCTGCGGCTGCCGCTGCCGGTGTATGACGTGATTGCGACCGAGGGCGAAGCACATCAGCAGACGTTTACTGTTCGTTGCAGCGTCCCGGGTATTAAACCTATTACTGCCAGTGGCAGTTCACGGCGTAAAGCCGAACAAGATGCCGCCCATGCGGCTTTGGAACAGATTAAAAATGAACGATAACACTGCGCCAACCACCCGTGCCGGTTTAGTGGCAATAGTGGGGCGCCCGAATGTGGGTAAATCTACCTTACTGAATAAACTGGTGGGCCAGAAAGTCAGTATTACGTCAAAAAAACCGCAAACCACCCGGCACCGGATCCTCGGCATTGATACGGTTGAAAATTATCAGACGGTGTATGTCGATACACCGGGCTTACATATTGAAGAGAAGCGGGCGATTAACCGGCTGATGAACAAAGCGGCCAGCAGTTCAATCAGCGATGTTGAGCTGGTCCTGTTTGTCGTTGAGGGTACCCGCTGGAATGATGACGATCAGATGGTGCTGAATAAACTTATTGCCTCCGGCAAGCCAGTGGTACTGGTGGTTAACAAAGTTGACCTCTATAAAGATAAATCTGAATTGTTACCCCATTTGCAGTGGCTGGGCAGTCAGCTTAATTTTGCTGAGGTGGTGCCGTTATCCGCAGAGAGTGGCGATAATGTGGCAGCGCTGAAAAAGGTTGTTCAGCAACACTTACCGGCAAGTGAGTTTTTCTTTCCTGACGACTATATTACCGATCGCTCGCAACGGTTTATGGCCGCCGAGATTGTCCGGGAAAAACTGATGCGGTTTCTCGGTGATGAGCTGCCGTATTCAGTAACCGTTGAGATTGAGCGCTTTAAATGGGAAGAAAAGCATTTTCATATCGCGGCGTTAGTCCTGGTAGAACGGGAAAGCCAGAAGCGGATGGTGATTGGTAATAAAGGCGAGCGGATTAAAACCATTGCCACGGAAGCCAGGCTGGATATGGCAGAGATGCTGGAGCAACCGGTTTTTCTGCAGGTATGGGTTAAGGTGAAGTCAGGCTGGGCAGACGATGAGCGGGCGCTGCGCAGCCTGGGCTACGGTGAAGATTAAGTCAGATGAACAGCAAGGTGTGATCAGATGCAGCCGCTATGTCCAGCCTATATATTACATAGCCGGCCGTTTCAGGACGATAAGCTGCTGTTACAACTGTTAATGCCAGAGCAGGGCAGAGTGTCTGCCATCATCCGTAAGCGTCAGGGCAAACAGCGGTTTGCTTTGCAGCCCTTTCAGCTGTTTACCGTGGCACTGACGGGCCGCAGCAGCTTAAAAACGATCAGAACACTGGACGAGCTGGCACCTGCCAGCCGGTTCAGTGGAAAATTCTTGTTCAGTGCGCTCTACCTTAATGAGCTGATTTGCCGGTTGTGGCCCGATGATATGGCTGCTGAGCAATTATTTAACCACTATCAGCAAAGCCTGGCCGGCTTAAATCTGGCACAGCAGCAACCCACGCAGTTAGAGCCCTGTTTACGTGAATTTGAATTTGCCCTGCTTGGTGAGCTGGGCTTACCGGTAGACTGGCAACATGATGCCGCGGGTATGGCGTTAACTGCTGATTTACAGTATTACTGGCAGGCAGAGCAGGGCTTTGTGGTCTGGCCCGGTGGCTGGTCTGGCGCCGCATTACTGGCTATCGGCCAGCAAAACTGGCAGCATGCCGATTCACTGCTGGTCGCTAAACAACTCAGCCGGCTATTATTAAAACCCTTACTGGGAGACAAGCCACTGCAGAGCCGTGCGTTATTTACGACGGCGCTTTAACCCGCGGTGATACAACGTACTTTGAGCTTACAACCGAATACCGGAGCCGTTATGAACCCTATTTATCTTGGTGTAAACATTGACCACGTGGCAACGCTGCGTCAGGCGAGAGGCACCAGTTACCCGGAACCCCTGCATGCGGCAATGGTAGCTGAGCAGGCCGGTGCTGACGGGATTACTGTCCATTTACGGGAAGACCGGCGTCATATTATTGACCGCGATGTGTTTTTATTGCGTCAGAGCCTGAGCACCCGCCTTAATTTTGAAATGGCGGTTACTGATGAAATGCTAGGTATCGCCGGCCAGTTGAAACCCCATTTTTGTTGTCTGGTGCCGGAAAAACGGCAGGAGCTGACCACAGAGGGTGGCCTGGATGTGGCCGGGCAGCTGTCCCGGCTGACCGATGCGGTCAGTCAGCTGGCTGCTGATAATATTCTGGTGTCCCTGTTTATTGATGCCGATAAAGCCCAGATTGATGCGGCTGCTGCCGCGGGTGCGCCTTTTATTGAAATCCATACCGGCCGCTACGCTGAAGCAACAGACCCCGGGCTGCAGCAGGCCGAGCTAACCCGAATTACCGAAGCGGCAGCCTATGCTGCATCACTGGGGATAACCGTCAATGCCGGCCATGGTCTGCATTATCATAACGTGCAGCCGATAGCCGCAATACCCCAGATGTACGAGCTTAATATTGGCCATGCTATTGTTGCCCGGGCTATTTTCAGTGGTCTGGCCGGTGCGGTGGCAGAAATGAAACGGCTAATGGTGGAGGCCCGGCGTTAATGGCGATTATTGGTTTAGGAACCGATATTGTTGACATCAGCCGGATAGAGCAAAGCCTGGTCCGCTCGCCGGGTCTAGTAAAGCGGGTACTGACGGCAACCGAACAGCAGCATTTTGCCGGGCATGCGCTGGCAAGCCGCTATTTTGCCAAACGCTTTGCCGCAAAAGAGGCTGCCGCGAAAGCGCTTGGCACCGGGATTGGCCGGGGCGTGTCGTTTCAGCATATTGAAATCAGTAATGATCAGCATGGCCGGCCGGAACTTAGATTCAGCGGCTATGCGCAGGAGCTGGCGACCCGCCTTGGGGTAAATCATTGCTGGCTGTCATTAAGTGATGAGCAGGCTTATGCCATGGCAACCGTTATTCTGGAAGCGTAACGGTAGCCAGCCAGTTTTCATCGAGCTGGGTTAAGGCATTTACAATATCATCCAGTTCAAACAGTTCCGGCTCCAGTTGGCTAAGGCTGGTACCGGATTTCAGCTGGGTTTCCAGCGTTTCGGCCAGGTTTTTTAATGCCGGCACACCAGTGTAACAGCAGGCGCCGTGCAGCTTATGCACCAGCTGTAATACTTGCTCACAGTCATGGGCGCTGATGGCCGCGTTCAGGGCTTGTTGCGTCTGCGGTAAACTGGTTAACAGCATCTTCAGCATCTCTTTTGCCAGGTCGACTTTGCCGCCTGCCCGTTGCAAACCCATTTGCCAGTCTATCAGGCTGTTGTTATCCGATTTTAAATATGCCGCTGCCTGCTGGGTCTCAGTGTTCTGATGCGCTTGCGCGATCAGCGGACAAAACTCCTGCAGTGTGTAATGCAGCATTTTATCATCCAGAGGCTTGCTTAAAAACTCACTAAATCCAAGGGACAGCAGCCGGGCGCGTTCACCGGCGACTGCATGGGCAGTGACCGCAATAATCGGCGTATGCTCATTTAACGAGCTTTGCCGGATCCGCTGGCAGGCACTGATACCATCCATCACCGGCATATTTATATCCATAAAAATAATGTCATAGACATGCTGGGTGGCTTTTTGCCAGGCGTCTGCACCATTGGTGGCCGATTCAATCTGCTCCACCAGTTCGCTTAGCAGGGCATTAATCAGTTTCAGGTTTGCTTCGTTATCATCTACTGTCAGCACCTTTAATGCCGCTCTGGGCTGAACCACCGGTACCGGCAGGTTTTTCGCCTGATCCAGATAGGGTTTAGCCAGGGCAATAGCCAGTTTGCGTTGATGAGTAGGCTTGGGTAAGCAGCCATCCACACCCGAGGTTAACATGGCTTCGCGTAAATTGGGTGACAGGGTATTAACCAGTAAATACGTATACTGACAACTGGGTTTAATTTGTTGTACCAGGCTGATAATCAGATTAACCTGATTAATCGCGATAGCGCGGCCAATCAGGCCGATATCGTAATGCTGGCCGTGATTCAGAGCCTGCTGCAGCTGCCCTTTGGTGGCACAGGCAGTTACCTGCAGCCCCCAGCTGTGCAACAGACTCAGGGTTGCCTCCCGGGAATACTGCTGAGGTTCAAAATACAGCAGGCTTTTGCCGTCAAGCACGTCAATCGGTAATGGCTCAGCGACAGATAAATGATGGCGCTGACACTTAATGGTAAACCAGAAGGTCGAGCCTTCAGCGGCTTTGCTTTCAAAACCAATATTACCGCCCATTGCCTGAACTAAGCGCTGAGAAATCATCAGACCCAGACCTGAACCACTGTTATGGTCGCCCGGCTGACTACTGGTAAACCCCTGAAATAGCTGGTCTTGCTTATCTTCGCTGATGCCACGGCCGGTATCCTGCACCGAACAGTGCAGAATAAGCTGGTCTTCATTTAACAAGGTGGCGCTGACCCGGATCACAATACTGCCATGCTCAGTAAACTTAATGGCATTGCCGGCGATGTTCATCAGCACCTGGATCAGCCGGCCAGGATCGGCGATTAAATCGTCCGGACAGCCATTGTCAATCATCATCACCAGTTCCAGGTGCTTGTCAAAGGCATTGGCAGCGAGTAATTCGGTGGCATCGTTCAGCAAATCGCGCAGCGAAAACGGCTCGGGGTTAATCGACATCCTGCCTTCTTCCAGCTTGGAGAAATCCAGCACGTCATTGACCAGATGCAGCAGGCTGTTGGCTGATTTCTGAATGGTACTCAGGTAGTCGTGCTGATTCGCGCTCAGTTGGGTTTTCAGTAGTTGACGGGTAAAGCCGATAACCCCGTTTAGCGGCGTTCGTAACTCATGGCTCATTTTCGCCAGAAATTCCGATTTCTGCCGGTTTTCTTCCACGGCCTTGCGGCGGGAAAAGTCGAGCTGGATATTCTGCACTTCCAGCTGCTCCATACTCAGTTGTAAGTCACTGGTAACCTGTTCAATATTCTGCTGCATTTCCTGCTCCAGTGAGGTAAGTTGTTCACTGAGCTGGTTAATGCTGGTCTGAAATTCGTCCAGCTCTGCTATGCCGGACATTGTTTTTTGCTGCTGGTAGTTGCCTGCCTGTAATTGCTGCAGCTGTAACTGCAGTCCGCTGAGAACCGGATGAATTTTTTTACGGACCAGCTGGCTTAACAACAGACATAACAAAATGACGGCGGCCACCAGCATGGCCACATGTAATTTATAGCGTTGTTGCTGCAACTCAATTTGTTCATTTTGTAAATGCAGCACAATATAAGGGCTTTGCGCCGGCGGATGACTGTTAAAGGACAGCGGCTGGTAACTGAGCAGGCTTTGCTCAAACGGCAGTAACTGGCCGGCCGGGCTGGCAGTTTCCCGGTTGATGGGCGGGTAGTCTGCTGCGCTATATTGCGGATTGCTGCTGGCGATAATATTAGCGTGCTGGTCATACAGTAATATATTGCTGATGACCGGTGAATTCAGGCGGTGACTGGTATTAAGCAGCTGCTGAATGGCGTCGATATTATCGGCAGCCAGAAACTTTTCGCTGCTAATTGCCAGTGGCACTGCTATATTTCTGGCCTGAGCTGCCAGGTTACGGTTTAACTCTGCTGCCTTACTGTAGGCAAAATAACTGCCCAGCCCAACACTGGCCAGCACAGAGGGCAGCAGGGCACAGAGTAATATCCAGTAACGTAACGCAATTTTCGTCATCAGGGCCAGAGCTTGTTACAATAGTTGCGGGCCTGCCCATAATGACATAACAATTTCTACTTGCCTACAATACAGAGCGCAGATGGTCACACTATACAAAGCAAAGACTAAATCCAGCCTGGTTAAATCAACCCTCACCCTGGATATCGACAGCAGCGACTATGAAGTAAACGGACTGGGGCGATATAAACAGAAAATTGCTTTTGTCAGCGGTGCGCTGCCAGGTGAGAAAGTGCAGGCCGTGGTGCTGGAAGATAAAGCGGGTTTTATTAAAGCCCGTACCAGCAAAGTGCTGAGCGCATCAGCCGAACGGCAACGGCCTTTCTGCCCGCATTTTAACCAGTGCGGTGGTTGTCAGTTACAGTATCTGGATAACGACCAGCAAATCCGGTTAAAGCAGCAGGGGGTGGATCAGCTGATCCGGCATCAGACCGGCCTGGCAAGCTTACCCTGGCAGTCGATGATCACCGGGCCTGATACGCACTACCGGCGTAAAGCCCGGCTGGGTGTCTGGTATGACAAAAAAAGCCGCAGACTCAGTGTCGGCTTTCGGGCTGAGGGCAGTAAAGCGATTACAGCGATTAATGAGTGCAGCATGTTAAGTCCGCAGCTGGCGCCAGCCGTTACCTTACTGCCGCCCGTGATCAGGGCCTTGCCTGATCCCACCATTATTACTCATTTAGAAATATTTACTGCCGGTGGGCAGCCTTACGTCGTGGTACGCCATGTCAAACCGTTAACCGCCGCCCAGCAGCAATCCTTTATTACTGGCTGGCCACAAGCCTGCTTTCTGGGGGACGACGGTACTGAACAGCTGCAACCCTGGCAGGCAGGCACCCCGGTACCTGCCTACACCCTGAGCGAACAAAATGTGACCCTGCAGTTTCAGCCGGGTGACTTTATTCAGATAAATGAAGTGGTTAACCAGCAGATGGTCAGCCAGGCCCTGGCCTGGCTGCAGATTAATGCCAGTGATGTTGTCCTTGATTTATACGCCGGCATTGGTAATTTTTCGTTGGCGATGGCCCGGTATGCCAAAACAGTGCAGGGGATAGAAGGTGTGGCCAAAATGGTGCAACAGGCCGCAACCAATGCAACGCTTAATGGTCTTAGCAATGTCAGCTTTGCCCAGGCTGATTTGCATTTACCCTGGCCAGCTGCACCCTGGGCGTTGCAGCGCTACACTAAAGTGGTACTGGATCCGGCACGCGCAGGCGCTCAGGGCGCAATAGCGCAGGTGGCCGCGCTTAAAGCGGCACAGATATTGTACGTGTCGTGCAATGCGGCGACCTTTGCCCGCGATGCCAAAGTATTGCTGGAGCAGGGATACCGGTTAGAAAAACTGGCGGGCGTTGATATGTTTCCGCATACCAGCCATCTGGAGCTGATGGCGTTATTCAGTTTGCCCGCTAAGCAATAAGGAGTTGTCATGGTCAGGGTTCGTCAATCGCATAGTAGTGGCTATCATGGCGGTGATACGCTGGAATGGCTGTGTTCGCTGGGATTGACTGAAAAAAAGATCAATGCCCTGGTTAACTGTGGTTTATGGTTAAAACAGCAGGGGCTGGATGACACGGTTGCTCAGGTACGCACCGGCTGGGAAATGGTTGAAATTCTCGCTGATCTGAAAATGGACCACGACTCCCTGTTGGCGGCATTGCTATTTCCGGCCTTTGACACCCATCTGCTCAGTGAAGATAAACTGACAGACGAATTTACCACTACTGTGGTAGGTCTGCTGCATTCGGTGCAGCAAATGGATGCTATTCGTACGATACCGACCGGCGCCAATCAGAGTGTTAATCCGCAGCAAGCTGACAACCTGCGTAAAATGCTGCTGGCGATGGTTGAAGATGTGCGTGCTGTGGTACTGAAACTGGCCGCGCAAATTTGCTACCTGCGCGATGTGAAAGACGCCGATGAAGAAACCCGGGTGCTGGCGGCCAAAGAAACCAATGCGATTTTTGCCCCGCTGGCTAACCGGCTGGGTATTGGCCAGTTAAAATGGGAGCTGGAAGATTTAGCCTTCAGGTATCTGCACCCCGGGGTATATAAACAGGTGGCCAGTCTGCTGGAAGAAAAGCGGCTGGACCGCGAGCAGTATATGCAGGATTTTGTCGCTGCGGTGCGCCAGAAAATGCAGGATGCCAAACTGGATGTTGAGGTGTATGGCCGGCCCAAGCATATTTTCAGTATCTGGAAAAAAATGCAGAAAAAGCATCTGAGTTTTGACCAGCTGTATGATATCCGCGCGGTGCGGATTGTCACCGAGCGGGTACAGGACTGCTACGGAGCCCTTGGTATCGTGCATACCGGCTGGCGCCATCTGCCAAAAGAGTTTGACGATTACATCGCCACCCCCAAGCAAAACGGTTATCAGTCGATCCATACCGTGGTGCTCGGGCCACAGGGCCGGGCTGTCGAAATACAAATTCGTACCCGGCAAATGCATGAGGACGCTGAGTTGGGCGTTGCCGCGCACTGGCGCTATAAGGAAGGCGCAGTCGGTGGTAATAAAGTGGTAGCCAATGACGAGAAAATCGGCTGGCTGCGTAAGTTACTGCAATGGCAGGAAGATGTGGTTGATGGCACCGATCTGGCCGAAGAACTGCGCACCCAGGTTATTGAAGACAGGGTGTATGTATTTACCCCCAAAGGCGATATTGTCGATTTGCCGATAGGCTCAACCCCGCTCGATTTTGCTTATTATGTCCATTCCAATGTCGGCCATCGCTGTATCGGAGCCAAAATTTCCGGCCGTATTGTGCCCTTTACCTATCAGCTGAAAACCGGCGATCAGGTGGAAATTTTAACCGGGCGCGAACCTAACCCGAGCCGCGACTGGTTAAACCCGAATTTAGGTTATTTAAAATCAAGCCGGGCCCGCTCCAAAGTGCAGTACTGGTTCCGGTTACAGGACAGAGATAAAAACCTGGCTGCCGGTAAAGAGCTGCTGGATACCGAACTGACCAGGCTGAACCTGGTAATGGAATATCCGGCCAAGGTATTAAGCCGCTTTAACGTAAATTCAATGGATGAGCTGTTAGTTGGTATTGGTGGCGGTGAAATTAAAGTCACCCAGGTGGTGCACTTTATTCAGAGCCAGAGTGGCAAGCTGACCCAGCCGGAAATTGACCCCAGGCTGAAAACCAAACCCTTGCCGCCGGCCAGAAACAAAAGCGATGTGGTGGTGCAGGGCGTCGGCAACCTGTTAAGCCACATGGCCGGTTGCTGCCAGCCACTGCCGGGCGATGCCATTATTGGCTATATTACCCAGGGTCGCGGTATTGCGATTCACCGTGATGATTGCGACCAGTTTAAAACCCTGCAGGACAGTCACCCCGAACGGGTGGTTGATGCCACCTGGGGTGATAAATATGCCTCGGGCTATGAGGTGGATATCCGCATTGTCGCCCACGATCGTAACGGCCTGCTGCGTGATATCACCAGTATTCTGGCCAATGAAAAAGCCAATGTCACGAAAATGAGCAGCAGCTCAGATATCAAAGCGCAGACTGCCGTTATTAATATGACGCTGGAGCTGTATAACCTTGACTCACTTAATAAGTTATTAAGTAAAGTCAGCCAGATTGATGAAGTCATCGAAGCCAAGCGGTTTCATCATTAGCCCGTTAGCGGGCTAAGAGTCAACCAACCAGAGAGAGCAGTGTGGCAGATAATATTCAGCGCCTTTTAACTATTATGAGCCGGTTACGCGACCCTGACACCGGCTGCCCGTGGGACCTTAAACAAAACTATGCCAGCATCGTGCCCTACACGCTGGAAGAGGCCTATGAAGTGGCCGATGCCATTGCCCGGCAAAGCTTTGACGAGTTAAAAGATGAGCTCGGCGATTTGTTATTTCAGGTGGTATTTTATGCCCAGCTAGCCAAAGAGCAGGGCCGGTTTGAGTTTGATGATTGCGTGGTAGCCATTTGCGATAAGCTGGAACGGCGTCACCCGCATGTCTTTACTGAGTTGTCTGCTGAAAATACCGCTGCCCACGCTCTCAATGCAGAACATCATCAGCCACAAAGTGCAGAGACTGCGCTGCAAAACTGGGAAGCGCTGAAAAGTACCGAGCGCAAACAAGTCGGCCAGCACAGTGTGCTGGACAATATTCCTAAGGCGATGCCGGCACTTAGCCGCGCCAATAAATTGCAAAAACGCTGTGCCACTGTTGGTTTCGACTGGCCGACAGTAGAGGGTTGCTGGGCTAAGGTAAAAGAAGAAATACGGGAAGTAGAGCAAACCGATGCCGGTAGCCCGGAACTGGCTGAAGAGCTGGGTGATTTAATGTTTGCGCTGGTTAATGTGGTACGCAAACACAAGCTTGACCCGGAAGCGGTACTGCGCGCGGCCAATAACAAATTTGAGCGGCGTTTTCGGGGGGTTGAGCAGGCGCTGGCCGCGCAAGGCAAAGGTCCGGCGCAAAGTTCCCTCGATGAAATGGAAGCGCTGTGGCAGCAGGTAAAGCGCCAAAGCAAGTGACCTTTTAAAATGGCGGCGGGACAGTGCCGAAACACCTTCATAAAAAATTCATTATTTTGCTTTTTTGATAACGCGGTTTTGCAGTAAAGTAGCCCGGTGTCAGATTTGGCTGGCAGCTTTTATCCAATGGGCTTTGCGCTATCAGCGCCATGCAGGAATAATAAAAATGAAAAAAATAACCCTATTGCTGGCGCTGTTAACTGCGTTTAGCACTGACGTGCAGGCAACAGTATTAAATGGTGGTTTTGAGCAATGGTCAGGTGGTCAGCCCGAAGGCTGGACCCTGACAGACAGCGGGATCACGGTTAGTCAGTCAGGCACCATCAAACTCAGCGGTAACAGTGCGGCGTTAGTCACGGTGAATACTGCTGATCAGGCTAATACCGACTTTCGGCAGTTGGTCAGCGTTAATGCCGGTCAGAGCTACAATTTCAGTACCTCGGTCTACCATACTGAAGGTGGCATTAAAGCCCGGCTGTATGTTAATGGCTATCAGGGCTATTCGAATGAGCAATTAACCGGCCAGTGGCAAACTCTCAGTTACAGTTATACCGCTGTCAGTAGCGGTACGATTGAAGTGGGGCTGCGTTTTTACGATGTCACGGGCTTTGATGGCTCAGAGCGGGTCTATGTTGATAATTTTGAACCTGCTACCCAGGCTCCTCCAGCGAGCTGTGCTGCCACAACAGCAAATTTTGTGCTTAATACTGACAACTATGGTGGTGAAACCAGCTGGCAGCTGACCTCAGCCAGCGCAGGCATGTTATACAGTGACAGCAATCTAAACAGTAATACCCAATATGCCCGGTCGTGGTGCCTGGAAGCGGGTGACTATACCTTTACCATTAATGACAGCTATGGCGATGGCATCTGCTGTGGCTATGGTAACGGCAGTTATAACCTGAGCATAGCCGGACAAAGCATTTTTAGCGGCGGTAGCTTTACTACGTCGAAAAGCCATACGTTTACTGTAGGCTCAGTCGATAATGGCGGCGATGCTGACTTAGGCGCGTATTACGCTGATGCCACAGGCTTAACCGGCTATGCGCTAAAAACAGCCCTGCATAATATTATTAATAACCATACCGCCCAGGGCTACAGTGCCATTTGGGGCTTTTATAATGTGTATGAGCTGGATAACTACTATGAGAATGATGGCTCAATTTTAGATATTTACTCTGAAAAGCCCAGCTCAACCGACAGCTACGTGTATGCTGCTGCCAGCAATCAATGCGGTACCTATAATAGCGAAGCAGATTGTTACAACCGCGAGCACAGTTTTCCACGCAGTTGGTTTGGTGGTGCTGTAGAGCCGATGAACTCAGACATTCACCATATTTTCGCCACCGACGGTTTTGTTAATGCCAAGCGCAGCAGCTATCCGTATGGTGAGGTAGGCAGCGCCAGCTTTACGTCAACCAATGGCTCTAAGCTGGGCACTGCGCTAGCCGGCAGCGGCTATAGTGGTGTGGTGTTTGAGCCGATTGATGAATTTAAAGGCGACGTGGCCCGGGCTTATTTTTATATCGCCACCCGTTATCAGGATCAGCTTGCCAGCTGGCAAAATAACAGTACCGAGGCCAACGCGGCCTTAAATGGCAGCACCACCCAGGTATTCGAAAACTGGTTATTGCAACGCTTAAAGCAATGGCACCAGCAGGACCCCGTCAGCCAGAAAGAGCGCGATCGCAACGACGCCGCGTATCAGTATCAGGGCAACCGTAACCCCTTTATTGACCATCCTCAGTTTGTTACTGAAATCTGGGGTAATTAACCAGTAGGTCAACGGGCGAAGCCGGTAGCGATATGCCTACTGGCCTCGCCCTGCCGCTTCAATTACAGCAACATCGCCAGCGGGCTTTTTACCCCGCTGGCGCCAGGTTTAACCTTCTGTTTTTATTGTCTTTACCTTGCCATACCAATACTGGCAAATAATCATAATCAATGTCATGCAGCCGTAAACGCACAGCCTCCATCAGCTGCAGGCCGCTGCAAACCATTAATTGGATAAGCAGTTTATAGTTAGGGTCGGCTATCTTTAACAGCGCAGCAATTTTAATACGGGTTAATACCACGGGTAATGTTGGTGAAACCTGAGAGCGATTAAAACTTAAGTTAAGTGATAGCGGTTTTTGTGATACAGGATATAAAACTTAATCCAGTAAATATAAGCTTCTACTGTTCTTTTTGCATACCGGCGGGCATACATAAATTCAGCAATATACTGTAAAAATGGCGAAGCCATAAGCAACACCTGTTACATAAGTGGGAATGTATACATATACAGTAGTGGGTGAATTAATTGTTAGCAAGTTAATCGCAAGCTCAAACCACGCTTTCCCCAAGCCGTTCCTGAGTGCG
>NZ_JAWVZF010000046.1:0-17163 GCF_033722355.1 Arsukibacterium sp. | reverse complement strand
CGTTCAACACGCTGGTTCTTAAGGCGTAGCTCACCATTTAACTCGCCCTGAATTAGCCCGAGCGCTGGCAGATAAAATGGATCCGGCGCCCGGGCAATCAGCATCGCCTCAATATCATGGCTGCTGAATAAGCTACTCAGATCGCCATTCGCCGGTACTTGCCAATGTAACTTGCTGTAAAGTTGCACCGGTTGCTGAAACTGAGTCAGCCAGCTTGCTGGCAGGTTAACTCCCCATTTTTGTAGCACAGTCTGATTGGCAGAGGATGGCGGGGAGAGCGCTAACACAATCTCAGTTACTGCCTGTCCGCTTGCCGGGTTAAGTTGCTGCCTGATACTCACCCCAAGCTGGTTTTCCTGCTGTAGTGTTAATTGCAGGGCCGGCTCGGGTGCTGGCTGATATCTGGCATCAACGATAATATTTGCGGAGGCGGCGCTGGTGTCATTTAAAGAGCCGACAGAACCAAACTGGGGGCTTAGTGTCAGCCGGCTTTGCCAGTAAGCAGAATTGTCTGCTTCAGGCTGCCCGCTGACCGGGACACCTGGTGTGTCACTGCGAGTCTCTGTGCTTGCTGCCAGGGGCGGATTATCGTCATACTTCAGATAGCCGTTTACCATTAGCTGACACTGACCTGCAGGGCAGGGCAAGCGAAGCCGGGTATCGGTTAGCTGAATATGTTTTGGCAGCCAGTCTGGCAGGTGCCAGGTGGCGGGCAGCGTCAACGGGCTGTCTGCAGCAGTGGAGGATCCAGCGGGCTGATCAAGTGTTATATCAGCGGGGCCAAAGCTGATTTGTTGCAAAGCCGGCTTAAAAGCAGCTGGCCATTGCCACTTAAGCTCGACATTTTGCAACTCCACCTGGTGCCGGGCACCGTTTTGCTGCAACTGAAAACGCAGACTGGCTAGCGATGCGCTACGCACCGTTAATCTGCTGACGTCCAGCTGCAGATCACTGATCCCCGCGTCAGCAATTTGTTGCTGCAGATACCAGTAACCAAAGGCTGCTAATACCGGTAAACCGATAATGAATATCAGCAGAGCTTTTAAAAAACGCTTCATAGTATATCCAACGGAACCGGCCAGCTAAGTTATTCTTGGCCAACAATAATTGTAACTGTAGTTTAGTCTAACTGAATAAATTCTGAATTCACCAGTAAGTCGTTTCAGTCATGGCTCAGCGTTTTTGCCGCGAGCAAAAAAGGCAGCCCGGAGGCTGCCTTTGCTGACTGCATATAAAATGATGCTGGCTTACTGCCGGGCTGCGGCAGAAGCGTCGCGGATAGCCCGGAATTCGTTACCCTGATACCAGTTTGGCCATTGCCGGCTGTTTGCCAGTTCGTTGCCTACCCGGTAATACAGGAATAAATCCTGCTGGGCACCGCGTAAATCGAAATCATCGCGCCATTCATCCTGCACTTTATGATAGCAGCAGCGGTTAAATTCAGCGCGCTGGGCTGCGCCCCATTCAGCGCCATGCTGATAATGATCATTACCGCCTTTGGCGTACAGAATAGGTACGCCTTTTTTCGACAGATTAAAGTGATCAGAACGATAGGCAATACCGGCTTCCGGATTTGGCTCTTTTACAGCGTAGCGCCCCTGCTGCTCAGTATATTTCACCAGCAATTGTTCTACCTCCGTATTACCCAGGCCAACAATCACCATATCTTTCATCGGGCCATACACATTCATTACATCCATATTAATGGCAGCAACGGTTTTCTCCAGTGGAAAAACCGGATTAGCTGCATACCAGGCAGAACCCAGTAAGCCACGCTCTTCAGCAGTCACTAACGCAAATACCACCGAGCGCTCTGGCTGTGGCTGGCTGGCAAAATACTCAGCCAGGGCAATAACAGCGCCGGTGCCACTGGCATTATCCTGGGCACCATTAAATACTTTATTCTCCGGGTTGGAAAAATCCATGCCCAAATGATCCCAGTGAGCCATGTAAAGCACATATTCATCAGGATATTTACTGCCTTCAATGTAACCAATAACGTTGCTGGAGGTCAGTTCGCGCAGGTTATTATTTACAGTCACCGATGCTTTGGCATTGAGTGGTACCGGACTGAAATCCGGTTCAAGCGCCTTTCTATGCATCGTCGTCAGATCAGTGCCGGCATTGGCGAACAGTTTTTCAGCAGATTCAGTTGTTAACCAGCCTTCTACTTTTGCCCTGTCCATATTTTTATTTTCGTTAACCAGATCAAATTTGATCGGCGAGCCATGAGCCACTACGCCCCAGCCATAACTGGCAGGAGCAGTTTCATGAATGATCAGTGCCATCGCCGCGCCCTGTCGGGCCGCTTCTTCAAATTTATAAGTCCAGCGGCCGTAATAGGTCATGGCATTGCCATTAAACAATTCCGGATCTTGGGTAGCATAACCCGGGTCATTAACAAACATCACGACGGTTTTGCCTTTTACATCAAGACCTTCGTAATCGTTCCAGTTATATTCGGGCGCAACAATACCGTAACCGACAAAGACCATTTCGCTGTCTTCAACGGTTACCTGCTCGGTAACCCGGGTGGTCCAGGCAATCATCTCATCCCGATATTTAAAGCTCTCTGGCAGGTTTTCACCCGTTAATGTCATATCAGAGACTTGTTTCGGATCGATTTGTACCAGCGACACCGGCTGCTTATAGCTATCGCCGTCGATAGGTTTTAAGCCAATCCGGCGAAAATGTTCTTCCAGATAGGCTACAGTCAGCTCTTCGCCTTTCGTTGCCGGCGCGCGGCCCTGAAATTCATCTGAGGCCAGCGTTTTAATATATTCAGTTAAACGTGGGTTAAATTCAGTATCGACCAGTTCAGTGTTTGGTTCTGCGTCAGTCTGACTGTTGCTGGCAGGCTCTGCCGGCTGTTTGGAGCAGGCGCTGAGGGTCAGCGCGCCCGCCATGATCATAACAAGTGGTGAAAACTTTACAGACGTTTTCATAGTGGCTCCAGTTATTGAAGGTTGTTTATCGTTATATTAATTACAGTTTTTAGTCAGCATAGCCCCAGGGCACCGGTGGTAACGCCACCGTCTGGGTCAGGTCAAAATCAACCCGGAATTCGCGGCCTTCCCGGATAAGCCGGTAGCTGAATTTTTCCGGATAGATAAACATTTGCCAGATATTGGTATTTGACTGCGGAATACCGCGTTCGGTAAACAGCGCTTTTGAATATTGATCGGCAGGAAACGACTGGACGTTAGCCCAGCCCGCATCGAGTGTCTGACCGCCATACATGGTTTGCTCATCATGGCTGCCATCGGCATTACGGTGGTCATGCTTCAGGGTAAGGCCAGAGCCCGTTTTAGATATGATCCAGGTGCGGGAATGATTATCGCCGACATGAAACGGAATTTGCAGCTGACTATCGGTACATTTTCTGACGTGCATAATCAGCTCACCGTCAAACCCCGGGGCGGGTGGATTATCGATTGCAATCTTACCGGCGAAGGCTTTGCCGCACAGCGCTTTGATGTGATTAAAAAAAGCATCATGGGTCGCGATAGAAACCAGCGGTGCGTCCTGAACAATATTGGCGCTTGCGCCCAGGCTGACTAACAGCACAGCGGCAATCAGGGTCTTTTGCATTTTTTTCTCCTAATAAAACATCCGTACTATACCTGCATTGCGTAAACTCATCAAACCAATGGCTTTTAGCTGCTATGCTAATGCACGAACCTGACGACAGCGTTAAAACGGACTGATTATGCATAACGAACTTGATGGTAAATTACTTTTAAATGTTTACGCCAAAGTAGAAAAACATGGCAAATCTGTTGATACCGACCATGGTGCGGGCTTTACCCTGGACGGGCTGACTGTTAGTCAGGGCTTTGATGGTTACGAAGTGTATTTTCAGTCAGCCAAAGTCCAACTAACCCTGGGCTTTCACCATAAGTGGCACAGTGATGCCCAGAATGAGAAAGACATGGATGCCTTTATTGAACTGATTAAGCATATTAACAACCATTACAGTTAATTAAAGTGATTCCAGCTAAGGCACTATTCAGTTATAGCTGTTATCATGCTGTGCAAAATAACCGATGAAAAATCGGTAGACGTGCGCGAAGCTGATAGACGGCTAAAAGGCTATTGCTATCCGGCGGCTGACGAGGTAAAGTGGCCGCCGTCAATCATATCTGATAGACCAGAAGAGGCGCGTTAACCAGGTAACCCGTGACAGAAGACTATACTTCGCAGCGCGGGCGAGGGGGATTAACGCCGAGAAAGGACACGATATAGTGTGTGTGCTTTCGGTCGGGCAGGCTGAATCCTGCCGACTGTCACCTGTTTGTTCGGTGGAGAGCTTCTGGCCTTTGTTATCGATAGCAACGGTCTGTTAGTGTTGCCGTTTTGCTGCAATTAGCAAAAGCCATGCTCTGCTTATTTTATTTGTAAGGAGAGACACCCTTGTCCAATCTCATTATTGCCAAATTCGGTGGCACCAGTGTCGCTGATTTTGATGCCATGGTTCGTTGTGCTGATATTGTGCTGGCTAACGATGCCATTCGGGTCATCGTGGTCAGTGCCAGCTCTGGCGTGACCAATTTATTAGTTGAAATTACCAAAACCATTAATGTCACTGAGCGATATGACGCTTATGCCGGTATTGAAGCCATTACGCTGGCCGTCCTTAACCGGCTGGCTCAGCCCGAACAGGTTGCACAGTCGATTGAGTTATTACTCGGTGAATTAAAAGCCCTGATTGAAAATGGCGCAGCGGTATACAGCAGTGCTAATAAAGATTTAATTCAGTCATTTGGCGAGCGTCTAAGTTCGGCTTTGTTTAGTCAGGTATTGCGTGAGCGGGGCGCGGCTACCCACTGTTTCGATATCCGCCGGATTATGCGAACCGATAGCCGGTTTGGCCGGGCTGAGCCACAGATAAAACAGATTGCTGAGCTGGCTGAAGTTCATTTAGCACCGTTACTTAGTGAGCAGCGGATTGTTACCCAGGGCTTTATCGGCCAGGATGAGTTCGAACAGACAACCACGCTGGGGCGTGGCGGTTCTGATTACAGTGCGGCCCTGCTGGCAGAAGCGTTACAAGCGGATACCGTGCAAATCTGGACCGATGTCGTCGGAATTTTCACCACGGATCCCCGTTTAACCGAGCAGGCGCGTTGTATTGCTGAGATCAGCTTTGATGAAGCGGCTGAAATGGCCACTTTTGGCGCTAAAGTGCTGCATCCGGCCACGCTTATTCCGGCGATGCGGCGTAATATCGGCGTCTTTGTCGGCTCCAGCCGTGAGCCGGAAGCAGGCGGAACCTGGATTGCAAGAGAAGTTAAGCAGCGTCCGCCCTATCGGGCTATTGCCTTACGTAAATCACAAACCCTGATCACAGTAAAAAGCCCGGATATGCTGCATGCTGCCGGCTTTTTAGCCCGGGTGTTTGATATTTTAAGCCGTTATCAGATTTCAGTTGATTTAGTAACGACGTCTGAGATCAGCGTTGCGCTAACACTCGATGAAGGCGGCATGACCAGTGCTTTTAGTCATGCGATAGAGCCGGCACTACTTGAACTCAGAACCTTCTGTGAAGTCGTGGTGGAGCAGGGGTTAAGCCTGGTTGCAGTTATCGGCAACCATCTGCACAGCAGCAAGGGCATTACCGGTGAATTGTTTCAAACCCTTGAGCGGATTAATATGCGGTTGATTTGCCATGGTGCATCAAAACATAATCTGTGCTTTCTGGTGCAGGATGCCGATGCGCCGGGAGTGGTAAAACAGTTGCACTCACGTTTGTTCAGCGTTTAAGCAGCATTAGCAGCATTAGCAGCCTGAGGCGGTGAGACCGCACTCAGGCTGCGCTGTTGCAGCTAAGTTTACATTCAGCGGCTGACCGATGCAGGCTCAGCTGCCTCCGGCCCGGAGACTAAGCCTTCTGAGCGTCCCACTACTAACGCGACCATGGTATCGCCAGTGACATTAGTGGCGGTGCGCATCATATCGATGATTCTGTCTACCGCTGCAATAAAGGCGATCCCTTCAAGCGGTAACCCGACAACACTTAAGGTAACTGTTAACATGACCATGGCAGTACCAGGGACGCCTGCGGTACCAAGCGAGGCCAGCGTAGCAGTGCCGGCAATCAGAACATAATCAACAGTATCGAGCGGAATACCATATATATGGGCAATAAAAATCGCAGCAATGGCCGGAAAAATACCGCCGCAACCATCCATATTAATCGTGGCTCCCAGCGGCAGCACAAAACTGGCATAGCTTTTTGATACTCTCAGATCTTCTGTTACCACTTTGTAACTGACTGGCAGGGTACCGTAACTGCTGGCGCTGCTGTAAGCCACCAGTTGCGCAGGCAAGATGGCTTTAAAAAATGCCCGCATACCGATACCACCAAACAGTTTAACCATACCGCCATAGACCAGTACGATATGAATAATGCACGCCAGATAAACTGCAGCAATAAACTTGGCTAACGGGAGCAGGGTAGCCAAACCAAAACTGCCGACCGCCCAGGCCATAAGACCAAAAACCCCGATTGGGGTTAACTGCATTACCATACGGGTGATTTGAAACATAATCTCTGCGCCGCTTTGCACGACCTTTTTCATTGGCTCCGCTTTTTCACCAATCGCATTAATGGCGATGCCGACCAGACTGGCAAACACGATAATCTGCAGGACATTACCGTTGACCAGCGCAGCAACCGGATTGGTCGGAATAAGATTAGTAATCACCTCAGCCACTGGCGGAATAGTGCGCTCACGCACCTCGCTGGCAGTCAGTTGCAGGGCGTCACCCCAGTTCATGAAACTGCCGATGGTCAAGCCAATTAAACTGGCTATCAGCGCGGTAAATAAAAACAAACCAATGGTTTTAGCGGCCAGCCGGCCCATTTTCTGGTTATCGGCAAGCGAGGTGATACTGGTAATAAGCGCAAAAAACACCAGTGGCACTACCAGCATTCTGATGGCATTTATAAACAGCGTACCCAGGGGTTTTAATGCGGTGGCGGTTTCACCCAGTACAACGCCTGCGAGCACTCCCAACACCAAACCACCGAGCACCCGTTGCCAGAACGGAATTGCAAACCAGAATGTGAACATTATTTACCACCAGAGAATAGTTGGTACAGCCAGTAAAAAGTTAAGCCATTATAAAGCCAACAAAAGCAGCCACAAGGCCGCTTTTCTATATGTTATAACGCCTGGTTCTGGATCAGTTAAAATACTTATTCATAAGCCAGTGGATCGGTAGCATGATTCAGACTGAAAGCCTCTAAGCGCTCCTGACAGGACCCACATTTACCACAGGCTTTAGTGCGGCCGTTATAACAGGTCCAGGTTTTGCTGTAATCAAGCCCCATTGCCAGGCCGTCGGCTAAAATTTCAATTTTCGTCTGAAACAGGTAGGGGCTGATAATATCCACCGGTTGGTAATTGGCTATCTGGCAAACATCATTCATTTTCTGGACGAATTCCGGCCGGCAATCCGGATAGATAAAGTGATCACCTGAATGTGCACCATAATACACAGCGCGGGCACCAATTGAGTCGGCGTAGCCGACAGCCAGAGATAACAAAATCATATTGCGGTTAGGCACCACGGTCGACTTCATATTGTCGGCGGCATAATGGCCTTCCGGTACATCGATGTCACTGGTGAGCGATGAGCCACTGATGAGTTGGTTAATAGCTGAAATATCTACAATTTTATGATTAATATTTAACTCTTTGCATACATCGGCGGCGCATATCAGCTCTTTGACATGGCGCTGACCATAGTTAAATGATAGGGCGTAAACATCATGACCAGCGGCGATGGCTTTATGCAGGACAGTAAATGAATCCATACCACCAGAATAAATAACCACAACTTTTTGGCTCATCTCTGTCTCTCTCTGTATAATAGCGGGCAAACTGGCCGCGCATTGTACTTGAACATCGCTGTCAGATCACCTGCTTGTCTTAAAGGAAACCGCGGCTTGTTGTATAAGGTTAACGAAATTTTTGAAACCATTCAGGGCGAGGGCAGCTATACCGGGGTGCCTTCTATTTTTATCCGGTTACAGGGCTGTCCGGTCGGTTGTGCCTGGTGTGACACTAAACATACCTGGACGGTTAACCCTGATTTGCAGGTTGCGCCAGCTACCCTGATGAGCAAATCGGCAGAGACCGAACAATGGGCAACATTCACTGCTGAGCAACTCCTGCTGTTATTCCGGGAAAAGGGCTATCAGGCGAAACATGTGGTGATCACGGGCGGCGAGCCATGCATGTATGATTTAAATCCGCTTTGCAACACGCTGCATAATGCCGGCTACCAGACGCAGATTGAAACCAGCGGCACTTTCGATATTCAGGTTCCTGCTAAGAGCTGGGTTACCGTTTCACCAAAAATAAATATGAAGGGCGGTTATAAGGTATTGCAAAGTGCGCTGGACCGCTCTGATGAGATTAAGCATCCGGTGGCGATGGACAAACACATTGAGCAGTTACAACAGCTACTGGCGCAGACTGATGTCAGCAACAAGCTGATTTATCTGCAGCCCATTAGTCAACAGGCAAAAGCAACGGCATTGGCAATTGCCTACTGTAAAAAATATAACTGGCGGCTAAGTGTTCAAGTGCACAAGTATCTGGGCATTGAGTAGTAAGCTGTCTCAGCTTACTGGCGAAGGGCTGGCTTAAGCGTTATGTTCAAGCCAGTTTTGTAGGCTCTCCAGACAGGTTAGCGGGTCATGCTCGGCAGATAGCTTTTGCTTTAATCCGGGTTGCATTGGCATCAGCTCCAGCCAGCGTGATGCCAGCCAGCTGGCATTGTCGAGTTCTGGTTGCGGGTACAGTTGTTGCAGCTGAGGGTAAGCGGCGAGCAATTGCAGCAAAGAGCTGGCTAAATCACTGTATCGCTCGCTGAGTCTGATCGCGGGCCAGCTGCGCAGTTCGGTAACCTGTGCCACATTTAACCCATCGTCTTCCTGCCATCGGTTGGTAATTTCCACCCGCGTAACCCCGCGAACGGTAATACCCAGTAAACCTTCGGGTAGCTGCTCAAAGTCATCAATAACCGCTTCAGTTGCCAGGGGCAGGATCCGGTCACGGTGTTGCCGGGTAACAAACGGGTTCAGCAATGCCATTGCAAAGCTACGTTTACCGAGGCTGGCGTCTTTTACCAGCCGTACATATCGCTTTTCAAATACCCGTAGCCGCATTTTACCGCCAGGTAAAATAAAGCTGCTTAATGGAAATAATGCTAGTTGTTTACTCATACTGCCATTCAATGTATGTGAGTTATCAATCATGTTTTAGTTACGGTGGCTGATGGTTATCAGATCGGAAGCTGACGAAGTTTTCTGTATGGTACGGTGCTGGCTATTTTAACAAAGCGTGTTAGATTAAATGAGTAAGCCATAATCGGAGCGAATGCTCAGAGGTAGTAATGGTAAAGATGTTACGACAAGGTTTCGGGCGGCTCTGCCTGCTCTTTGTTATTACCAGCACCGCTGCGGCCAGTGAAATAACAATGTTGCGGGCGGTGGTCAGCGACAGTAATACCCCACCTTATGCCATTTTTGATGAGTCTGGCGCGCTCAGCGCGGGCTTAAGTAAAGATATTCTGGATGCCCTGTCACAGGTTAGTCAGCTAAATATACAGTACCTCGACTTACCCAGAGCACGGATAGAAAGCTGGCTTGAAACAGGGCAGGCAGATATTGCCTGTTTTCTTAACCCGGATTGGGTGGCAGAACCCTCGCTTTATCTATGGAGCCCGCCACTGTTTGCCACCCAGCAATTGTTTATACGCCGTGCAGATAGCCCACCGATAAAAGGTTTAGCAGATTTAGCCGGTAAAAGAGTAGGGACGACCCGGGGCTTCACTTACCCGGAACTTGAACAGGTATTCGCCTTGGGTGATGTGATCCGTGACGACGCCAACTCATTGCAGCGCAATTTGAAGAGGCTGGAGCAAGGGCGACTTGATGTCGTAATGAGTGTTGACCTGTCGTATTATTTTTTTATAAATAACGGCGGCCCGGGACATTTTAATGCCGATCCTATCTGGTCGACACCTCCCTCTGTGTACTGTGCTATTAGCCGCTTCCACCCTGAGCTTGCTGTCAGGCTGATCGCAGGACTGAATACTTTGCTGGAAAGCAAATTTATCAGCCGGCAGCTTCGTCGTTATCTTGGTGAAACAGCCGGACTAGTAAACTAAATGGCAGTTAACGCCTGGGGTCATCTTTCAGCTTCGGAATTTTCAGTCCCAGCTCAATACCGCGATACCTTGCGTAGTAGGTGCAGCCAATAAACATTACTGAAGCAAACACCAGTTCAATACCCGCCAATAACTGATAGGTGCCTGAGCTAACCCACAAGTTGGTTAAACTGTGCAGAAAGTAAATCATGACAATAAAATTAGCCCAGGCGAAAGTATAGGCCTGACCTTTAACTATGCCATACATCGGCAACCATAATGGCAACCATAGTAAGGCAGTACTGATTAACTTATTTCCTGTTATCTCACTGGCATCACCATAGCTGGCGGGAGCAAGCCATAAAAGCCACAGCGGAATAAGTAACCATAAACCCCAGTAACCAATCCGGGCCAGCCTCAGATATCTTCTGGTACGTGGCGCCATGGCCACCTTTGTAGTGTCGTTCATTGTTTATCAAAGCCTGCAGATTTCAGTGATATGCTCAGTTGAGCCAGTCTTTTGCCAAATGCGACTGCCAACCGTTGTTCATCCACGCTCAACTTAGGATTGCCCTGCAATCCACTGACATGCGTAGGCCCATACGGTGTGCCGCCGCTTTGGGTATTGTGTAATTCAGGTTCGGCGTAGGGTATCCCCATCAACACCATACCATGATGCAGCAAAGGCAGCATCATACTGAGTAAATTTGCTTCATTACCACCATGCATACTACCAGATGACGTAAACACCCCGGCAGCTTTGTTGATTAATTCACCTTTTAGCCAGATGTCGCTGGTGTCGTCCCAGAATGCTTTGGCTTCTGCTGCCATGTTACCAAATCGCACGGGGCTGCCAAATGCCAGGCCATCGCAGCGGCTTAGATCATTTTTGCTGACGCAGGGGTGACGTTCAGGCTGGCTTGTGTTAAAGCCAGCTATACTGCGAATAACTGCAGTAGCACCAGCCTGGGTTATGCCAATGGCAATTTTCTCTGCCAGTGCGACGACACTGCCATGCCTGGAGTAATAAAGTACCAGTACCTGGGCACTCATCAGAGAATCGCGCTTACATTACTTAACGGCCGGCCAATTGCGGCCCGTTCACCGTTAATAACAATGGGACGCTCAATAAGTTTTGGATACTCACTCATCGCTTTAATCAGTTGTTGCTCAGAAAGCTGAGGGTTATCTAATTGCAGCCGGCTATAGTCGGCTTCAGAGGTGCGAAGCAGGGCACGTGCCGGTATGTTCAGTTTAGCCAGAATCGCCGTTAGCTCTGCTGCAGTGGGTGGAGTTTTCAGGTACTCTACAATATTGAGCGGCTCATCGCTGTGCTGTTGTAGCAACGCCAATGCTTCGCGGCTTTTTGAGCAGCGGGGATTGTGATAAATGGTAATCATAGGGTTCCCGTAAATATTAAACCTGATTAAGCCAGCTGTTGCTGACTACATTTTTCTGAGCCGGTCGAATTCAGCCTGCAATTGCTGCTTTTTTGCTTCGACCCGTCTATTCTCCAGACGTGAATTTTCTCCGATATGATTTAGCGCTTCATTCAGATCATCAATCGCTTTCGGATAATTCGCCAGCTGATAATATAAATCAGCCCGTGCTTCGTAATATTTTGGGTAATCTTCCAGCTTTTTGTAGGCTTCTGATAACAGATCATAAGCGAGAATATTGTCGCTTTTGTAGTACAGTAAGTTGCGTAGCAGATGAACAGCCAGCCGATAGCTGCCGGCTTTTACCGCAACGTTGGCATAATTGACGGTGACAACCTGATTGTTCGGCCTTATCAGATATTCTTGTTCCAGCATTTCAAGTGCCTGGGTGAAAAGGTTCTGCCCAAGCAGAATATCTGTAAAAACATCAACATAATATAAATTATGCGGATCTTGCTGCAGTAAGTCTTCAATGATTTTCTGGGCTTCAGCAAACTGGCTATTATCCAGTTTAGCAATCGCCAGACCGTAAAGGTTGGCTTTGGTGTTGCCACCGGGTTGGCTCAACCGTTGTTCAAATATGGCTATGGTTTCCTCAACCGGGTAGTGATATCGCGCCAATACCCGGGTTTTAGTCAAAATATAATCCTGGCTGTCCGGCACATAGCGTTTAGTAAACTGCTCAGCTCTGAGCCGGGTATCGCTTACCCTGGCTTGAGACAGCGGGTGCGTTTGTAAAAAAGCCAGTTGCTGATTAACAAAACGGCTTTGCTGAGTCAGTTTGTAAAAAAATTCCGGCACAGCATAAGGGTCAAAACCAGAGTCAGCCAGGATTTTCATCCCAATCCTGTCTGCTTCCTGCTCGTTGCCCCGGGTGAAATTTATTGCGCTTTGCTGAGCTGCGCCCTGCGTAGCCATCATCGCCGCCATGCCCGCTTCCGGGTTAACTGTCGCTAATACGATGGCACCCAGCATCGCGGCCAGTGACATCGGTGCACGTTGGTTCTGAGCTTCAACAAAACGGGCAATATGCCGTTGCGTGACATGGGCAATTTCATGAGCGATAACAGAGGCAAATTCACTTTCAGATTCTGATATTGCCAGGGTACCGGTATGTGATGCAATATTGCCCCCGAGGGTGGCAAAGGCATTAATATGCTTGTTATTAACCCAATAAAACTTAAAGGGAAATTTAACATCGTTAGCGCGGGCAACCAGACGGTTTCCCAAATCGTTGAGATACTCGTCGAGTAGTGGGTCATAGACCATCGGTAAACTGCCACGGGTCTGGCGCATTAATACATCGCCGAGCTGTTTTTCTTTTTCGGGGGTAATGGTGGAAAAAGCATTACCACCAATGTCAGGCAATCCTGACTGGGCCTGCACAGGACCAAGTGTCAGGCTGAAACTGATAAGGCAAGCGACTAAACCCTGCTGTGCTGCTTTATATAACATACTGCCCCGATAATTATGTCGGATATTGACGTCAACTGGAATATTGGTCTGTATTTTACCGTTTTAGTTCAATAGCAAACGCGTCACTACTGCTGAGAATCAGACTGAGTTTTGCTAACCAGTCGCGTTTTCAGAAACCGGGATAATTTAGCATAATCTGGCAGTACGCTAACAGAATTAGCGACAAAATTTATGTTGAGTCAGGTATACTTAGGTAATAAGTGTTAATGGATTAAGGGTTGGAGCGGCGTTATGCTGGACTGGTTAAAAAAGTGGTATGCCAATAAATTTTCAGACCCTCAGGTAGTAACGTTATTTTTAACACTATTGCTGGGTTTTCTGGCCATATACTGGCTGAGTGGCATGCTGGGGCCCGTTTTGGTTGCTATTGCTTTTGCCTATCTGCTGGAATGGCCGGTTGCCCGTTTAACTCTGTTTGGACTTAGCCGGACCATTAGCACCAGTGTGGTCGTGGTGACTTTTATTTCTGTTATCACCTTGATAATTATGTCAATAATTCCAGCAGCCTGGGCTCAGGGGCGCAATCTGGCACGAGATTTACCCAGTATGATTGAATCCGGGAAAAGTTATTTACTTGAGTTACCCACGATGTTTCCCGGAGTCGTCAGTGGCGATCAGATCAGTTTGATGATCCAGACGGCAGATGATCGTTTGATGACGTTCAGCCGGGAAATTCTTTCTTTGTCGCTGGCCTCGATTTTTGATGTGGTGGCCGTGCTGATTTATCTCGTTCTGGTGCCGGTAATGGTATTCTTTATGTTAAAGGATAAAGAGTCGTTAAGTGCCAGCTTTGTCGAGTTACTGCCGACAGAACGTAAACTGATTAGTCAGGTCTGGCATGAAATGAACGGTCAGATAATGAATTATATCCGGGGAAAAATTCTGGAAATCCTGATTGTTGGCGCAGTCAGTTTTGTTGTGTTCAGCTTGTTTGATTTGAACTATGCCTTGCTGCTGGCAGTGTGTGTCGGTTTTTCTGTGCTGGTTCCTTATATCGGCGCCGCGCTGGCAACCTTGCCTATTGCCTTGGTTGCTTTGTTTCAATGGGGACTGACCGCCGAGTTCGGTTATCTGATGCTGGCTTACGCGATCATTCAGGCATTGGATGGTAATGTACTGGTACCATTATTGTTTTCTGAGGTCGTCGATCTTAATCCGGTATTTATTATTATCGCAGTGCTGTTCTTTGGAGGCTTGTTCGGATTCTGGGGTATCTTCTTTGCTATCCCACTGGCATCGCTGGTCAAAGCAACGATAAAAGCCTGGTCCAGCAGGGTTCATCCGCAGATGAACCCTTAGCCCTGTTTATTACCAGCGATAACTGACCGCAATGCCAGCGGCTAACTCCCGACCCGCGGCAGGTTCGAAGGACCTGCCGTTAGCCTGATTGACTACGACGGCACCGACATAGTCTTTATCTGTGAGATTACTAAGGCTCAGCCACTGCTTAAAGTACCATTGCTGATACTGTTGTTCGCTGTTAATGATAGTACTGAAATAAACCGCGGCCGGTGCGGCGTTGCTGTTTTCATCATCGGTATACACCTTACTGCGGTAATGGCTTTGCAGTATGACCTGCAACGGCACTGCCATTTTCGGGGTAAAATATAACTGCCAGTGTAATTCTGTGCCGGCAACCCCCGGCAACTGATTGCCATCGTTAAGATCATCGTCAAACTCTGCGCTCAGCCGGTGGCCGGACAATTCAGAGCGCCATTGTGCAGTCAGTTGATAATGCCACTGAAACTCAAGTCCGAGTCGGCGAGTTTTACTGGCATTGGCAAAGCTGGTGCGACCGCCAACACTGTTCTGGGCGATAATTTCATTGGTTGTTGCGATATTAAATAAGCTGAAACTGGCCCGTTGCCGACTGTCCTGCCACTTCAGGCCGGTTTCCCATTGCTTATTGGTGCTGGCTGAAAGTTGCAAGTTAATACCACTGTCAACCGGGTTGTAGGCCAGCTCAGCCAGGGTAGGGGTTTCAAAACCCTTACCTGCACTGGCAAACCAGGCAAGATTTGGATTTAACTGATGATTTACGCCGAGGGCGAAAGCCTGTTGATAGTAATTGCGCTGGCCACTGTCATCCGGGTTTTCACCCTGAACAAAATAGTCTGTTATCTGATAGGCTAAATCAGTATAACGCCAACCACCATGCACGATAGTATCAGGATTAGCCTGATAGTTCAGTCTGATAAAGCCATCAAGGTTACTGGCCGAATTTTCCTCATCGCGGCGTAAGTCGCCACGCTGGCCAAAATTATTTATGTAGCCAAAGCGCCTGTCATCAGTATTTACTGCACTGCCGCCGATAACGGTACTGAGATTATGCTGCAAGTTGAACTGATACTGACCTTTCACGCCGTAATATTGCCGGTTAAGTAAAATCTCGCCACCAGCGGAAGTGATTGCTGAACCCGGAAACGCCAATCGCTGATTAATAGCCCGTTCGCCCTGCCAAATACTGAGCCGGAAGGGATTAATGCCTTCATCAGTTAAGCTGATACTGGTTTGCCGTTGATGTACGGTTTTCTCGGTATCAAAGGTGCTGGCGGCGGAAATTGTCTGCTCTGGATTTTCACGCCACTGAGCCGGGCTTAAACTGAGTGGATCCTGCAGGTACGGATCATATGCCCAGTCGTAACGCAGGTGTAACTGCATCGTGTCTGTTAAATGGCGCTGCCAGTTTAATTGCAACTGGTCTTTGGCCGCCGCTGAGTGTGGCCGGTAGCCCGCCGTTTTAAACTGCTTTGCTGCCAGTTGCAGCCGGTGTTTATCATTACCCAGGGCAAGATTTATTTGCTGCTGCTGGTGCTGCTCGCTCAGCGCGACCTGGCCTGTCAGCTCGTTTTGATGATATTGCCTGCTGGTAAGCGAGATCACGGCGCCCGCCCCGTTGCCATATAACACGGCCAAAGGCCCGCGCAGTACTTCCACACTGGCTATATTGTCAAGCAGCACACTGCCAAGCTGGCCCTGACCATCTGGCGCACTGAGTGGAATGCCATCTTGTTCTAAATAGATGCCCCGGATGCCAAAAGGACTGCGACTGCCGAAGCCGCGGACACTTAACCGGGTATCCTGGGCAAAATTGGCCCGGCTGTCTGCTTGCAGGCCGGCTATACCCTGCATTAACTGCGCACTGTCGAATAATAATCCTGATTGCGCTGGCCAGTTGATATCAACACTGGCCGGGCTTTGTAACCAGTTCTGGGCACTGCTGGTGGCACTGACCACAATAATTTCAACTGAATCATCAGCAAAGCTGCTACCGGCAAGAAAAATACCCGCCAGCGAACTGGCGGTTAGTACTGATTTAAAACGAAACAATAGGCTATTCCTCTATTTTTTTGGTGTTAAACGCAAAATCTGACCATTTTTCTGATCTGTCAGCAGATAAACTGCACCATCCGGGCCCTGGCGAACATCACGAATGCGCTGCCCAATCATGATCCGTTCTTCATCAATCACTTTTTCGCCATCAAGCTCAAGTCTGACAAGCTGACCAAATTTAAGTGAGCCTATCAGTAAATCCTGCTGCCACGCTTTAAAAAGTTCACCGGTATAAAACGTCATACCACTTGGTGCAATTGATGGCACCCAGTAGTGAAGCGGTTGTTGCATTCCATCCTGACTGGTTTTACCAATTTTACCGCCACCATATTCTTCACCATAAGTAATGGTGGGCCAGCCATAATTATGGTCGGCACGGCTGATGTTTATTTCATCGCCTCCCTGTGGACCGTGCTCATGGGTCCAGAGCTGACCGGTTTGCGGATGCATAGCCGCGCCCTGAATATTGCGATGGCCATATGACCAGATGTCAGCAAGGGCGTTATCGCGCGTAAGGTAGGGGTTCCCAGCAGCAGGACTACCGTCAGTTGTTATTCGTACTACCTTACCATGGTGAGTATCGAATGTTTGGGCTTCTGCCCGGCGTTGACCACGATCACCAAGCGTGATAAATAAATCCCCGTTTTGTGCAAAAACCAACCGGCCACCGAAATGATGCCGGCTTTCAAATTTAGGCTGGGCGCTGAAAATCACCTGAACATCATCAAGGCGGTTGTTATTGAGCGTCGCT
>NZ_JAWVZF010000045.1:0-17184 GCF_033722355.1 Arsukibacterium sp. | reverse complement strand
GGGCTTAATCCCGATAACATCGGTCAGGCCCTGAGATTGCCCATTGCCGGCCTTGATATGAACTCAGGCCTGGAAAGTGCACCCGGCATAAAAGACAGTACCAAAATTGAAGCGGCTTTTGCCGGGATCAGAGCGTTTCAGTACCGGGACGCGCTAACTTCTGCGCAAAAAAAGCAAACTAAGCAGACAATACAGAGAGCAGTATTATGAGCGAGCTTAAATTAAACCCTTATTTTGGCCAGTACGGTGGCATGTTTGTGCCGCAATTATTAGTACCGGCGCTAAAGCAGCTGGAGCAAGCCTTTGTTGATGCGCTGCAGGACCCGGCCTTTGATGCTGAATTTCAGCAACTGCTGACCGAATATGCCGGCCGGCCCACCCCTTTGACATTATGCCGCAATTTATCACCAAACCCGCTGGTGAAAATTTACATGAAGCGGGAAGATTTATTGCATGGCGGTGCCCATAAAACCAATCAGGTACTGGGCCAGGCGCTACTTACCAAACGAATGGGTAAAACCGAAGTTATTGCCGAAACCGGCGCCGGTCAGCACGGCGTGGCAACGGCACTGGCCTGTGCGCTGCTGGGGCTGAAATGCCGCATTTACATGGGCGCTAAAGATATTGATCGCCAGCAACCCAATGTCTTTAGGATGAAGCTGATGGGCGCCACCGTTATTCCGGTGACTGCCGGCTCCGGCACACTAAAAGATGCGGTAAACGAAGCGATGCGCGACTGGTCTGCCAGTTATGCAACCAGCCACTATATGCTGGGCACCGCCGCCGGGCCACACCCCTTCCCGACCCTCGTCCGGGAGTTTCAGAAAATGATTGGTGAGGAAGCCAAGCAGCAGATTTTAAAAGCCGAAGGCAAGCTGCCTGATGCGGTGATTGCCTGTGTTGGTGGTGGCTCCAATGCCATCGGCATCTTTGCCGACTTTATTAAAGAAGACGGCGTGCGGTTAATCGGTGTTGAGCCAGGCGGTAAGGGCATCGATACCCATCAGCATGGGGCAGCGCTTAGTACCGGCAGCTATGGCATTTTGCACGGTGCCTACACAGCCATTATGCAAACCAGCGATGGCCAGATTGAAGAATCGTACTCGGTCTCGGCCGGGCTGGATTATCCGGCCGTGGGCCCGCAGCATACCCATTTACAGCAAACCGGTCGCGCTGAATATGTCGCCATTAATGACGATGAAGCGTTAGCCGCCTTTCAGCATCTGGCAAGAGCAGAAGGCATTATCCCGGCACTGGAAAGCTCGCACGCGCTGGCTCATGCCCTGAAAATGGCAAAAGATGCCACTGAGCCTATGGTGTTACTCGTTAATTTGTCCGGCCGGGGCGATAAGGACTTAAGCCATGTGCACAGTATTCTCTCTGAGCAAAAAACTGCAGAACAGGCCGGTACCACTACCAAGGGAGCTCACTAAATGCAGCGTTATCAACAGATGTTCAACCGGCTAAAAGCAGAGCAGCGCGGCGCTTTTGTGCCTTTTGTTACGGTCGGTGATCCGGGCCCAGCGCTGTCTTTTGACATTATTAAAACACTGATTGACGGTGGCGCCGATGCACTGGAGCTCGGCATTCCGTTCTCTGATCCCATCGCCGACGGCCCGACCATTCAGAATGCTAACCTGCGGGCGATGGCCGCAGGCGTCACACCGGCAATGTGCTTTGAAATTATCCGCAAAGTTCGTCAGTACAATACCGATATTCCGATTGGCTTGCTGCTGTACTCTAATCTGGTGATGGCCCGCGGCTTAGATAACTTTTACAGCCAGGCTGCTGCTGCCGGCGTCGACTCGGTACTGATTGCCGATGTGCCGCTGCATGAAAGTAAAATGTTCCGCCAGGCGGCAATGGCGCACGATATCGCCCCTATTTTTATTGTGCCACCGAATGTGGATGATGATGACTTGCGGGCGATTGCTTCTTACGGCCGCGGCTATACTTACCTGCTAAGCCGGGCCGGTGTCACCGGCACCGAAACCCAGGCGGCAATGCCGACTGCTGAGCTTATCGCCAGGATCAGAGCTTATAACCCGGCGCCACCGTTGCTGGGTTTTGGTATATCCACACCGGCACATGTTAAAGATGCCATTGCCAACGGAGCTGCAGGAGCAATCTGTGGCTCTGCGATAGTCAAAATTCTGGAGCAAAACCTTGAGCAGCCCGATAAACTGCTGAGCGAGCTCAAAGGTTTTATTCAACAGATGAAAGCAGCCAGCTAACCCTTGGGGTTAGCTTACTTGTTACTGTATTTAGTAAGCTTCGGTTGCGGCAGCTGTTCCAGCAGGCCGTACCGGCGCTTTAATTCAGCAAGCAATAATTGATTATCGGCCAGGAATTGGTCAAAGTTCGCCAGAACATCCCGGTGGCGGGTCGTTGATAAATGAAAGCCCACCTGAGTGAAAGGCAAGTGAGCAGCGACCACCAGGGCGTGTGGTTGTTGCAGCTCTGATAACAGATGGCTCGCCACATTATATTCCAGATCTGCCACATCTAACTGGCCCCGCAGTACCAGGCTTATCGCGCTAAGCGGTGTTGCTACTTCAAAAATCTCAAACTTATGAAATTGCTTCAGACTCAGCCACTTTACCGGAGTAAAACCGCGGACAACGGCCAGATTGCGAACCTGGCGAATTCTTATCTGCTGCCGTTCAGGCAGTACCATGCTGACGCCCAGATTAGAGATAACTGCGTCAGAGTAAAAGCGCCTGGCGAGATCCCCTTGAAAACTATGCCAGGCAGGATTATCCGGGTAAATAAAATCAACACTATTGTCCAGTTCATGATACAGCCGTTTTACCGGCAATGGCTGAAAGCTGAATTTATATCCATACTGCGCAGCAAAGGCTTGCAGTACATCATTGGCAAATCCTCTTTTGCCGCTGCGGGTAAAGTCGTAGTGCGGATAAAACGACAAATCCTCGGTACCGACGACAAAATGAGTCTGGGCCGGCAGTACCGTCAGGTCAGCCACATTAAATAACATTGCTAACCCGTACAGGTAAGATGTTAAAAACAAGCGCAACTCCGGTTTTCACTGGCAAGGTTTAATTCAGTGTAGGAAGCCTGCTTTAAAACCGCAATTTATCCTGCCCGTAAAAAAACAGTCGATTTTTCAGAGGCTGCCTTTCATAATGCGCTTTTTAATTACAGGCAAAGCATTATGCAAATCAGCGATAACGCAGTAGTTCAGTTTCATTACACCTTAAGCGATAGCACCGGCGAGCTGGAGAGCTCCAAAGGCAGCACGCCGTTACTTTATATGCATGGCCAGCAACAAATGCTGCCAAAGTTAGAGGCGGCACTTGCCGGTAAAACAGCAGGCGATACTGTTGAGCTGACGCTGGCTCCGGAAGATGCCTACGGCGAGATCAAACAGAATGCGATTCAGAGCATTCAGGTAAAATACCTGCATGGCGCCAAAAAGTGGAAGCCGGGTATGAAAGCCTGGGTACAAACTGAAGAAGGCCAGCGCCAGGTTACGGTGGTAAAAGTGGGTATGTTTAAAGCCGATATCGACGTTAATCATCCGCTGGCAGGCAAAACGCTGACCTTCAACGTCGAGATTTTAAATGTGCGCCCGGCGACCAGTGAAGAAATTGCCCATGGCCATGCTCATGGTGAAGGTGGTCATCAGCACTGATCAGCCACCGGTCTGCTGCGCCGGCGTCAGACGCAGCAGCTCGCCACTGGCACCGTCGGTTAAAATATATAAAGCGCCATCCGGCCCTGTTCGCACATCACGTAGTCTGCTGTTAAGCCCGGTTAACAGCAGCTGCTCAGATACGACCTTGCCGTTTTCGATGTTGAGATGATGCAAGGCTTTGCCGGCTAACGCCGTAATAAATAAATCACCCTGCCAGTCGCTAAACAAGCTGCCCTGATATAAGGTCATGCCGGCAGGCGCTATAGACGGGCTCCAGTGCCAGATAGGCTCCACCATTCCCGGATAGTGACGAAACGGCGATATGCGCGCCCCGGTATAATCAATACCCCGGGTCGCCACCGGCCAGCCATAATTGTTACCCGGCTGAATAATATTCAGCTCATCACCACCGCGCGGGCCATGCTCATGACTGTATATCAGTTGCTGGGTGTTATCCCAGACAATCCCCTGCACATTCCGATGCCCCAGACTGTAAATTTCCGGGGCATAGCCGGCTTGCAGCACAAAGGGGTTATCAGCCGGAATACTGCCATCAGGATTAAGTCTGACAATTTTGCCCAGATGGTTAGCCGGGTTTTGCGCCTGTTCCCGATAATCAAAACCGTCACCCAGTGTCAGTAAGATGCTGCTGTCAGGCAGTTGCACCATCCGGCCACCATAATGTGCCGCACCTTGACGATACGGCTTCGCTTTAAATATCTGGCGTATATCCGTTAATTGCTGTTGCTGCCAGCGGCCAGATGCCAGGCACAGGGTATTGGCACTGGCATCACCGCATACATAACTGAGCAGTACCAATGGCGTCTTATCTGCGCCATCCGGCAGCAAAACTTCCAGTAAACCGCCCTGCGCTGCCACATATAACTCAGGTAATGCCGGGCTTACCTCAGCGATCAGTTCGCCTTTTGCGGTAAATTGTTTTATGTTGCCGGTCCGTTCAGTGACCAGCATGCTGTTGTCCGGTAAAAAAGCTAACGACCAGGCATAGTTAAGATCTTCTGCCACCGTTGTCAGCTGATAGGGTACCGCCAGCACCTGTAATGATGCGCCAAGCAGCAGTAGTGAAACAGTTTTAATGGTGCTTTTCATCTCAGGCCTTATCGCTGCGGGTTAATCTAACATAAATGGCAGCGCCGGCTGCAGCGCATAACGCCAGCGCCAGACTGCCGGCCATAGTGCGGCTCGCGGCAATCAGGGTGGGCATCGGTGCCACGTTGTTTACTGCCCAAAGTGCCAGTAGCAAACCTGCTATACTGCAGCCAGTTGCCCATCCTAACCGGCTTATCCCGGTTATAGCATGCAACAGCCGCCCTGCCAGAAGGGCCAGCAGTAATACCGGCGCCATAATCACCAGTATGGTGGGGGTAAAAAACCGCAAATCGAACCAGACGGTCCACAACCAGTCGCGCAGCGGCACCTGTTCAACCAGCATGGCGATAGCCATTAAATTAAACTGGCTCTGAACAATACTGGCAAGCGCTGCGGCTAACAGCACGGCAATGCCATAGGCCAGCAGCCGTTTCAGTTTGCTATCGCTTTTCAGCAGAGGGGTCTTTTGCATAGCCTGGCCATATCCGCTTAATCAATTTATCAGCAAGCTTACTGGCACTGCGGTTTTTTTTCCAGTAAGCCGGTATAATCTCAGTGTTTTTAGTTATTGTTAGTCGCGTTAAACTGGTACCATCATGCTATTACTTCCGAACCAATCAGCAGTCACCAGCGTATGCTCAGGCTGTTTCTCCCAGCTTATTAAGTGACAACTATGGCCTTTATTAATAACCCGAATTACCCGCACAGCAGCACCGATAAAATAGGTGTATTGCTGACTAATCTGGGCACCCCTGATGCCCCGACCCCAAAAGCGTTAAAACGCTACCTGAAACAGTTTTTATCTGATCCCAGGGTGGTTGAAGTGCCAAGGCTGTTATGGTGGTTTATTCTGAACGGCATTATCCTGCAAATAAGGCCAAGGCGCTCAGCCAAAGCCTATGCGAGTGTTTTTACTGAGCAGGGCTCGCCACTGTTATTCCATACCCGGGCTCAGGCCGAGGCCATTGCCCGCGAATTTGCTAAGGACCGCAGATCCGACGTCGTGGTGGACTTTGCTATGCGTTATGGCAATCCGTCCTTTGCTGCTGTGCTTGAAAAGATGTTCGCCAGCGGCGTCAGAAAAATTCTGGTGCTGCCGTTATATCCGCAATATTCTGCGTCAACGTCGGCGTCCACTTTTGATGAGCTGGCAAAAAACTTTATGGCGCGCCGCTGGTTACCTGATCTCCGGTTTATTTCTCATTATCATGACGATAGTGGCTACATTGCGGCCTGTGCCGAGCGGATTAAACAACATTGGGCAGAACATGGCCGTGCTGATAAACTGCTGTTCTCTTATCACGGTATCCCTAAACGTTACTTACTCAATGGCGACCCTTATCACTGCGAGTGCTACAAAAGTTCGCGGCTGATAGCGCAGGCACTGGGGCTTGGCAAAGATGAATATATCACCACCTTTCAGTCACGCTTTGGGCGCGAAGAATGGTTAAAGCCTTATACAGATGACACCTTAAAAGCGCTGCCGGGCCAGGGGGTTAAATCCGTACAGATTTTCTGTCCGGGCTTTGCCGCAGACTGCCTGGAAACCATTGAGGAAATTGGTGAAGAGAACCGCGAGTACTTTGTTGAAGCAGGCGGTCAGCAGTACCAGTATATCAGCGCGCTGAATGACAGACCGTCACATATTGCGGCATTATATCAGCTGATTAACCAGAACTTACAAGGCTGGCAGGTCACAGAGGATACTGAACGTGCTGAACGTGCTGCAGCGTTGCAACAGCAAAAATATGGAGTCTAAACGGTCAGTATGAGCGAAAGACACGGCCCGTCATCCAGAATCGAGCCCACCCTGAACAGCAGGCCGCAGCCTGACAGGTTTAAATTTGATAATGTTCGCGATACACCCCGGCCTGTGCCGGCGCGCAAGCCGGTGCGGTATTTACCCTGGTTGCTGTTGCTGCTGGTGGTGCTGCTAGCAGCGTTACTGTATCAGGAAAGCCGCAATCACTTTTATCAGTCAACATTCTGGCACTGGTATGCTGCCAAGCTGCGCTATCAGGTACAACCGGGCGCGGCAACTCAAATCCGCTTTCCGGCAGCGGGGCCTTTTGATCATCGCTTTGGCTACACCCAGTTACCGGCCTGGAGCAGCAAACTTCAGCATGCCGGCTTTGCCATTACCGCCCAGAGTCAGTTCTCCGATCCGCTGCTGCAATATGCAGAGTATGGCTTTTCACCCCCCTATGCTGAAAAAAACCACGCCGGTCTGCGCATTATGGGTTGTCAGCAAGAGCAAATGTACCAGCACCGCTCACCGGCTTTTCAGTTTGACAATCTGCAAAATATTGCGCCGCTGCTGGTGCAAAGTTTGTTATTTATTGAAGATCGGACATTGCTGAGCCCGGACCACTTTCACGCTAATCCGGCTGTAAATTTACCCAGGCTCGCAGCCGCTGTCTGGTCACAGCTACAACGGGCAGTCGGCATCCCAGCGGCGGCGGCCGGCGGCAGCACCCTGGCGACGCAACTGGAAAAATATCGCCACAGCCCGCACGGCTTCACCAGCGATATTAGCGATAAAGCGCGTCAGCTGGTATCTGCCAGCGTCAGGGCCTATCAGCATGGCGTTGACACCCGTCAGAGCAGACAGAAAATTGTGTTGGACTACATTAATACCGTGCCATTGGCAGCAACCCCCGCCTACGGTGAAGTTAACGGCATGGCAGAAGGCCTGTACGCCTGGTTTGGTGCCGATCCTGCCAGGGTAAACCGGCTGTTAACTAAAGGGGCTCCCTACACCGATGATCAGGCAATGGCATTAAGGCAGGTTCTGGCACTTATTATTGCCCAGCGCCGCCCTTCCTATTATCTGGTGCAGGGCCGCAATGATTTAGAACAGCTGCTGAACAGCCACCTGAGCCTGATGCAGCAACAGGGTTTACTGCCCAAGGCGCTGGCTGACAAAGCAATGCGTCAGCGCCTGGTTTTTAATGGAAAACCCGCACCGGCAACACTGCAGGGCGAAAATTTCAAAGCGGTAACAATGGTCCGTACCCGGCTGAGCCAATTACTGGATCAGAACCTGTATCAGCTGGACAGGCTGGATTTACAAAGCCAGACCACACTGCACAGCACGTTACAACGTGATATCAGTCGCCATTTACACCAGCTCAATACTTACCCGGCGGCTGAGCAAGCCGGGCTGTTTGCTGAAAAACTGCTGCAACCAGAGCAACAAGATAAAGTGAAATACAGCTTTACCCTTTATCAGACCACCCCCAGCGGCAATAAAGTACGGGTGCAGACAGACACCACAGCCCAACCCTTTGATTTGAATGATGCCAGTAAACTGGAACTGGGCTCAACAGCAAAACTACGGGTGCTGATAAGCTATCTGGAGATCATCGCTGAACTGCACCGGCTATATGCCGGCGAGCATTCTGATGCGCTGCAGTTTATCAACATTGCCCCACAGGACGACTTAACCGCGTGGGCGGTCTCTTATCTTATTGATAACCCGGGTGTCAGTATGGAAACCATGCTGCAGGCAGCCCTAAATCGGCGCTACAGCGCGGATCCGAAAGAAAGCTTTTTTACCGGCGGGGGTTTACATACTTTCAGTAATTTTCGCAAAGAAGAAAATGCCATGAACCCAACCATAGCCGAGGCGCTGCAGCAATCTGTTAACCTGCCGTTTGTCCGGCTACTGCAGGATATTGTTAACTACAGCATTTACCATGGCGAAAACAGCAGTTATCAGCTGTTGACCGATGACAATAATCCGCGGCGTGATGAGTATCTGCGGCGTTTTGCCGACCGGGAAGGCATCACCTTTATCCGCCGCTTCTGGCAAAAATACCAGAACAGAACCGCCGAGCAGCGCTTGCAGCTGTATATCGCCAGTAGCCGGCAAACGCCGGAACGGCTGGCTGTCGCTTATCTTTATATCCGACCCGACGCTACAACAGAGCAATTTATTGACCTGATGCAACAACAGTTTGGCAGTACCAGCAGCCAGGCTGACTGGTTGCGTCTGTATGATAAATATCAGCCTGATACCTTCAACTTACCTGATCGGGCATATTTATCGCGCAGCCATCCGCTGGAATTGTGGTTGCTGGCCTATCTGCAACGCAGTGATACGACTACTCTGAAAGCCGCCATAACCGCCAGCAGTGATATCCGACAAGATGTCTATCAGTGGCTGTTTAAAACTCGTTTTCGCAGTGCCCGGGATAACCGTATTCGCAGCATGCTGGAAATCGAGGCTTTCTGGGATCTGCATCAGCGTTGGCAGCGGCTGGGCTATCCTTTTGACTACCTCGTTCCCTCTTTAGCAACAGCGCTTGGCAGCTCAGGAGACAGACCGGCAGCCCTGGCTGAACTTATTGGCATCCTTCTTAATAATGGTAAAAAACTGCCAACAGTCCGCATTGACCAGCTGACGTTTGCGACTGGTACGCCCTACTTTACTGAATTCAGCCGCCAACCCGCAGTAGCACAGCAGGTGTTAGACCCGGAAGTTGCAGCCGCGGTGCGAGCAGCACTGCAGCAGGTGGTCAGCGCAGGCACAGGCCGGCGTCTGAACACCAGCTTCGACCCTGCTACCGTGACGATTGGCGGAAAAACCGGCACAGGCGACAACCGGCTGGTTCAGTTAAATGCCAGAGGGCAGCATATCAGCTCCAGAGCATTGAACCGGACAGCAACCTTTGCTTTTTATCTTGGAGATCAGCATTTTGGCGTGTTAACCGCTTACGTACCGGATGCCACGGCCGAACAATTCAGTTTCACCTCGGCTTTACCGTTACAGGTTTTAAATAGTATGGCGCCTGTGCTCCAGCCTTATCTGAGCAGTGGCAACGGGTGTCATTAAGCGGCTACAACCTGGTTTCTGCCCTGATTTTTAGCCTGATATAGCGCTAAATCTGCCCGGTGCAGCCAGCTTTCCCAACTCTCATCTGGCGCCAGTACCGCGATGCCGATTGAGGTTGTTAATTTTTTACCATCGGGTAAATTCAGGTGCTCATTTACCCCCAGCCGGATTTTATCAGCCAGTTTCCCCAGATCCGCCTCACTGATATCACTGAGCAATACCACAAATTCTTCGCCACCAAACCGGAATATGGTATCGCGCTGGCGTACCATTTTCTTTAAAACAGGCACCAGCTCAGTCAGCACGTTATCGCCAGCTTTATGGCCGTATTTGTCATTAATATTTTTAAAGTAATCCAGATCGAGCAGCATTATCCCAAACTGAGTGCCATGCTTGCGGTGCTGACTGATAGCCGCAGACAAGGCGTCATCTAAGGTTCTGCGATTGGCCGCGCCGGTAAGGCTGTCAGTTGTTGCCAGCATCCGCAATGCCTCACGCTGGGTCAGCGTGCGGTAGGCAAACACGTAGGCAAACAAGCTGGTAATAAAGCAGGTAACGGTAAAAGATACCAGCTGAAAGGTACTGACAAAAATCTGGCCCGGGTTAAAGATGGCAAACCCGACCAGCACTGACAATGACAACAATAACATGACCAGCGCTTTTATCGGTGAAACCAGAAAAAAGATAAACACAATAAAAGGATACAGCCAGAATACGCCATCGACACCCAGGTTAATACATACCAGAATGGCACCAATACAAAAGGCGATAGCCATCACCAGGCCGGGGCCTTTTGTGTCATCGGTGCGCCAGGCAAAACTGACACAACAGATACTGACCAGTACCATGCCAAGATCGGCAATACCCACCACAATATTACCGCTAACTAGCCGGTAAATGCCATAAGGCGTCAGACACACCGTAATAATCAGCCCGACCAGGCTTATCATTGCCAGATAAAAATTGCTTTTTAACCGTGTCAGCACACTTGCCTGCCCTTTTTTATAATTATGTCGCTAATATAGGGGGTTTACTGGTCATTATGCAACTCCATAGCAAACAAGACCGTCATTTTGCTATGGCGCTGCGGCCCCTGAGCATCGTTACCGCCCGCTTAACCGGGCCACCAGCGCGGGCAGCTGATTAAAGTGACTGATATGAAAATCGGCCTGCGCCAGAAATTGCTGATTGCTGCCGTTTAAATACAGGCAAGACAGGCTGCCGGCATTGGCAGCTACCTGTAAATCAAACAGATAATCGCCAACGTAAAGTATTTCTGAGCAGCTAACGTTTAATTGTGCGGCTATCATTTTCAAGCCTGCCGGATCAGGCTTTGCCGGGCAATCCTCGCGCGTCAGCACCAAATCTACCGGTATCTGCAGGCGGTTGATCACCCGAGCTGTTGCCTGGCGCATATTGCGGGTCAGAATTGCCAGCGGCCAGCCCTGGGCACTCAACTGCTGCAAGCTGTCAAGCGCGCCGGGGATCCAGCTGGCAGCGTCGGCGCCGGCCAGTTCATGGCGGTGGATAATCTGCTCAACCCTGGCTTTCTCACGCAAACAGCTGACAGTTGCCAGCTGTTCCAGCAGCGGGGTACCGGCCGGCCAGCCAATATCATGGCATATAGTAGCGAAATCAAGCCTCGAGTCTACCAGGGTACCGTCAAGATCAAACACCACGGCTTTGATGGCCGGTGTTGCCGCTACTGCTGTGCTGAATGTCATTTAAAGTAATCCGCTATCAAAGGCTGTTTGCTCTGTGGGGTTAAACGTAAGCCTTTGGGCTTTGGTTTTACTTGCCAGGCTTTCGGCCAACAATTTAAATCTCTGCCGTTTAGTGCTTAAGCTTGCTATAAAAGCCCGCAATTGGCTAGACTAGCGCCCTGTTGGTTTTGATACCTAAGCTTTGATCATTAAGAATACAGGAGCGCGACAATGGGCGCACAATGGAAAGCCAAACACAAACAAGATGCGGCCAATGCCAAAGGCCGGATTTTCACCAAGCTGGCAAAAGAAATTGCCGTTGCAGCGCGCAACGGCGCCGATCCGGATATGAATGCAAAATTGCGTTCTGCCATTGAAACGGCAAAAAAAGCGTCAATGCCAAAAGATACGCTGGAGCGGGCGATAAAAAAAGGCGCAGGTTTACTCGATGGTCCGGCTAACTATGAAACCGTCGTCTACGAAGGTTTTGCGCCACATCAGGTGCCGGTGATTGTAGAGTGTTTAACCGATAATAAAAACCGCAGCGCCCAGAGCATCCGTCAGTTATTCCGCAAAGGCCAGCTGGCGACTTCCGGTGCCGTATCCTGGGACTTTAAACACCTGGGCCAGATTGAAGCGGAAGCCAGCAACAGCGATGCCGATATAGAACTTGCCGCCATCGAAGCCGGCGCTCAGGATTTTGAACAGGGTGATGATAACGAAGTGGTATTTCTGACTGAAGCCACCGATTTAGACATGGTGGCCAAAGCGTTGCCAGAATTTGGTTACAATGTACTGACCGCAAAGCTGGTGTACCGGGCAAATAACCCTGTTAGTTTAAACGATGAGCAACGCTCAGAGGTTGAAGCCTTTCTTGATGCAATAGACGCCGATGACGATGTACAGAACGTCTATGTTGGTCTGGCGGGTTAAGCCAGTTAAACAAAGTTAAACAAAAATAAGCTGGAAATTCAGCTAAAAAAGGGCACTGACGTGCCCTTTTTTGTTGCTGGAGCATTATTTGGCCGGTGGTAACGGAAAGCCCCGATCGCGCATCAGCGCTTCAATTTTCGCATCCCGGCCACGAAACGCCCGGTAAGCTTCTTCCGGATCCACTGCATTACGCACACTGAATAAATACTGCACCAGCCGTGCTGCCATGTCTTTGTCGTAAAAGCCGCCCGGCGCTTCAGCAAAAGCTTCGGCTGCATCAGAGGTCAGCACTTCCGCCCACATATAACCATAATAAGCGGCGGCATAGCCCTCGCCTGAGAACACATGGCCAAACTGCGGCGTACGATGGCGCATCACTAACTCACCGGGCATTCCCATCGCTGTTAAGGTCTCACGCTCAAAGGCATCAGGGTCAATGCCTGTTGGGTCATCCAGCATATGCAGCTTCAAATCAATAATTGCTGATGCCAGATATTCAGTTGTTTTAAAACCTTCGTTAAAAGTGGCCGCTTTTTTGATTTTAGCAACCAGCTCTGGCGGCATTGACTCACCAGTTTTATGGTGAACTAAGAACTGACTGATGACTTCATCCGTTAACAACCAACGCTCCAGTAACTGCGACTGAAATTCGGTATAGTCACGCACGCCACCATTTAACGTCGGATAAGTTACTTTGGAAGATAACGCATGCAGCGCATGGCCAAATTCATGGAAATAGGTTTCGGCGTCATCCCATGAAATCAGTACCGGTTCACCCGGGGCACTTTTCATAAAGTTAGAATTATTAGACGACAGGACGTTTTTCTCGCCGTCATAATTACTGTACCCCCGGTAACTGGTAGCCCAGGCACCGGAGCGCTTACCGGAACGGGCGAACGGGTCCAGATACCACAAACCAATATGTTCACCGCTGGTTTTATCGGTCACTTCCCAGACTTTAACGTCTTCATGAAACACCGGCACGGTATCTGCCGGGACGGCGGAGAAATTAAAATTAAATAAACGGCCTGCCACGTAAAACATCGCTTCACGCAGTTTATCCAACTGCAGATACTGCTTGACTTCATCCGAGTCTAAATCGTATTTAGCCTGGCGCACTTTTTCGGCGTAAAAGCGATAATCCCACGGCTCAATAGTAATATTGTCATTTTGCAGATCAGCCAGTGCCTGCATATCAGCCACTTCTTCCTTCACCCGGGCAATGGCCGCCGGCCAGACTGACATCATTAAATCCATTGCGCGCTCAGGCGATTTTGCCATCCTGTCCTGCAAGCGCCAATCAGCGTAATTATCAAAACCCAGCAGGCCGACCCGCTCATCGCGCAGCGCCAGAATTTCCGCAATAATCGCATTGTTATCGCGGGCATCGGCGTTATCACCGCGGCTATAATAGGTGTTCCAGACTTTTTGGCGCAGCTCGCGCTCGGTAGAATAAGTCAGGAATGGGTCCATCGACGAGCGGGTGTTGGTAATGGCATACATGCCTTCTTTACCACGACTGGCCGCCGCTGCGGCGGCAGCATTAACTAATGAATCCGGCAAGCCGCCCAGTTGCTCTTTGCTCAGATACAAGGCGTAATTTTCTTCGTCGGCCAGAATATTGTTCGAAAACTGGGTATAAAGCTCAGATAAACGCAGATTAATGGCGGCATAACGTTTTTTCTGTTCGGCATCTAAGGTGGCACCATTATTAGCAAAGCCCAGATAGACCAGCTTGGCCAGACGCTGCTGCTCCGGGGTTAAAGCAGCCATTTGCTCCGAGTTATATACCGCAGCGATCCGCTTAAATAATGCTTCGTTCTGGGTAATTTTAGAGGTAAATTCCGATAATTTCGGTGCCATTTCCCGCTGAATAGCCCGAAACTCCTCAGAAGATTTATTAGAGCTCCAGATACCATAATAGGTAAATACCCGATCCAGCGCTTTACCGACCCCTTCCAGCGCGACAATCGTATTTTCAAAGGTTGGGGCATCCGGATTAGCCGTGATCTTGTCAATATCGGCTAAGTGCTCTGCCATTCCCTGCTCTAATGCCGGCTTTAAATCAGCCAGCTGCATCTGGTCAAATGCCGGTACGCCCTGGTATGGTCCGGTCCATGGCTGCAGTAAAGGGTTAGACTGGTTAGCGGTTACGGCTTGTTCAACAGCAGCAGATGTCGCCGTTTTTTGGGCGTCAGGTGCCGGTGCATCGTTGCAGCCGAATAATGTCACAGATACCAGAGCGGTACCTAACAGGCGTGGTATTGCTTTCATGCATCTCTCCAATCCGTTATGTTATGGCTTACAAAGTGCCATATAAGCTTTTTATAAACAAGCCGTTAAAATATCCTGAGCCAGACTAACCAAATAACAACTGCCAGAAACTCACTTTACGCTGCTTATGGTAGTGCTTTCGCAGCTGTTCGACTTCTTTAAGTGTCTGCTGCAGCTTATCGTTATCACCAGCGGCGGCAGCAAGTTTGGCTTTTTGTAAAGTTAACTGCACTTTTTGCAATCCCTCAAGGTATATGGGGGCCTTATCCTCTGGAAAAGGGGCAGTGGTTGCCTGCGCCGTCAGGGTGATAAGTTGCGCAATATAAGGCTTAGCCGCCTGTGGGCTTTCGGCCTGCCGGGCCTGCTTTAATGCCAGCCCCATGTTTTTCATAGTAATTTCAAGGTCAACCTTGTTATCTGCCGCAACATGTAATGGCAACAGCAACAACAGGCAAACAGTAACACGCCGCAACATAACATCTACTCCAGACTGGATTTTCAGAGCGCAGCATAGCATATTATGGCCCGCCGACTTAATCACAAGGATCTTATCCATGACAACCCGTCTTACCCTGGTTTGTGCCGCACTACTAAGTGCCGGCCTTACCGCCTGCAGTTCGCCAGGACAGCTTAACGGCCAGAATGCACCCGCCAAGCCAACCAGCGAACTAAGTATCGAACAGCGCGCTGGGGAGATTGCCCAGAACAGCCTTATTATTGATACTCATATCGATGTCCCCTACCGCTTATATAAAGACTGGGAAGATGTCACAAAAGCCACAGCGCGCGGCGAGTTTGATTACCCACGGGCCCGCCAGGGCGGCTTAAATGTCCCTTTTATGTCAATCTATATTCCGGCAGCTTTCGAGCGCACTGGCGGTGGTTACCAGCTGGCTAATCAGCTTATTGACAATATGGAAGCCCTGGTTGGCCGCGCACCGGACAAATTTGCGATGGCTTACAGCACTGAAGATGCCGTCGCACAATTTGGCAGCGGCAAAATTTCACTGGCACTTGGCATGGAAAATGGCACACCGATTGGCGGTGACTTAGCTAACTTAAGCCATTTTTATCAGCGCGGTATTCGTTACATTACACTGGCGCACTCAGAGAGCAATCATATCTCTGATTCCAGTTACGATTTACGCCGGCGCTGGCAGGGCTTAAGCCCCTTTGGTAAGGAGCTGGTGGTAGCGATGAACAATATTGGTATGATGATCGATATCTCCCATGTTTCCGATGATGCCTTCTATCAGACGGTGGCACTGAGTAAGGTACCGGTTATTGCATCACACTCGTCACTTCGCAGCTTTGTACCGGGTTTTGAGCGCAATATGGATGACGATATGTTAAAAGCGCTGGCCAAAAATGGCGGCGTAATTCAGATTAATTTTGGCTCATCGTTTGTTACCGCTATCGCTAATCAGTACAGCGCGTTGCGAAAAGCAGCGGCAGAAAAGGCAGGTGTGCCAAACGATGCGGCCTTTGCAGAAATTTTCCGGCAGCAGCAGCCCTACCCGTTTGCCACTCTGGATACCGTGCTGGATCATATTGATCATGTGGTAAAGCTGGTGGGTATTGAGCACGTAGGTATTGGTTCTGATTACGACGGCGTCGGCGACTCGTTACCTGAAGGATTAAAAGATGTGGCCAGCTATCCTAATCTGATCGAAGGATTATTAAACCGGGGCTACAGCGATACTGATATAGAGAAAATACTATCAGGTAACTTAATGCGGGTCTGGCGCGAAGTAGAAGCCTATGCGGCAAAGCAGTGACGCGCTTACGCTTAATAAATAAATCTACTCATTAAAAAAGCCCACCTGTGTAGGTGGGCTTTTTTCATTCAACCATCTGTTTAATCATTAATAGTAGGTATAAGCAAGCTCCGGCACTACAGAGATGTTGCCATCAAGTTCGCTGGCATCAGATACATCAAAGGCGTTCGCTGCATCTATTAGTTTCGCAACGTTGGCCTCCGGTGCGTCGTGCGGGCGATCAACCTTTTCAAACTCCACAACCTCTGCGTAGCGACCAGCTTTTTGTTCACCGTTAAACGTCAGGATACCTTGCTCCAGGTTTTGCCATATCTGCGAACCTGCTACTTGTGCCATGACGTCAACTGTCGCCTGCAACGGTGCAAACTCATTCAGAATTTCAGCAGGAGCTGATGTGGTAGCCAAAGCTTGCTCATCATGCAACCGTTCTAGCCGCTCAAACTCTTGCACTTTACCGAAGCGGGCTCTCTTGCTCTGCAAAGCAAACTCCTGCATCTCCTCATCTAATAAGAACTCTGTCAGTAAGTCAGACGCTACAGGCTGTGAACTTACGGCAGCTTCGTCAGTTGGCTTAACGCCGGTGACACCGGCTACTTCTGAGGTCACGTTTTTACTTGCTTCCCCATGCAACCGATCGACTCTTTCGAACTCTTGCACCTTTCCGTAACGGCCACCCCGCTGGTAGCCGGCAAAAGTCTGATCACCAGAGTCCGACACAGGCTCTGTTGCAACTGCACTGTCATCACTGAATGAATCGCCACCAATAAACTAGACACTTCCCAGCCGTTCTTGGTAACGGTTTTCATACTCTACCGGTGACAGCAGATTATTGGAACCATGTTTTCGTTTGCTGTTATAAAACATTTCTATGTAATCAAACACATCGCTTCT
>NZ_JAWVZF010000044.1:0-17509 GCF_033722355.1 Arsukibacterium sp. | reverse complement strand
TAAACTGACCACTTCACCAATAATCAGCAGCGCTGGCGATTGTACCTGCTCGCTGCTAACCCGCTCAGCCAGTTCACTTAGCTCTGTAGTAATAATCCGCTGCTCCAGCCGGGTACCGTTTTCAATAATGGCCACAGGGGTAGCAGGCGATCGCCCTGCGTTAATCAGCTGCTGCTGAATATGGGCGGCTTTCATCAGCCCCATATAAATTACTACGGTCTGGTTCGGGGTACTCATACTCTGCCAGTCCGGCTCGCTGCCGTCTTTGCGGCAATGGCCGGTAACAAACTGCACGCTTTGCGCATGATCGCGATGGGTTAGCGGGATCCCGGCATAAGCGGCACAACCAGCGGCGGCAGTAACGCCCGGCACCACCTGAAAAGCAATATTATGGGCCAGCAAGGCCTGAATTTCCTCGCCGCCGCGGCCAAAAATAAACGGGTCACCGCCTTTTAACCGGCAGATTTTCTTACCGGCCAGCGCTAAATCAATCAGAATCTGATTGGTATCCTGCTGCGCCACCGAGTGCGCACCGGCTTTTTTACCGACACAAATCAGATCGGCATCGCGACGCACTAATTCCATAATTTCCGGCGACACCAGATAGTCGTATACCACCACATCGGCTTGCTGCATTAACTGCAGCGCTTTTAACGTGAGCAGCTCCGGGTCGCCCGGCCCGGCCCCGACCACATAGACTTCACCAGCCAGTTGCTGTGGCTCTGCCAACAGCGCCCTCAGCCGCTGTTCAGCCTGCGGCAGCTGATTAGCCTGCACCTCACGCACCACATCGGAATTAAATACTTTTTCCCAGAACTGGCGGCGGGCGGCAAAGCCTTTAATTTTCGCTTTTACCTGCTCCCGGAAATGCCCCACCAGCTGCGCCAGTGGCCCTAAATGCTGCGGTAATAAGGTTTCCAGCTTTTCCCGCAGGCGCCGTGCCAGCACCGGGGCGGTACCAAAGCTGGAGATAGCAATAATAATCGGGTTGCGGTCGATAATAGACGGGAAAATAAAACCGCATTTCGGCTGATCATCCACCGTGTTTACCAGCATATTGCGCTCAGTCGCGGCAGCGAATACCGCGCCATTTACGTTTTCGTTATCAGTGGCAGCAATCACCAGCAGCTTGCCGTCTAATAACTCCGGGCTGAAATAACCAGTAATAAGCTCGGCTTTACCCTGCTGCTGCCACTCAATAAATTCCGGAGCAAACGCAGGTGATACCACATAAAGCTTAGCGCCAGCACTTAGCAGGGTGCCGGCTTTACGCAGCGCCACCGAACCGCCGCCGACGATTAACACCGGTTTATCAGTTAATTTAACGAATAAAGGAAGATATTGCACAGCGGCTCCGCAGGCTGAAACAGTCAGCATAAAGTATCGCTTAGCATAGCGCCGGGCGGGTTAATCGCAAAATAGCTTATCACGCTCTTATATAACCAAACGGAATTAACATTTTAAGTTCTATACTCTTTAGCCCACAAGCGACAGTTGTGACAACGGGTTAATTCGCTTACATTAGTGCTTAAAATTACAACAAAACATCAGCGCGATAATACAACAGGATTTACTATGTCAACACTTAGCCAGTTTATCAATGACTTAGCCACCAACCTCAAACTACAACAAGATTTTCGGGATGACCCGGCAGCGACCATGCAGAGTTATGGACTGCAGAGCCACGAAATAAACGCAGTACTGGCCGGAGACAAGGAAAAAGTTGAGCAATTAACCGGACATGCGGTATTGCCTGTTACTTTTATATTTCCTGCAAAGTAGCCAACCTTGAAAAAGTGTGGAGTGTTCAGCACAACGTTAATATTTATATTAGCGTCTTTCTTTGCTGCCTCTGCAGCAGACACTTTTCAACAGCAACTGGACCAGGCTGAAGCACTACGTACCCAGTCACCCAGCCAAACCGCTGAAATTGTTGCGCAACTGGAAGCAAACTATCAGGCGCTTACTCTTTATCAACAACAACAGTTTACATTTCTAAAGGCCTACACCTTTGCATTTCAGGGTAAACAAGATGATGCCATCACCTGGGCTTTGAAAGTTGCGGACAGTGAGTACCCGGAAATCACCCTGAAAGCGAACTTGTTACTGGCAACCGTATATGAGCACCGCAAGGATTTCAGCAGAGCTTATGCTTTCCTGTTTGATGCGTTAAAGGTGGGGGGGGCACTTAACGACGAGCCACTGCAGGTTATCTTGTATACCGTAGCGACGCAACTGCACATAAGTGCAAATGTGTACGACAAAGCATTGGAATATGCGTCGAATATCGTCGAAATTGCGAGCACTCCGCGCAGTTTTTGTGTCGGCTATGTGTTGCAATTAAATGCATCGTTGCAGTTAGCTCAAACCTACACTGATGATGCAGTTAACCAGGCTCGCCAAGCCTGCCTGACGGCCAACGAGCCGTTGCTATTACATACCATCAGCCTTTACATCGCAGAAATTGATGTAACAAAGGTACCAGAACAGGTTAAAAGTGACATGCTAGCGGTACTGCCTGAACTGAGGCAAATAGGTTATGTATACTCGGTTATCCAGGCTGAATACTTTCTGGGCTCGGCAGAGCTTCATTTAGACAACTATGCTGCAGCAGAGTCGTTACTGGAAAAAGTGTATCAACAAGCCACAGCATTAAATGACACAAAAACAGCCAATAAGGCTATATTACTTTTAGCCCGTTCCTATCAGGAAAGAGGTAATGCCTCTGCTGCTGTTACCGCCTACAGCCAGCATTCTGCTGCTCTGAACAGTTATATTGACGAGTTTAAAAAGCGCAGCGTGGCCTACCATCTGGCCCAAGCCGATTTTATGGAAAGCGAAAATAAACTGGCGCTGCTGGAGAATAAAAACAAATTATTGCAACTGGAAAGCCAGCTGCAAAAAGACGAAAAATTCCGAACGTTGTTAATTTCCTTTACTTTACTGACACTGTTGCTGCTGATTATTTATGTATTAAACAGCAAGCGGGTGGCATTAAACCGCCTGGCCACCACCGACTTTTTAACCCGCTTATTTAACCGCCGCTACTTTAACGATACGGTTAGCAGACATCTCGCCAACCGTCGTCAAAAAGACGAGTACAGCTTGATTATGTTTGATATTGATTTATTTAAACAAATTAATGACCAATATGGCCATACTGCGGGCGATACAGTACTAACTGCGATTGCCCAATGCTGTCAGACACAAATCCGCCAGCAGGATATTTTAGCGCGGATTGGCGGCGAAGAATTTGCACTGTTTTTGCCGGGCTGTGCCTTGGCCGATGCCAAAGAGCTTGCTGAGCAATGCCGGCAAAGTCTGGAACAGTTAGTCATTCCGTTTGAAGATAAGCAGATTCATGTTACCGCCAGTTTTGGGGTTTCCACCAGCAATAGCGCAGATTTTGACACATTATTAAAACAGGCTGATGAGGCGTTGTATCAGGCTAAAACCGGTGGCCGCAACCGGATTGTGGTGTATCAGCAGAGTAACCCCGAAGGCAACAGTCAGGCGAGCGATGTCTGAGCAACTCCAGGGTAGCCTGCTGTGCCTGGGCTTGGGTATTACCCTGGGCAGCCAGCTGACCATACTGGCGCGTGAGCAACTGGCCGCAGCTGATCTGGTATTTTTTCACAGCAATAGCCACTACCTTCCCGGCTTTTTACAGCAGATAAACCCCAACTTAGTGGATTTACAGCCGTTTTATCAGGCCGGCCAGCCCCGCAGTAAAAGCTATCAGGCGATGCTGGATGCAGTAATTACGGCGGTAACCGCCGGTAAAAATGTGGTGTGGGCATGCTACGGCCACCCGGGCATTGCCAGCTGGCCGCCACACGAAGCAATACGCCAGTTAAAAGCGCTGGGCTACCGCGCGAAAATGGAAGCCGGCATTGGCGCAGATGCCTGCTTATATGCCGATTTAGGCATCGACCCGATGGCCGAGGGGTGCCAGCAGTTTGAAGCCAGCCAGTTTTTATTTTACCAGCATACCGTCGATGTCAGCGCTTATCTGCTGCTGTGGCAGGTGGCGATAGCCGGTGATTTCAGCCTGGCCAGGCTTGAGAGTGACAGCCGCTATATTGAAATCCTGGTGCAGCACCTGCAGCAATGGTACCCGCCGAATCATCAGGTAATTTTATATGAAGCCGCCGACTTACCCATCTGGCAGTACCGGGCCGAGCAAGTTAGCTTAGCCGAATTACCGCAGGCCACCCTTAACCAGATCACCACTTTGGTGATCCCGCCGCTGCGAGCCAAAACTATTAACCACAAGATGCTGGATCAGCTTGGCGTGCCAGCCGATCACCCACTGCGCAAACGGTAATAACTAGCTTTAAAAGTAAAAAAAAGCGGCAACCGAAGTTGCCGCCAAAGAGGGATGAGAGAGGTATCCCGTTAAATCATTAACCTGGTGCCATCATAGTAATCAATGCCGGATCAGGTAATCAAACGCGCCCAGTGAGGCATTGGCACCAGCGCCCATGGCGATAATAATCTGCTTATACGGCACAGTAGTGGCGTCACCAGCGGCAAAAACGCCCGGTATTGAGGTCTGGCCGCGCTCGTCGACAATAATCTCACCGCGAGGCGATAACTCCAGCGCACCGCGCAACCATTCGGTATTCGGTACCAGGCCAATCTGGACAAAAATACCCGCCAGCTCAACATGATGCGACTCACCGGTCTTGCGGTCGGTATAATTAATACCATTTACCCGGCTACCGTCACCGGTCACTTCAGTGCTCTGCGCTTCAGTAATAATGGTAATGTTGCCCATTGAGTTGGCTTTTTTTACCAGGACCGCATCAGCCCGCAGTGTCGCGGCAAATTCCAGAACGGTAACGTGCTCAACAATACCGGCTAAGTCGATAGCCGCTTCAATGCCTGAGTTACCACCACCGATAACGGCCACTTTTTTACCTTTAAATAACGGGCCATCACAGTGCGGGCAATACGCCACACCTTTACCACGATATTCCTGCTCGCCCGGCACGTTCATTTCGCGCCAGCGCGCACCCGGCGCAAGTATCAGGGTTTTACTGCGAAGCACCGCGCCGTTTGCCAGCTCCAGCTCAACCTTGTCGGCCTTGCTCAGCTTAACTGCGCGCTGGTTATTCATAATATCCACGTCGTATTCACGGACATGGGCTTCTAACGCATTAACCAGCTTCGGGCCTTCGGTATATTTAACCGAAATAAAGTTTTCAATACCAACGGTATCCGCCACCTGGCCACCAAAGCGCTCGGCTAAAATACCGGTGTTCAGGCCTTTGCGGGCTGCATATACCGCTGCGGATGCACCAGCAGGGCCACCACCTACCACCAGTACGTCAAACTCCGCTTTGCTTTTCAGCGCTTCAGCCTGACGTTTTTCAGCATTAACGTCGATTTTCTGGATAATCTTCTCCAGGGTAATCGCGCCCTGCGAGAACAGCTCGCCATTTAAAAATACTGATGGCACGGCCATGACGTTGCGTTCGCTGACTTCGTCCTGGAACATGGCACCATCGATCATCACGTTAGTGATGTTCGGGTTAGTCGCCGCCATAATATTCAGTGCCTGCACCACTTCCGGGCAGGTCTGGCAGCTCAGTGAAATATAGGTTTCGAATGCAAATTTGCCGGGTAACTGGCGAATTTGTTCGATGGTATCGGCTTCTACCTTAATCGGATGACCACCAGAGTGCAGCAACACCAGCACTAACGAGGTAAATTCATGGCCCAGTGGCACACCGGCAAAAGTGATATGCGTGTCTTTCGCTACCGAGCGCACCAGCATCGCAGGTTTGCGGTCCATAGCAGCATCGTCGCGACGAAGCGACACTAAATCTGATAAACCAGCTATGTCATTCGCCAGTTGTTCTACTTCAGTGGCTTTGGCGCTATCGTCTAAAGATACCACCAGCTCAACTTCTGTTTTCAGGTTCTGCAAATAAGTTTTAAGCGTTTGCTTCAGGTTAGTATCTAACATAAAAACTCCAGAAAAATTAAGACGATAAAAAATCAGCGTAACAAAGCCTCAGCCTGATTTTACAGGCTGTAAGCATTTAATCCGGGATAGTCCGGGCAAGCATTTCCTGCCCGGATACCAAACCGTAGTCTGGCAGAGAGAAGCTGATTACAGCTTCTTAGGAGGGGCTGTAATCGGTTCTCACTGCAGATAACTGCAGATATTGCACTGCTTAGATTTTACCAACCAGGTCCAGTGATGGCGCTAAAGTCGCTTCACCCGGAGTCCATTTAGCCGGACATACTTCGCCGTCGTGGTTAGCAACATACTGCGCAGCCTGTACCTTACGGAACAGCTCAGCAGCAGAGCGGCCGATACCTAAATCGTGGATCTCAGCCACTTTGATTTCGCCTTCCGGATTGATTACGAAAGTACCACGCAATGCCAGGCCATCTTCTTCAATCATCACGCCAAAGTTACGGGTAATGGCACCAGTCGGGTCGCCGATCATCGGATAGTTGATTTTCTTAATGGTTTCAGACGCGTCATGCCATGCTTTGTGAGTGAAGTGGGTATCCGTTGATACTGAGAACACTTCAACACCCATTTCCTGGAACTTAGGATAGAAATCAGCCAGGTCGCCTAACTCAGTAGGACAAACGAATGTAAAATCAGCCGGGTAAAAACAAACTACCGCCCACTTGCCAAGCAATGTCTGCTCGGTTACCGGCACAAATTTGCCCTGATGAAATGCAGTGGCTTTAAATGGCTTAATCTTAGTATTGATAATTGAAGACATTGTCTTGCTCCCTTCGGTTAATAAATAGATTGGTAAATTGCCGTGTTTCAATGCTGGTCATCATAGCCAGCAATCTTAAGTTTTTAAAACGAATTAAATTAATCACTCTAATCGTTTTTATTAATTAGAGGAGTGGATGCAACTAAAATAATGCGATAGCGCCTTGGTCATAGTGCAGCACTAGAGATAAGGACAAGGCACTGATTTCTCAAGCGCCTAATTACTGTTTACGACTGTTGCAACAGAGTTTAATCGCGCTGACCGCTTAACTGAATGGCACGGATATCCATACCACTGGGGTGCTGGTAAACCCGCAGGCCAAATTCCGGCAGGATCGCCAGCAGATGGTCAAAAATATCTGACTGAATGCCTTCATAGGCCAGCCATGCTGTGGTATTGGTAAAGCAGTAAATTTCCAGTGGCAAACCATCAGCCCCGGGAGCAAGCTGACGGACCATTAATGTCATATGCTGGTGTACGCCAGCATGGCTGGCAAGATAACGCTGCACATAAGCCCGAAATGTGCCGATATTGGTTATACGCCGGGTATTGACCGGTTCTTTACCCTGCTCAGCCAGCTGGCTGTTCCAACTGTCTATTTCCCTTTGCTTTTCAGCCAGATAATCCTGCAGCAGGCTGAAACGGTTCAAATGCTTACGCTCATCAGCGTCCAGAAAGTGCACGCTTTGCTGATCCAGCATCAGGCTGCGTTTAATCCGCCGCCCGCCCGACTGCTGCATGCCACGCCAGTTTTTAAAGGCATCGGTCATAAAGCGCCGGGTGGGTATGGTCGTGATGGTTTTATCCCAGTTCTGCACTTTTACCGTATGCAGTGCGATATCAATCACGTCGCCATCGGCATTCAGCTGAGGCATTTCCACCCAGTCACCAACCCGGATAACATCATTTGAGGAAATTTGCACGCTGGCGACTAGCGATAAAATGGTGTCCTGAAAAATCAGCATTAATACCGCGGCCATGGCGCCCAGACCAGATAGCAAAATAAGCGGAGAGCGGTCTACCAGTGCCGCGATCATTAAGATCAGCGCGATGGTAAATACCACTATTTTCAGGACCTGCACATAACCTTTAATTGGCTTGGTTTTGGCGTCTGGTCCCTGCTCGTAAATGGCGTTAACCAGGGTCAGGATATTGGCTATTGCCAGCGCAACAGTAAGCACCACAAAGGCGTTACAGACATTGACGACGATCGTCGTGACCGTTTCTGATACGCCATCAATTAACGTGATGCCCTTAGAGATAACCAGCGCGGGTACAATATTTGCCAGCCGGGAGATAAAAGCAGAATGCTGAATAACCTGATGCTGGCCATAGGCGCTGGCCCGCAAAGCCCTGATAATGCCGCGGATCAGCACCTTCTTTACTATCAGATTGCTAAACCAGGCCACCAGTAATAGCACGCCAAGGCTAAGCCATAATCTGGTTTCCGGATGCTGCTCCAGCCAGCTCTGAAGCGCACTAATGTCAAAATCCAACATCTGTCAAGCCATTCCCTGTTTAACGTGATCAACGACAAACACTGCAGCCGTCGTCTCTGTTGACGCTATTATGACCCGATAAACCAGTTTTGCAACCGCACTGGCTAGATACCATCTCCATCCATATGCAGGCCACACTCGCGACCAAAGCCATTAAAACGGGTATCTTCCTCGCTCATGCCCGGCTCGAACTTCACAGTGGAATGCGTATCTCCGACCGATAAGTAGCCCTGCTCCCATAACGGGTGGTATGGCAGGTTATGCTGTTTTAAGTAATAAAAGACATCCTTATTACTCCAGTCGATAATCGGCTGAATTTTCACCACGCCACGGCTGATTTCAACAATATCCTTATCAGCCCGGGTACTGCTCTGGCTGCGCCGCAGGCCGGTAAACCAGCTACCCACCTTAAGTTCCTGCAATGCCCGTTGCATTGGTTCTACTTTATTCAGCTGGTTGTATTGCTTAGTGCCTTCGGCTGTCAGCCATTGCTGGCCATAACGTGCCAGTTGCCAGTTGGCCGATAATGCTGCCCGGTAAACCTGTAAATTGAGGCCCAGCTGCTCGGTTAACTGATCAATAAACTGATAGGTTTCCGGAAATAAATAGCCGGTATCTGTCAGCACCACCGGAATATCCGGCTGTTGAACAGTCACCATATGTAACATGACAGCGGCCTGGATACCAAAGCTGGAGCTCAGCATGGGCTGTGCCGGCAGGTTATCAAGCGCCCAGCGTACCCGCTCGCTGGCGCTCAACGGGCTGAGCAGATGATTGATCTCTGCCAGCCAGGCTCGCTGAGTGGCACTGTCCTGCTGCAGTATCTGGCGGTAATCGGTTGTTACACTGTCGATCATGCTATGTCCTGCCATCGTTACGTCAGTTAACTTCTGGGCTGCACTGTCAGGCATGAAAGTCAGTCTTTGAGACTTTCACTTCTGCTACCACGCCTGTGCGGATAACAAAATCACCAAAGCACTCACCGCTATTGCGTTCTGTCGCCCAGCGACCAATCAGGTTATCCAGCTCACTGAGGATCTGGCTTTCGCCGACATTATCTAAATACAGTTTCGGGATGCGCGTGCCGATTTTATTGCCGCCCAGATAGACGTTGTACTTTCCCGGTGCCCGGCCGACCAAACCCACCTCAGCCAGCATGGCGCGGCCACAGCCATTGGGGCAACCCGTTACCCGCAATACAATATGGTCGTCAGCCAGCTGGTGCTTTGCCAACAGCGACTCCACTTTCGTCACCAGCTCCGGTAAGTAGCGCTCTGCTTCTGCCATCGCCAGCGGGCAGGTAGGAAAGGACACACAAGCCATGGAGTTTTTACGCTGCTCGCTATGGCTTTCATCAATTAAGCCATGATCGCGGGCCAGTTGTTCGATTAACGCTTTCTGCTCAGCTGGCACACCGGCAATAATCAGGTTCTGATTAGCCGTCATCCGAAAATCACCCTGATGAACACTGGCAATTGCTGCCAGACCGGTTTTCAGCGGCTTACCCGGAAAATCCAGCACCCGGCCATTTTCAATAAACAACGTTAAATGATGTTTACCATCGATGCCTGCTACCCAGCCAAAGCGATCGCCACGGCTGGTGAATTCAAAGGGTCTGGCGGGAGAAAATGGCACACCTACCCGCTGTTCCACTTCAGCTTTAAAGGTATCCACGCCGATCCGGTCAATGGTGTACTTGGTTTTGGCATTCTTGCGGTTAACCCGATCGCCGTAATCGCGCTGCACCGTAACCACATGCTCTGCCACTTTTAACGTATGCTCCAGGCTGATAAAACCCAGTGCCTCGGCTTTACGCGGATAGGTTGAGGTATCACCAAAAGTCATCGCCAGACCGCCACCAACCAGCACATTAAAGCCAATCAGCTTACCGTTTTCAGCAATAGCGACAAAATTCAGGTCATTGGCATGCACATCAATGTCGTTATGCGGTGGAATAACGACAGTAGTTTTAAACTTACGGGGTAAGTAGTTTTCACCCAGCACCGGCTCGGTTTCGGTGGTTTCCACCTTTTCTTCATCCAGCCAGATTTCGGCATAAGCGCGGGTTTTTGGCAGTAAGTGCTCGCTTATCTTTACCGCCCACTGATACGCCTGCTGATGCAGCACTGACTCCACCGGGTTAGAGGTACACAGCACGTTACGGTTAACATCGCCGGCGGTGGCAATCGAGTCGATACCAATGCTGTTTAAAAACTGGTGCATGGGTTTGATATGCGGTTTTAGCACGCCATGAAACTGAAAGGTCTGGCGGGTAGTCAGCCGGATACTGCCATACAAAGTTTTCTCGGCAGCAAACTGGTCAATGGCCAGCCACTGCTTTGGCGTAATAATGCCACCGGGCATCCGCGCCCGCAGCATCACATTGTGCAGCGGCTCCAGCTTCTGCGCAGCCCGCTCAGCCCGGATATCGCGGTCATCCTGCTGGTACATGCCATGAAACCGCACCAGCATAAAGTTATCGCCATTAAAGCCGCCGGTAATCTCGTCGTCCAGATCCTGCTTGATGGTGCCCCGTAAGTGGTCGCTTTCAGCTTTTAACCGTTCATTGTCAGACAACTTGCCACTGACCTGCAGTTCAGGTTTAATCGGATATTGGCTCATTAGTACACATCCTTCTGGTAACGTTTGGCTACCCGTAATTCATCTAAATAAAGCTGTGCCTGCTCAGCACTTTTGCCACCTTGCTGTTGCACTATGTCCAGCAGTGCCTGATGAACATCTTTCGCCATCCGGTTAGCATCACCACAAATATAAACATGCGCCCCCTGCTCCAGCCACTGAAATAATTCGGCAGCGTGTTTACGCAATTTGTGCTGCACATACACTTTCTCTGCGCTATCCCGGCTGAATGCCACATCCAGCTTGCTCAAAAGCCCCTGTTTTAAATAGCCTTGCAGCTCGGTTTGATATAAAAAATCCTGAGTAAAATGCGGGTTGCCAAAAAACAACCAGTTTTTACCGCTGGCACCACGGGCGTCACGCTCCTGCAAAAAGGCCCGGAACGGTGCAATGCCGGTGCCGGGGCCAATCATAATAACCGGCGTGTCATCATTCGCAGGCAAACGGAAATTATTATTCTGCTCGACGAACACCTTTATTCTGTCGCCTTCTGCCAGACGCTCGGCCAGATAGCCCGAGGCACCGCCAACATGCGGCTGACCAAAAGCATCGTAACGTACGACTGCCACCGTCAGATGCACTTCTTGTTCGACCTCAGCCTGGGATGATGCAATAGAATACAGCCGCGGCTGTTGTTTTCTGAGCGCGTCTACTAACTGCTGGGCACTGATTGACGTTGAGGTTACCGGGTACTCACGGACGATATCAATAATCTGCCGGACCGCCAGATAAGATCGTAAGGCCGTTTTATCAGTCGCCAGTTGCTGTAAGGCGTCATTGCCACTGGCAGCAGCGTATTTTTCAACAAATGCCGGATAAGACTGGGTAAGCTCCAGCTGGCTGGTCAGCGCATCGGTCAGACTCAGGCTCTGGTTCGCCAGGTTCACCTGCGCTGTTCCCTCCAGGCCAGTCAGACTCAGTAATTCCGTCACAATCACCGGGTCGTTTTCAAAATATACGCCAAGCGCATCCCCCGGCAGATAGGTTAAACCAGAGCCCTCCAGTGAAATTTCAATATGCCGGACATCTTTAGCTGAATCCCGGCCGGTAATTTTCTGGTTGGTGTAAAGCTCTGCCGCAAACGGTTGTTGTTTGTTGTACTGACTTGCCGCTACTGGTGCTGCCTGACCGGGCCAGTTAATTACCTGGGCTGACGGTGCCCTGGCAAACTCTGGCTCAACCACGTTAATTAACGCATTGTTCCAGCTATCGGCAGCGGCATCATAGTCGACATCCAAATCAGAGCGCGCCTGTAAGCGCTGGCCACCGAGTTCAGCCAGCCGTTCATCAAAATCAGCCGCTGTTTTGCAGAAAAACTCATAACTGGTATCACCCAGACCCAGCACAGCAAATTTCAGCTGCGGCACTTTTGGCGCTTTTTTACTGAAAAGGAAGTTGTAGAAGCTCACCGCATTTTCCGGTGGTTCACCCTCACCATAAGTGGAGGTGACAATGATCAGATACTGCTCATTTTTCAGCTGACTGCTTTTATAATCGGCTAAATCTATCACCTTGGCGGCAATATTCTTCGCTTTGGCAAGGCTGGCCAGCGCTTCTGCTACATGACGAGCATTACCGGTTTGTGAGCCATAAACGATAGTCAGGCTGGCACTGCTTGCGGCTGCTGCGGCAGGCGCAGCGGTCTGGGCACCACCTAGCTGAGCGCTGGCCGCCAGATAACCGCTGACCCAGGCCTGCTGAATAGGGTTCAGCTGACTGACCAGCCCCTGTAATTGCTGTACCTGCTGCTCTGACAGCGGACTGGCCTGCGCCACTAACGATGATAAAAGCATAAAATTACCTGTTTAAACTTTAGATCATCATTTTAGCCATCCAAACGTATGCTGGTAAAAGAATGGATCTCTCTGCGTTATTCCAAATAGTAATTAAAAGTTCAGTGTCTGCCTGAAACCTGACATGAAGCGAGCTTTCAACCGGCTTGCTGGCCAGCCGCCACAACTGAAAATTTCACTAATAATTGGCTAAAACCGCTAACGCCAGGTTCTGTACCAGCAGCGAATCATTTTATAGTTGTTTATAAACAAACACTTAAATATTGGCATCGCCTTTGCCTTAATAAATTGTCATTAAGAACCACAATAAGGAACTCCAATATGAAATGCTCACTTCTGGCCAGCGCCGTTATTCTAAGCACCCTTAGCCTGAATGCCATGGCGCATCAGAATAACCAGTGCAATATCGAATTCGAAAAAGATTTAGTTATCAACAGTGACAGTGTCCGGCTGCAGGATAACGGTACTACCCTGTGGCAAATTGACGATAATGGTCAGCTTATCCTGGATGGCAAGCCGGTCATGGTTAATAACGACACCCGTTTGCTGCTGCGCGATTATCAGGCGGGCATTCGCAGCCAGACCAAGGAAACGGTAGCCCTGGTAGAAGATGCACTGATTATGGCAAGTGACGCGCTGACTACCGTCATGGCAGAGCTGACCGGAAAATCGCTGGATGATTACCCGGCCGTGCAACAGGCGTTAGCTCAAATCAGCGATGCTGCCAATCAGGTAGTCGTCAGAGAGGGTGATAATACTTATCTGTATGGCAGCCGGCTGGAAAGTATTGATCAGGCATTCGGACCGGAATTTGAACAAGCCGTGGAAGAAGCCGTTAATCAGTCGATGGGCAATATTATGATGCTGGTAGGTAAAGCGATGACCAGCGGTGAAGGTAGCTTCGAGCAGCGGATGGAAGCATTTGGTCAGAAAATGGAAAAATTTGGCGAAGATCTGGAAGCTAAAATGGAAATAAAAGCCGCTGCGCTGGAGCAGCGTGGTGACGCGATCTGCGCTCAGGTAAACCAACTGGATACACTGGAAACCCGTATTCAGCAGCATATTCCGGCAATGCAACAGTACGATTTATTTAAAAATGGCGACAGTGCCCTGAGCCTGCGTCGTTAATCTGGTCACTCCCAGCCACAACCTTTAGCGCAGGGGCTTTGCCTGCGCTTTTTTTATTGGTTTTATTACTTTTTTTAGCCGCTTTGTTGCTGCAGAGTGCGGTTAGTTCGACCTGGCCCGCTTTAACCGGTCATGCACTGCGCGCCAGTTGTCCTGTTCTGGCGGTAATTCACACCAGATAGCCGTCACGGATGTCTGATCGGCTTGAAATAACGTCTGATAGAGCTGCCGTCCATATGCTGCCGCCTCTGCGGGCATAGCATAGGATTTAACCAGCGGATGGGCAGCAATGGCACTGTAATGTAATAACGCGACAGGTTGCTGCAAGCCGTCCAATTCTGACTTTAATTGTGCCGTTGGGAAGCAGTGCAGTTTTTTATCCGGCTGATAGTGCGCATCGACATTGCCTGACACGGCCACCTTATGTTGCTGCGGCTGTGCCACACTCTCGCCCAGCACTGCGGCAATCTGGGGCGCCGTTATCGGGCCGGCACGGACGATAACCGGTTTGTTGCCCGTCAGATCAACAATGGTTGACTCCAGGCCATACTGACAGTCACCGCCATCCAGCACCGCTTGTATTCTGCCCTGCATCCCTGCCATCACCTGAGAAGCCGAGGTTGGACTCAGCTTTTTATAAAGATTGGCAGAGGGTGCGGCAACACTGAGTTTGTACTGCTGCAACAATGCCAGTAGTGCCGGGTGTGATGGCATCCGTAAGCCAATGGTGGGCAATCCGCCGGTAACCACTGAATTGACATGATCCGCTTTATCCAGCAATAACGTAAGCGGGCCGGGCCAGAATGCATCTGCCAGAGCAACTGCCGTGTCGCTGACATTTTTTGCCCACTGACCGATAGCGGCTTTATCTGGTACATGCACAATCAGCGGATGATTGGCAGGCCGGCCTTTGGCCGTATAGATAGCACGGACCGCATCAGGGTTGGTAGCGTCTGCGGCCAGACCATAAACTGTCTCTGTCGGCACAGCAACCAACTGGCCCTGCTGTAGTAATTCAGCACCAATTTTAATATCTGCAGCGGAGTCTGCACTAAGTAATAACGTATTCAAGGGTTACATTCCTGACAATATTGTTGACTGGCATGTGTCGCCGCAACGGGCTCTGTCGCCATAAAATCGCAGCGCTGACAAACAGCCTGCCGGTAGCGGGTCAGACTGGTGGGCACACCACAGGCCTCACATGGTAAACCCGGTATCGCTTTATCCGGCCAGAAGCCGGGGGTGGCACAGTGCGGACAACAATGCTGTAAGCGCCGGGCCAAATCGTCGGCAGCCTGCTGTATATGAAAGCGCCGCTCCGGACTCAAATGGGCACGCAGGTCATAACTCAGGGTTACGTCACCCTGGGCAAGCCTCAGCAACGCTAAATTATGCGCCTGGGCTGCCGTTAAGGCCTTTTTCAGATAACTGCCTTGCTGCAACACTAAATGCTGGTCTGGTTCAACATCCGCCAGGGCCTGTTGTAACGCCTGCGCATCTGCGATCTGCCATTGCCGGGCCAGCGAGGGCCCATAAAACCGGCCGGTGACAGCCCAGCCCGCTGTCACGTTAACACAGCAAATCAGTTCCAGATTATAAGTGCCAATACCAAAGGGGCCAACAGAAAAACTGCCTTCGCTGCCAATGCCAATATTAAGACCTGATAAATCAGCAGCCAGTGCCGCTTTACGAAAAGCGCATTCCTGTGCTGTCATAAAACGGGTTTGTTCGCCGGCAAAAGTACCAAGGGTATCGGTATCAAAGCTGTCAATCTCGGTCAGCTGCCAGCCAAACTGGGCAAGCGCCGGCGCAATTAAACGCGCTTTGTCATGCCGGGTTAACATAGCAACAGTCTGTTTCATAACGTTACCTTCTGCCAGCGCATTTGCTTCCACTGATGCAAGGTACCATCCTGATCCAGCTGATAAAGCCATAGCCATTGGTTGTTTACCAGCGCCGCCACATCGCCGGCCCGAGTGATAATATCACTGATAGCCTGCTGCGGTGCAGCAATGATCACAGTCAGACGAACCGGCTGATGACGCAGCCGGCTGCCATCATGCACCGATTGCCAGCTTAAACCGGTACGTAAATCACCACCATTTCCTTCGAACACGCCAATATGACCGGCCACCACATTATGCAGCAGCTTGTTACCACTGCCATATTTATCAGGCGCCACCACTGAGGCGTAATATTGCATATTGATCCAGTTGGTTACCACCATAGGCGCGGTCATAATGGTGTGCAATAAGCTGAAATTATCATCCCGCGCAGCATCGTAGTCATGTAAAAAACACCGGCCCTGCAGATCCAGTCCTTTGGTCAGGGCGCGCGGTGCCACAATAAAAGCCGCATTATTGGCCAGACCCCACTCAGGGCGCAGCTGTGCCCAGTCGCGACTGCGCAGCTTAAAAAACCGGCTTAACGCTGAGCCCCCCGCCGGGGCCTCTGCAAACTGGCTGGCGCGCTGCTGTTTGGCATCTGTCGCGGCATCGGCCAACCAACTCAGCCAGTCAGCGTCGGCCGGAGGCGAAAATACCTGCAGGTCGTCTGTTGTGGTGTGGTGCATAGCGGCATGAAAGCGGGTGTCTGCCGGGATCTCAAGCTCATGTCGCCACGCCAGCTCTGCGCGTACCTCATTGTCGTTGAGAATTTGTGCCAGTACCTTTACATTCACCTCACCGGTCTGACCGCCACAGGCGCCACAATCAAGTGCCGCGGCCTGCGGGTTGTTACAGGTGTTGCTGCCATGCCCTACCAGGAGCACCACCGGCGCCAGCGTGCTGCTAAGGCCCATGGCAGATAAAATCGCCGCTGCCAGCTGCGCTTGCTCGCGGACACTCAAAGGCTGCTGCTCATGGCTCAGCTGCCATTTGCCATCATCCAGATAGCGGTTCATGGCATGCGGTGCCTTAGTCCGGAAAAATGCCCGCTTTAACAGACTCAGTAGCTTAGTGGCACCGGCAGCTTCCACCATGCCCAGGCTGGACGACGCCAGATCAAAGCTTTGTTTCCAGCCAAGGGCAGGCTGGCGCGGCAATGTCGCTTTGTCAGGGCGGACCTGGCTGACTTGCATCACCGGTGCGAGCAAACCCGGTAGCTGGGGCCGGCTCAGTTTACTGTCGGCAGCTTTATAGGCAATAGGCAGGCCGAAAAAGCCAGCAAAACCGAGGGTTTGAATTCCCTTATGCTGTTGCTCCAGCATTCTTCGGATTGGCTCGGAACGGACATCAATGCAAAAGGCGGCCTGGAGCACTGGCCTGGCAGGCAAGGCAGCAGGCTGGCTAGCGGCCTGCTGCAATTGCCGCAGTAGCGGAAGCTGGAAACTCAGTTCCAGCGCCCGCTGCCACACCTGGCGCATACTCTGCTGCGCCCTCGTATTCAGTAACATCGTGCTATATTGCCGGCTCTGCAGTTTTAACGCCTTAACCACATTCTGATGCGTCTCATTATGGCGTTTGCTGTGCTGCCATAAGACCCAGTCCCACCCCAGTAACATGTACAATAACTGACTTACGGCATTATGACTTTGCTGCTGATTAAGTTGTTGCTGCCAGTCGAGCCAGGCCTGCCAGCCCGCCCAGCCAGATAGCCCCTGCAGCAGATTTTCTAAATAAGCCAGTTTTGTCTGCTCGTCGTCACACCAGCTATCCAACCAGGGTTCCAGTTGTTGTAACAAGGCTGCTGGCTCTGT
>NZ_JAWVZF010000043.1:0-18123 GCF_033722355.1 Arsukibacterium sp. | reverse complement strand
TGTTATCCGGAATAACCGGAAGCAGGTGAGCCAGCGCTAATGCTGCCGCCATGCCGCCAAATACCGCCCGGCCCTGACCCCAGGCCGGTGGCACCATGATGTTGATGCTGTCAGGCATGTTGGCGCCGAACTGCTGCATAATGTCAGAAAAATGCATCGTCATTACTCCAAAGTAGTCGTTAGCCGGTTTCTGAATCCGCGGTTCAGCCCGCTGTGCAGGTATCAGCCCGCTGGCCGGCGCGTTTTTTTTAATTAATGCATTGCCCCGGGGTACCGCTAAGCAGCATGTTGTTGTGCCCGGCAGCAGGTAAATAATAGTACAGCGAGACAAGCTGCCAGCCATTACCGGTGTTGCCCCACTGCATACTGTTAATGCCGGTAAAGTCAGCGTCTTTCTGTGTTGGATCACGTCTTGATTCAACCAGGCTGAGCACGGTGGCGAAGCCCTCTGTTACCCGCATCTCCCGCGCAATTTCGCACTCATAAAAGCCATAGGGTTTAATCCGATCCTGACTGGCGATAAAGTCGCTTGCCGGCTGCACCTTCAGATCAGGCTGCCCTTCTTTTTGTCTGATACCAGCGACAATGGCATCGTCGGCAAATATTTGGTTAAGCATCGCAATATCGGGTTTGCTTTGCGGCGCATTAGACAGGCTTTGCCAGAGGCTGCTGACCTGGCGCTGCAGCGCGGGTGTATCGGCCGGTGCTGTTAAGGCGGCAGTGGCAATAATGGCAGGGATTAGCATGTGCGCTCCATAACGCTTGATAGAAACAGGGCAACAGGCTGACAATTATCTTTATATAAATCAAGGGTAAAACAGCCTTTGCCAATGATAAAAGTCAGGTTGGCGCCGTATCTGCTTTTGCAGCTGAGGTTTTCCGATATTTTCGTGGCCGGAACCGCTGCCACAGCAGCACGATACCGCTCAGGGTAAACAACAGGGCGCTGGCCGAAAACGTAATAAGCAGTGGGTTATTAAAGTTACTGCGATCCTGATAATCCATAATATGCAGCATCCAGAAAAAGTCGAACCAGCGCCAGCTATCGGTGCGTACCCGAAGCACTTCACCGGTGGCAGGGTCGAGGTAAAAGTGGCTGTTATCGCTGTCGGCAAATTGCAGCTGCCAGAGCGGGGCGGTTAAATGCTGAACTTCCTGGGGCAGCTGCTGGAGCAAGCGGGCGGTTTGCAGCTGACCATTGCCCTGATACTGCGCCTTTGCCAGTGCACGAATATCCTGTTCAGTCAGCGGGCTTAGCGCATCACCTGTTGCTGCGTTGTAGCGATAAAGTCTACCCGCATCATTTACCAGATAGACCGGTATTGTACTAAGTTGATTATGCTGCCAGTTCAGGCGCTGGCTCAGACTCAGGCTGGCCTGAGGGCCATGCTGCTTAAGCACCTGTTGCGGGCTGACTGCTGCCTGCTGCCAGGGTGTGCTGAGTGTAAGGCGTAAATGTTCGCCCCTTACCTGTTCTATTGGCAGAACAGCCATCACCAGGCCACTTAAAAACCACAGCGTAATTTGAGCGACCAGAATCAAGCCAAGCCAGTTATGCAGACGGCGGGAAAACTTAACCATTTATTATTATTCTTTATTCACTGATAAGGTATCAAACCAGAAAACCATCGCAGCTGTAAAGTAACAATGCGGGCAACAACGCGTTAAGATAAAAAAAGCCGCCTGACGGCGGCAAATAAGTAAACCAGGTAGTTCACGTAAGAGTGAATTATCGCAAGGCGCACCATTTTTTACTGTAATAAATTGTTAAGCCATGTTTACTGATTAACTGAGGAAATAAACCGTGGATCTGAGATCTGTAACCGGAAAACAAAGGAAATAAGCAGGTATGCTTAAAACTAACGCCTTGTCGGCTGAAACCTGGCTGGATAGGCTGGACAAGTCGTCCTATGCCTTGCCATTGCTGTTTGTGCTGTCAATGGCGGAAACGCTGATCATACCGATACCGATTGAAACCATTTTAATTCCGTGGATGTTAAGTCATCCGCAGCGGCGCTGGACCATTGCTTCGGTGGCGCTTGCCGGTAACCTCAGCGCTGCAGCATTGGGCTATTGGCTTGGGGTGCTGCTAATGGAACAGTGGGGTGCAATGCTGATTGATTTATTTGGTGGGGCGCAAGCATTCAACAGCTTTAGCAGCGAGATTGAGAATAATGGCTTCAGAGCAATTCTGGCCGTAGGCCTTAGCCCGACCCCTTTACAAATTGCCATGTTAGCTGCCGGCGCTACCGGTTATTCATTCCTGTTATTTGTGCTGGCTGTCGGGCTGTCCCGTTCCACCCGCTATTATGGTCTGGCATTGCTGGTGCATATTGCCGGTGAGGCCGCTATGCAGTTGTGGCAACGTTATTCAAAACAGATTGGTACAGTGTTACTGGTGCTGGCAGTAAGCTGGCTGTGGTTTCAGTTCAGTTAATACCACATCAGGGCGGCGGCCCGTTAATTAGCCAAATTCACCAGATAGTGGTGCTTTTGCTAACCCGACATAAGGTAATAAATTTTAAGATTATGAATTTAATATGTTTTATAATCGGCATCTAATTTGCTTCAGCCGTGTCGGACAGTTTAATTAATAACAACAGAAAAAGGACATATGATGAAATTGGGTATGCTCAGTATCGCAGCCGCTGCGCTGTTAAGTGGTTGTGTAATTTATGTGGGCAATGGTCATGCCGGTGACAGACAGCATGAACAGCGTAATCTAAGCCTCAGCGCCGACAATCTTAACCGGCTGGTGGCAGATACCGGTGCCGGCAAGCTGGACATAATAGGTGAAGAAGGGCGTGAGCTTATCGAGCTGCAGGCCAGCATTCACTATTATGACAGTGAAGATATCCGTTTGTCGCTGGTGCGTCGCGGCAGTGATGCGGTGCTGGAGGCCGGCTTTGCCAGCAGTATTCACAACGGCAACAGCCCTTATATTGATGTTGTATTAAGAGTGCCGGCCAGGCTGGCAGTAACGTTAGATGATGGCTCTGGTGATATCGATATCAGCGGGATGCAGGGCGACCTTACTATTGAAGATGGCTCAGGTGCACTGCGACTGAGCGGTGGCAATAATGCCAGCGTGGTCGACGGCTCCGGCGATCTTTTAATCAGTCAGCTTCGCGGTAACCTGGTGCTGGAAGATGGTTCAGGCAATGCTGATATTCGTCAGATCAGAGGCAGCGTGACAGTGGAGGATGGCTCTGGCGATTTAATGCTAAGCGATATTGGCGGCTTAGTGACGGTTGATGATGGCTCAGGTGATATTAACATTAATGGTGCCGGCGGCCTGACAATTGTGGCCAGTGGCTCGGGTGGTTTAAAAATTAATGCCATAAACGGCCCGGTAAAAATTAACGACTAATCCGGATCAGCCAGCGTTGTCACAATTGGCTGTTAAGCCGCGGCTTGTTGTTGCAACGCTATGTTTTGGTACCCAGCGACTGCGCTTAGTCACAATCTGTTGCGATGCTTGTTAAAAACAACTATTGCTGCATTCAGCTTCCCTTGTTAGCATCAGTTAACAAAAATTAAGAGACACTTTATGCGCTGGGTGCGATTTTATTTGCCGCTGTTACTGCTGACGGCTACTGAGACAGTCGGGCAGCAACAGTATTCAGAGGGCGCCTGTATTTTGCTGGATCAGCAGGTTCAGCGTTTTAGTCACATCCCGCAAAGCAGCAGTTACCGCAATGCCAAAAGCGAATATGACAGAAATTGCCTCAGACCCAAAAAGCCAGCAACCCGGCCAGCTGAACCGGTCGTCGCGAAGCCAGCTGAGCCTGAGACGCAGCCCACGCCACCGCGTGCAGCGATAACCACAGAAACAGCAGAGCCGGTTCAGCCGCAACCGGTAGCCCCGGCAGAGACTGCAGCCAGCGCCACCGGTGCTGAGGTTAACTCAGCTGCTGTAACAGTGGCGACGCCCGCTGCGGTAGCGGAAGAATTGTTTCAGACAGAAACCGCTGATACGTCTGCTGAACCGGCTGAAAGCCAGTCGGCGGTGCCTGAACCAGCAGTTATCGGTAGCCGCGACTTGCCTGTGCCGGTTATTATTCCTGAAGAGGCATCAGCACTGCCGGCTGACTGGTGGCGGCCCGCTAATTTAGTAAACCTGCTGTTAACTAATCTGCCGCTGATTATTGCCAATATCTTTGCCTTTTTACTGGCAGTGTTTTTACTGACCAACTGGCTGGGCCTGAATTTACCCGGCTTTAAAGGCATTTTTGCTGAGTATAAATTAAACCGGTTGCTGCGCTGGCGCCTTGCCCGCGGGTATCGCCATTTTCGTAAACTGAAATTACTGACCGCGAAAGAAGAACTGGTGGTGGTAGATCACCTGGTATTAAGCCCGTTTGGTATTTTTGTCATTATGGTCAAGGGCTACCGTGGCAACATTTATGGCAAAGTGGCAGAAGCCAACTGGATGCGGCAGTACTTTGGCAGCAAAAAGCAATTTATGAATCCGCTGCATCAGAACTTTAAAAATGTTGAAGCGATTAAGCATCATCTGCAGCTACAGGGCACCGAGTTAGCGCAACATGTGCATTCCGTTATCGCCTTTAGCCGGGTTGCGCAGTTTAAAACCGAAATGCCGGCCAATGTCACTTATGTTGATACCGCGCCGGCTTATTTGAAAAAGTTCGACGAACCCTGCTTTGATGATGAGCAGTTAAACCGTTTTTCGGCGTTATTGCACCAGGCCAGTACTGCCAGTTAAGAGGGGCTGGCAGGCTGTTCCAGTAATGTCAGGTAAAGGCGTAAGTCCAGCTCCCGCTGATGATAAGCCGGCTCCATATGCTGACAAAGCTTATAGAATGCTTTGTTATGATCTTTCTCGCGTAAGTGCGCCAGCTCATGCACCACCACCATTTGCAGCAATGGCAGCGGCAGTTGCTTCAGCAGCGCCGCGATTCTTATCTCATTTTTGCTTTTAAGTTTACCGCCCTGCACCCGGCTGATTTGGCTGTGAGTGCCGAGGGCATTGTTAATCACATGAATTTTCGGGTCGAATACCACCTTGCTGAGCGGATCGCTGCTTTTCAGCCATTGCCGTTTTAACGCCATGGTTAACTCATATAAGGCTTTATCGGTTTGCACCGGATGGATTTGCGCCGGGTAGCGTTGCTGTAAGGCTGACGCTAATTTGCCGTCGGCCAGCAGCTGGCGAACCTGCTGCTGCAGGCTGTCAGGGTATTGGCGAAGGTAGACCAGGTCTTGCATCAGCAATTAATCCGCCAGACGTTGAAAGGTGGCATTGGTATTTGACGCCATAAAATAGCTTTGCCATTGCTGCAGTGGCAGCTGGTACTGTACGGTCTGGTCTTTATAACTCAGGGTGGTGGTGCCATCTGGCTGCCAGGCTAAATTCAGCAACACCGGCTCACCAGGAACTATATCGCTGGCCAGTGCCTTACGAAACGGTTTGTATCCCGGCATGATGTATTCAAGCAGCAACAGTGCTTTCTCAGCTGCTTTAGGCTTAAGCAGAGAGACCCGCAGATAATCATTGTCCGGATCGCCAATTTGTACATTGGCATAGGCGGAGACATTGTCCTCAGCTGTGGCAAGCGGCGTCAGTGACATAGTAAAGCTGACATTGGCCGGGGCCATTTCCAGCGGTAACGGATAAAGCCCCAATCGTCCTGCCGGGACATGCAGTGCCAGCAGGGCAGGCTTTACATTGCCGGCACCGTTTTGCGGCAGGCTTGGCGCCGGTGACATACTGTGATTGGGCTTATCGCTCAGTCGGTGATAAGTGGCCGTCGTGCCGTCCTCTGCTTGCACAGTGAACTGTGACCCGCTTTGCAGCAGCACTTTACTGCAGCTATTCTGATCGTCAGGGGTAAAGGGTTGCTCGGTAATGATATCGAAGGTTTTATAAGTCAGGTTGACGCAAAGTTGATCACTGTGCTGGCGCCAGTAACCAGTGGTAATAAAGCGTAAGTTATCATTAATACCGTAACCATAGACATCGCCGTTGGCAAAATATGACATATAGCTGCTACAGCTTTTGCCGCCATCGGTTGATTGGCACCATTTGCCCGGCTGGGCACTGGCAAGCAAAGAGAACAGCATAGCTATCGGTGTCAACATCAGCGCAAAGCAGAGGGTATACTTCATCATTACCTCATCTGGGTTGTATCTACTGCGCCTTCACAATAATCAGCAATTGTACAAAAAGCAATCGCTAGTTCAGGGCGGCAATAAAAATCTGTCAGCAAAATCGTGTCCGTCAGGCCCTTGCTGTAAGACTGCGGCGTCTCAAAATATGATTTGTTGTTAGTTATGACCATGTTACTGTGCCGACTACTGACTGGGCCGCAAAAGTATCAAGGTGGCTTTTATGCCAAACACTGCTGATTTAGACACGCTGTTACCGCGTTTATTAACGGAATGCCGGCCACTTTATCGCCAGGGCAAGGTGGCTGACTATATCCCGGCGCTGGCGCAGGTCGCACCGGATCGGGTGGCTGTGGCGGTCGCGACGCTGGATGGCCAGGTGCACAGTGCCGGTGATGCCAGACAGAATTTTTCATTGCAGAGTATCTCTAAAATTTTCGGATTAGTGATGGCAATGAACCGGCTGGACGATGAGTTATGGCAGCGGGTCAATATGGAGCCCTCTGGTCAGCCGTTTAATTCCATTGTGCAGCTGGAATGGGAGCAGGGTATTCCGCGTAACCCGGTGATAAATGCCGGCGCTATTCTGGTTGCTGATGTGCTGGTCAGTCATTATTCAGCCAGTAAAACCGCGTTTTTAACGTTTTTGCGCCGGCTGACCGGTGAAGAAAATATTTATGCTGATCAGCAGGTTTATCTTTCAGAGCTGGAACATGGTAACCGCAATGCAGCGCTGGCCTATCTGATGAAAAGCTTTGGTAATATTGAAGCTGAGGTGCCGTTAGTGCTGGAGCATTACTTTCATCAGTGTGCAACCGCCATCAACTGTGAGCAGCTGGCACAAAGCCTGCTTTTTCTGGCTAACCGTGGCGTGCAGCCCCACAGCAATGAGCAAATTTGCAGCCGGCGCGATGCGCACCGGGTCAATGCCATTTTATCCACCAGTGGCATGTATGATCAGTCCGGTGAGTTCGCCTTTAAAGTCGGGCTGCCGGCAAAAAGCGGGGTTGGCGGCGCTATCGTCGCCATTGTGCCGCAATTTGGGGTAATAACGGCGTGGAGCCCGCCACTGAACCGGTTTGGCAATTCAGTGGTGGCCATGCAGCTTATCAGCAAGCTGGCTGACGAGTTGGGCTTATCACTTTTTTAATGGATAAATCAGCGCTTGTACTGGCTCGGACAGTAAGCGCGGCTTATTTCCGGGTTGCGTAATTTAAGATGTTTGCTGCGCCGGCCGCTGACCCGGGCACGCCATAACCGGAACGAACCGGGTTTTAATTCGTGGCGCATCAGTTTAATCACAGCCGGTTCTGTTAAGCCATACAGCTGTGCTATTGCCTCAAATGGTGTGCGATCTTCCCAGGCCATTTCAATAATCCGGGATAAATCTGCCGTGCTGAAAGAATTGCTCATCATGCTGTATCCTGACTGCTCTGGATAAACTTATCACCCAAAAGACCTGCCCCTAAATGTCCTACCTTGACATAAATAAGTGCACCCTCAGTTCCGGTAAACGGGGTATGCTGGCTATAACGGGGGCTGCGCAGCCAGCTGCCTGCCGGATACCGGCCATTTTCATCGCAGAACACGCCTTCCAGCACCAGAATTTCCTCGCCGCCAACATGAGTATGCCGGCTAAACCGGGTATCGGGCGCCCAGCGCACCAGCGCGGTACTAACGCCATCATGCTCATGTAACGGTAACACCGATAGCCCCGGGACTAAACCCGGCCGCCATGGTTGCTGACGGGTATCAATAGCGAGCTGTTGCGTGTCGTTAGCCGCAAATTGCCACAGCTTGACCAGTAAGGTACAACCGTCTTTCGAAAAGGGCTGATGCGAGCTACCTGGCGGGTTTCGCAAGTAGCTTCCGGCCGGGTAGTCTCCATGCTCATCGCTGAATACACCATCAAGCACCAGGATTTCTTCACCGCCGTCGTGGGTATGGCGGCTATAACCACTGCCGGCGGCATAACGGACAATGCTGGTGGCGCGGGCCACTTCGTCTCCGGCCCGGTCCAGCATCATCCGGCTGACCCCGGCCAGCGGGGAGGCGACAAACTGATACTGCTCAGGCCGTATCAGCACCCGCTTAGTAAAGTCGCTGTTCAGTTGCATTACCGGCTGGCCTTTAACCAAAGTGGCAAAAGCACAACTTATTGCCATCAATATCTTTTACGTACGCGCCGTAGAACTTACCGGCAATACGCTGACCCGGTGCGCCGTCACAGCTGGCACCCAGCGCAATTGCTTTGTGATACAGCGCATCGACCTGCTCTTTTGAGCCGGGCTGAAACGACACCATATTGCCATTGCCCGGGGTAGCAGGCTGCTGGTTAAATGGCTCGCAGACTGCCAGCATGGGTTGAGCCATGCTTTTGCCAAAAAAAGCAATCCGGCCCATATCCAGCAGCGCTTTTGCGCCAACCTCTGCCAGCAACTCACCATAAAAGGTCTTGGCCGCGGCTAAATTATTTACACCCAGTGTTACGTAACTAATCATTGAAATTACTCCGGTTAATATTAAACATGTGCTGATGGTCACTGCTTACGACCGCTACCTGAGCTTGGAGCAGTAAGCCGTCACTTTTATTTTGAGCGTCTCAGGCAGCGTTACCGCTGTCTGTCAGCACGGGCGAGCAAGAGTCCGGGTTCTCCCGGGCATTAATGCGTCATTGGGCTGACAGGTGGCGGCGTAAAGTAGCGTAACTGCTTAGCAGCGGCATAACCTGACAGCGCCTGATGAATATAGGTTTTGTGCAATGACTGCTCTGAAACAGCATAGTAGGTATTGATGCTGTCGAGCAGTTGCCGGTTATACGTTGTTGCGACAGGCAGAAAACGTTGCGCCATAAAAAAAGTAAACGGCGCCTCGTAGGTCAGTAATGCATTGCTGCGGCCCTTAATAAACATTTCTATGGCATCGATGCTATCGGGCAGATCAACAAACTGATAGCCCTGCGCGCTCAATCGCTGCCGTTGACCACTGTAGTCGAAGCCGCGTATTGCCGCTATTGTCGGTTTTTCAACAGAATTAAGCGCACCAGCAGGCGTATCGTTGCTAAGCAGAACTAATGATAGCTGGGTATACGGCGGTTCGATAAAACGAATATTGGCCGGCAAGGCTTTAGTCTGTTTAATATTAATGGTGAGATCAATTTCGCCGGTACCCAGCATTTTGTAAAGCCGGGCAGCAGTTGCGCAAACGGCAACAACTTTTATATCAGCAGTTTCCAGAATCTCACGGGTTAAATCTATCGCTTCGCCGCCGCAAACATCATTATCTGTCATTACAGAATAGGGCGGGAAGTTATGCAACCCCATTCGTATCTCGACATTGGCAAGGGTCATAAAGTGACAACATAACAGGAAAAGCAGTAACCAGCGCATGACAATCCTTTAAGATAATACTGTTATATCCTAGTTTGCTTAACGAAATGCTGCCATGCTGCTGTTTACAATCTGCAGGCTTTACGCTTCTATTGTGTGAGGCAACCGCAATTAGCCATGCTTACCCACTGACCAGCCTGCAGCAGCGAGCAGCGCGTCGCCTGATGCCTGGGCACCTTCTTCCAGGGTGGTGGCCATCGAATCGTTCCAGCGGTTTAAATAGCCAAACAGCGCAATAACCCCCATGATTTCCACTATCTCACCGTTGTCCCAGTGCTGATGCATCGCCGCCTGTATGGCATCATCTACTGCATTGGGCACCTGAGAAGCCGCAATCGCCAGCTCGAGTGCGGCGCGCTCGGCATCATTAAACGCCGGATGGCTTTGAAACTGCCAGATATTGGCCAGCTGCTCATCCGGCGCGCCATAACGCTCCGCCGCCCGGATGGTATGGGCCTGACAATAGCGACAGCCAGTGGCATGACTGGAAACATAGGCGATAAGCCGTTTCAGTGCCGAGGTTACCCGGCCTTTATTTTCCATGACCGCCATATTCAGCTGAATAAAGGCTTTGGCAATGGCCGGGCGGTGGCTCATGGTCAGCACGCTGTTCGGACAAAATCCCAGCGTTTCATTAAAAAACGTTGCCAGTTCAGCCACATCAGGGTTGGTATCGGCAGCCAGTGGTGGCACAAACGCCATAAAAACTCCTTGATAGCCACAATGAAATAACCATAACTCTAGCACTTGCCGCGGCCAATATCACCGCTTTTCATGGCGTTGGTTGTATCTGGCCGACTGGTTTTGCCAGCCCCGGTTTCGTTGCTTAAACTGTACTGACTGATTGTTTATGACTCACTCTGTTATTAGAGGCCTGACATGTTAAAACGAATTTTCAGCGTCAGTATGCTAAGCCTGATGCTGCTAACCGGTTGTAAGCCTGCAGACGAGCCGGCAGACGTTAATCTGCCGGCCGATAAAGGTACCCGGTTGCAACAGGCCAAAGCATCGGGGGCAGGCGAGCTTACCGTGCTGTATGTGCCAGCGCAGGGCTTTGCTTATGTCAACCAGGACAACTTGCTGACCGGCGTCAGTGTGGAGATAATGCGTGATTTTGCTGCATGGCTTAACAGCAGCCAGCAGTTATCGCTGACCCTGAATTTTGTGGCAGAGCCTGACTGGAACCGGTTTTACCAAAGAGTAGTTGGGGCAGAAGGCGGAGTGTTTGGCCTTGGTAATGTGGCTATTACCAAAGACAGGGTTAATGAGCTGCAGTTTTCGCCGCCCTATTTAAACCAGGTGGCCCTGTTGATAACGCACAGCGATATTGCCCCTTTGCCAAGCCTGGCCCAGCTTAGTGAGCACTTTAACACGCTAAAGCCATTAGCGGTTGCCGGCACGCTGCACGAAGTACAAATCCGGGCATTGCGGGATCAGTACCAGCCTGACGCAGACATCGGCCGGGTGGAGACTGAGCAGCAACTGCTGGAGCTTATCGCAGCTGGTGCCTGGTATGGTTATGTTGATGCCTATAATTTAGCGCTGGCCCTGCGCCAGGGGATGCCGCTGCGTCATCATCGACCGGCCGCTAATCAGGGCGCGCTGCTGGGCATAATTATGCCACTGAACAGTGACTGGGCATTGCTGCTGAACGACTTTTTTAATAATGGCCAGGGCTATCGCAACAGCAAGCGCTACCAACAGATTTTACAACAGCATTTAGGGCCTGAAGTTGCCGCTGTGCTGGAGGGCGCCCGCCGGACTCAACCCTGACCCGCGGGGCAGACGTTTGCAACGTCCTTTATCCGGGGGCTTTATGAAATTTCCGGTGCAGGTTTTCACCTATTACCAGCATGCAGGGCGTTAAAAACAGCGTCAGCAGGGTGGCGAAGGTTAAGCCCCCGGCAATAGCGCTCGACAGCTGGGTCCACCACTGAGTGGAGGGGGCACCAAAGCCCAGGCTCGGTTCCAGCAGGTTGACATTAACCGCCAGCACCATCGGCATTAAACCGAGCACTGTCGTCACCGAGGTTAACAGCACTGGCCGTAAACGCAGGCAGCCGGTTTCGAGCGCCGCGTCCATGGCTGACATGCCGCTTTGTCGCAGCTGATTAAAGGTATCGATTAACACGATATTGTTATTGACCACAATGCCGGCCAGACCAATGATACCCATACCGACCATGACGATGCCAAAACTCTGGCCGTTGACCAGCAGCCCCAGCAAGACCCCGGCGGTTGAAAAAACAATCGCTGACAGTACCAGTAAGCTTTGGTACCAGCTGTTAAATTGCACCAGCAAAATCATCAGCATTAAAAAGATTGCCGTGGCAAACGCGCCCAGTAAAAAGGTCATCGCTTCCTGCTGATCGGCACTTTCCCCGGCTGTTTTGACATTAACATTGGCCGGCAGCTGCAAATCGGTCTTCAGCAGTGCCTGCAGGCGCTCACTTACCTGAGCGCCTTCTGCTAAATCGCTTTTTATCGTGATTGCCCGGTTGCCATCTATCCGCTTAATGACACTGGTTTTGGCAGCTGGTACCAGCTTTACAAAGTTACTGAGCGGCACCTGGCCCCGGACTGTCTGAATCGTCAGCCGGCCCAGCTGATCCAGTGAGCGCCAGGACTGCGGGAATCTGACCCGGATATCCACTTCGTCGCTGGCATATTCCGGCCGGTATTTTGCCAGTAACAAGCCGTTACTGATCATCTGCACCGCATTGCCGACGGTCAGCACATCAGCACCAAAGCGGGCAGCAGCCGAGCGGTCAACTTCTATCCGCCACTCTATGCCGGGCAGGCTGCGGTCATCTTCAATATCAACAAACCCCGCCATCTGCTCCATCTGGCTGATAATCTTATCCACCGCGCGTTCGGTCGCTGCCGTGTCGTTACTGCTAACCTGCAGTTCAATCGGTTTGCCGGCGGCAGGGCCTTCCTGCTGCTGACGAAACTCGAGAATAATGCCGGGTATTCCGGCAGTCAGCTTACGCATATCATCCAGAATGACTGCCGCCTTGCGCCGCTGATGCCAGTCAATAAACTGAAATTGCAACGTGCCAATGACATCGGGTGCCAGCTCACCACTGCTACTGGCCAGGGAGCGGGCATACAGTGCTTTTACCTCGGCTAACCCGAGCAGACGCTGCTCAACCTGCCTGAGCAGGGCGTCTTTTTCATAAATAGACATATCGCCCCGGGCCCGTACCCACACCTGGGCCGATTCCGGTTCAACATCGGGAAAAAATTCCAGGCCATGATTGTATTTGCCGTAAGCGACAAAAATCAGCGCCATGGCGCCGAGCATGCCAGCCAGCGTCAGGCCGGGATGGCGCAAGAGCCGGCTTAATACCTGACGGTAGGCTAAACCTGCCCGACTGGCTTTCATGCTATGCGGGGCAGGCCTTGCCCGGCTGATACCGCCCATTACCGGCAGAAAAATCAGCGCCATAAACAGCGAGGCCAGTAAACAGAGGATGACGGTGGCCGGCAGATATTTCATAAACTGGCCGACCACGCCGGGCCAGAACAGTAACGGCATAAACACAGCAACGGTGGTGGCTGTTGAGGCAATAATCGGCCAGGCCATCCTGCTGGCGGCATTAGCCCAGGCTGCTTTGGGCTGCTGGCCCTCAGCCAGGTTGCGGTCAGCCAGTTCACTGACCACCACGGCGCCGTCAACCAGCATACCGGCTACCAGAATAAGCGCGAATAATACGATGATATTCATGGTATAGCCCAGGGCGAAAATCATCAGAATGCCGGCAAAAAACGCCCCGGGAATGGTAATGCCAACCAGCAACGCCGAACGCACGCCCATTGTGGCAATAATTAAGATCAGCACCAGCACCACCGCCGTTAACACATTGTTCAGAAGGTCTGCCAGCATGTTTCTGACGTCTTTTGACTGATCCATAATGTAGTTAATCTGCATGCCCGCCGGAAACTGGCTGCTGGCCCTGGCAATTAACGCTTTGGTTTGCTCAATGGTGGAAATAATATTGGCACCGGCCCGCTTTTTTACTTCCAGCACCACCGCCGGCTGACCATTAATCCTGGCAAAGCCAAGCGGATCTTTAAAGCTGCGGCTGATGGTGGCAACATCACCAAAAGTAATCACCGTATCGCCGGCAACCTTGATAGGCATCGACAAGACGTCTTCCAGATCCTCGATCACTCCCGGTACTTTCATCGCCAGGCGGCCGGCACCGGTATCCAGGCTGCCAGCGGCCACCAGCCGGTTATTGTTCGCGACCAGGCGAAACAATTGCTGGTAGTCCAGGCCATAGCCTTCCAGCACTTGCGGGTCGACCACAATTTCCAGCATATCTTCCCGATCACCGCCAATCTCCACCTCCAGCACTTCTGGAATAGCTTCTATGGCCTGTTGCAGCTCGCGGGCGATGTACACCAGCTGACTTTCAGAGACCGGGCCGGATAAACCAACTGACAACACCGGAAATAATGCGACATTAATCTCATTGACCGTCGGCTCATCTGCTTCACTGGGCAATTTGGCGCGGGCCGCGTCTACTTTTACCCGGACATCAGCCAGCGCCTGATCAGCATCGAACCCGGCATCAAACTCCAGCATAACCGAGGCATGGCCCTCGCTGGCGGTAGAAGTCATTTTTTTAATGCCTTCCAAAGCGCGCAGTTCATGCTCCATCGGCCTGACCAGTAGCCGCTCGGCATCTTCCGGGCTGATACCATCCAGCGACATCGACACATACATCATAGGGATAGCAACGTCGGGGTTCGCTTCTTTGGGAATGGTCTGGTAGGCGGTAATGCCGGCAATAAACAAAAACAGCAGCAACATTAAACTGGCGCGGCTGCGATCAATAGCCGCCTGAATAATGGCACTCATAGTTTAGCCTCTGCCACCTGCACCTTATCACCGGCTTTCACAAAGCCGGCCCCCTGCGTAATAATCAGCGCCCGGGCAGGTAAGCCGCTGACTCTGGCGCCCTGATTGTCAGCGCTGACAATGGTTACCGGGTAAAACTCGACCTGTTGCTGCGGATTAACCACCGCGACACCCAGCTGACCATCGGTATTCAGGCTCAGCAGTGCCGGGGAGACTAAATGGACCGGCAGTGGCTGCAGGGTTACTTCAACCGTGGCACTGCCACCGGCAATGCGCAGCAGCTCTGGGTTAGCCACCGTCACTTCAATGTAAAAGCTGCGGGTTGCGGTATCGGCAGCATAACTGATAAAACTGAGCTGCCCGGTCAGTTGCCTGCCATCAAGTAAACGCAGATTAACCTGCTGCCCCTGCTGCAGTCTGGCAATATGTTGTTGTGGGATCTGCGCGGTGACTTTCAGTTTATCGATTTGGACTAAATCTAATAACGGCGTGCCCACTTGCACCACATCTCCCACTTCAACATGACGGCGGTCAATAATGCCGGCAAAAGGTGCCACAGGTTCAGTTTGCTGCAGCGCCAGGCGGGCGCGGGCATATTCTGCCTCTGCCCTGGCCAGTTCACTTTCCAGCCGGGTGAGCTCGGTTTTTGATAAGAATTGCGATCTATCCAGACTGCGGGCACTGGCCAGTTCTTGCTTTTTCAGGGTTAAGTTGGCTTCTGCCTGAGCGAGTAATTCCGTGCGGCCTTCATCAGATAACCGCAGTAAACTGGCACCCTGCTGCACGCTGTCCCCCTGGCGGGTCAGCAGCTCTGTAACCTTGCCGGCTTGCTGGGCTTTAATGCTGACGTTACGCCAGGGCAGGATCTGGCCCTGCGCCACCTGCATCAGTTGATAGGGAGTAGCCTCGGACCAGCGGGCCTCTACCAATGCCAGGGTCGGTTGGGGCTGTTGCTGCTCGGCAGGCACGTCATCTTTAGCAGCATAGTTATCACCGCTGCCTAACCACAGCAGCAAAACCAGCGTTAATACTAGGGCGATAATGACGGGAGAGTTGGCAAATTTTTTAAACATGAACGATCCCTGACGATAACGATAGTGACTAAAACAGTACGTGGTTGCAGAGTCTGTACCGGTAGAACTATACCTACGTGCCTGAATGTAAGCAAATGGCTAACGGTAACGAAATGTGGCGATATTAACATGGAACTGGCCGCATTTGGCTTACTGGCTCTTGTTTTCTGGCCGCGGCAAACCAATTGATTAACTAGCTTACCGGCAGGTTAGTGGCCGGCAACGTCTTAAAATTATTAACTTACAGGATAAAAAATGGCCAGTTTATTTGATCCCATTCAGATTGGGGAGTTGTTGTTACCTAACCGGATTATTATGGCCCCCCTTACCCGGTGCCGTGCAGATGAGGGCCGGGTGCCTAATCAGCTGATGGCTGAATACTACCGGCAGCGTGCGACGGCAGGCTTAATTATCAGCGAGGCGACATCGGTGTCACCACTTGGCGTCGGCTATCCTGATACGCCGGGCATTTGGACAGATGCTCAGGTGGCTGGCTGGCAAAACGTGACAGCCGCAGTGCATGCGGCAGGTGGCCGGATCATGCTGCAGTTATGGCATGTAGGCCGGATTTCTGATCCCCATTATTTAGATGGCGCCCTGCCGGTCGCGCCCAGTGCCATTGCAGCTGACGGCCATGTTAGTTTACTGCGGCCAAAGAAAGCCTATGTTACCCCACGGCCACTGCAAACGGCAGAAATTGCCGGCGTTGTTGAGGCTTATCGGTTGGGGGCGGAAAATGCCAAAAAAGCCGGTTTTGATGGCGTGGAAATTCATGGTGCCAATGGTTATTTGCTGGATCAGTTTCTGCAGGATAGCAGTAACCAGCGCACCGATCAGTATGGTGGCAGTATTGAAAACCGGGCGCGGTTAATGCTGGAAGCGACCGATGCAGTTATCTCGGTCTGGGGCGCTGGGCGGGTAGGCATGCATCTGGCGCCCAGAGCGGATGCCCATAGCATGGGGGATTCCCAGCGGGCCGATACCTTTGGTTATGTCGCACAGCAGTTGGGGAAACGAAAAATCGCTTTTATCTGTGCCCGTGAAGCGCAGGCAGATGACAGTTTAGGTCCCAAGCTGAAACAGTTGTTTGGCGGTGTGTATATTGCTAACGAAAAATTTGATAAAGCAAGTGCTAACGCGATCATTGAGCGCGGCGATGCCGATGCGGTGGCCTTTGGTGTCCCTTATATTGCAAACCCTGATTTAGTCAGCCGTTTTGCCAAGGATGCCAGGCTGAATGATGCCAAACCCGAGTTATTTTATGGCGGTGGTGCAGCAGGCTACACTGATTACCCGAGGCTGGACGCTGGCTAGTTATTAACCATCAGCTATAGTTAGTGATTAACAGGGGCATGGAGCTGACTTGTGATCACTGGCGTTTCCAGTAAAAAAGCAACGGAGCGGATGATAAAGCGGGCCATCAGCTTACATGGCCTGCTACTGTGTGGCTGTCTGCTGCTTATGATTTTTCAGTTACAGGCGCAATCACAGGTTTTGCGGGTGGCAATATCAGACAAAGACCATCCCCCCTATTATTTTGTTGATGATAATGCCACCTTAACCGGTTTTACCGTAGAAACCCTGCAAGCCATAGCTGATAAACTTAATCTTAAACTTAAGTGGCAGCGGATGCCGTGGACCCGGGCCCTTAATTATGTGGAAACAGGGCGGGCGGATGTTACCCCGGTATGCTACAAAACACCCGAGCGGGAAAAAGTATTTCAATTCAGTTATGAAAGCTATTTAACTGATCCCATCGTTTTATTATGTGTAAACCCCTGTCCGGTAACATTTGACGGTACCCTGGCGAGTCTCGGCAACGAGCCTGTTGCCACGGTACGTCATTTCTCTTACGGGGTAGAGCTGGATAAGGTGCCGTTTCAGCGCGCCGATGTTGTAGAGTCTGATTATATGCTGTTTAAGCTGTTGCTGGCGGAAAGAGTCCGTCTGGTCATGACTACTGGCCATGCGGTTACCCATTCAACGCTGTTACAACAGGCCAAAGACCAGATTAAGGTGCTGCAACCGGCTCTGGATGAGGTTGATGTTTATTTCGCGTTTAATAAAAAACCAGGTTTAGCGCCTGGTCTGCGTGATCAGTTAGATCAGGCCCTATCAACCTTTAAGCGCAGCGAGCACTATCAGCAATTATTGGCAAAATATCAGCTGCAGCTGCGCCGGCCATGACGCCTTAAATGTTCAGGCCTGGTACGGACCACCGTCTTTGGCGGTAAAGCGTTTTTCACTCAGGCAACCCTTACTGACCTGCTTACCACTAAGCATACTGAACCAGGGCTCGTTACTCTGTTTAGCCTGCAGCTGAATATCATCAATACCAGCACAGTCTTTGTCGCCGTTGCAGCCATGGCGGTTTAACACCAGCTCGACATGACGGCCGTCATTAACCAGCACCAGTGATTCCGGCGCTTCCCGATGGCCACTTAATGCCACAAACTGCGCCGGGTTTTGCAGCCCGCTTTGGCTGCCGTCAGCAAAAAACGCCAGCAGATGCTGAAAATATACCATGTAGCAGACAACATCTTTATGCGAGCCTGCAGCAAGCGGAAACGTTTTATCCAGAAAGCCTTTTGAGTAATCCATGATCTGCTTGACATGGCGCTCGTTCAGCTGATTGATAACGCTAAGCTCGGTCGCCATCCAG
>NZ_JAWVZF010000042.1:0-18655 GCF_033722355.1 Arsukibacterium sp. | reverse complement strand
CTGGCGCCATCTTCAAACTCGACCTCTTCAGCGTCGGTGACTTCATAGCCCATTTTAAATAACTCTACCGCCAGCTTTTCCAGCTTGTTAAAGTCTTTATCGTAAAAATGGTGTTCAATGGTGTAAAGCGCATCCGGATCACTGCCATCTTCCAGCAGCGCGCCTATGGTGTCTTCGGTAAATTCCTGCCAGTTTTCCATGAAATTACTCTTCTGATTTGCTGTTTCGCGCAGTGTAGTCGTTGCCGAGCTCTTCATCAAGCCGGCGGATCTGTTGTTCCATCTGCGAGCGGATATTTTTGGCAAACTGGCGCAGATTATCCTCTTTGTTAAGCGGCACCGGCGCGGCAAACCGGACAATAACTTTACCGTTATTCCAGCGGTTAAATTTAAACTGACCGTGAGTACTGCTCATCGTTACCGGTACCAACGGTACACCCGCTTCCAGTGCGATATGGAACGCACCCATTTTAAAGGGTAACAATCCGCGGCCATAACTGCGGGTCCCTTCGGGAAACATCCAGACCGAAATTTTGTGTTGAGAAATACGCTCTGCGGCAGCCAGCATAGTACTTAATGCTTTATTTTTATTGTCACGGTCAATCATAATATTGCCGCTTAACCAGTATAACTGGCCAAAAAACGGGATATATTTCAGGCTCTTTTTACCGATGGTTACCGTGCGTGGCAGCACAGTGCCGCTCAGGGTAAATAAATCCAGATTATTCTGATGGTTGGCAATAAATACATAGGGTTCACCGGCGATAATGGCCGGATCACGGCGCACTTCAACTTCGATACCGAGGATCCAGGATACGTGACCATACCAGCGGGCAAACAAAGCGACATTATCAGGATGAAAGGGCCTGAACAAACAGACAAGTAACCCTGCTACAGTGCTGAAAATAAAAAATAAGGTCAGTAATAATAAACGAACTACCGCAATCACTATCGGGCCCCTTCCGGATAAAAGGGGCACAGTATAGCGGCTTTAATGGTCACTGCTGGTTTGATCACTGGCCGTTTCATCCGTGGCCTGATTTTCTGCACTGCCTTGCTGTAGCAGTACTTCATCAATCCGCTGCAAGCCCCGAGGCAATTTATTGCCCCTTCTGCCACGCTCTCCACGGTAGTGTTCAAGGTCAGTGGTCTTCAGACTAAGTTTGCGTTTACCGGCTACCAGCGTAACGCCGCCATCGGCCGGCACAACCGCCAGCTGACAGATATATTCCTCCCTGCTGGCTGCGCGGGCAGACGGAATCGACATCAGTTTATTGCCCTTGCCTTTACTCAGCTTGGGTAATTCGCTGACCGGGAACACCAGCATCCGTCCTTCATTCGAGATACACAGCAGCAAATCGGTATCGGGCTGTTTTATCACCAACGGTGGTAACACTTTTGCGCCTACCGGTAAGCTGAGCACGGCTTTACCCGCTTTGTTACGGCTGAGTAGATCAGCATATTCGGCAACAAAACCGTAGCCGGCATCACTTGCCAGCAGCAGCGCACGTTTTTCATCGCCGAGCAGCACATGCTCGACCGTTTCACCGGCAACAATAGTAAACCGGCCGCTTAGTGGCTCTCCCTGACCACGGGCAGAGGGCAATTCATGCGCTTCTGTGGCATAGCTGCGACCACTGGAATCAATAAAGACTGCCTGCTGATTCGAGCGACCACTGGCCATGGCTTTAAAGGCATCGCCGGCTTTGTAACTCAGCGCATTGCCATCGACGTCATGGCCTTTAGCACAGCGCACCCAGCCTTTTTCCGATAACACCACTGTCACCGGCTCGCTGGGCAGTAATTCTTTCTCACTTAAAGCCCTGGCCTCATCACGGGTAACCAGCGGGCTGCGCCGCTCATCACCATATTTTTCGGCATCAGCCAGTAATTCGTCGCGGATAAGTTTGGTCAGTTTTTTTTCTGAGCCCAGAATGCTTTGCAGCTTATCGCGCTCTTTACTTAATGCATCCTGCTCGCCGCGGATTTTCATCTCTTCTAACTTGGCCAGGTGGCGCAGTTTTAATTCAAGAATGGCTTCTGCCTGGCGTTCGCTGAGTGAGAACGCCTTAATCAGTTCAGGTTTTGGTTCATCATAAGTGCGGATAATCCGGATAACTTCATCAATATTTAAAAAGGCGGTTAATAACCCTTCTAATACATGCAACCGGTCGAGAACTTTGTCCAGCCGGTGTTGCAAGCGGCGGCGTACCGTGTCACGCCGGAAGCTGAGCCATTCAGTCAGAATTTCCAGCAGGTTTTTCACCCTTGGCCGCTGATCCATACCAAGAATGTTCAGATTAACCCGGTAGCTGCGCTCTAAATCAGTTGTGGCAAACAGATGCTGCATCAGCTGCTCAATATCCACCCGGTTGGAACGCGGCACTATAACGATACGGGTCGGGTTTTCATGGTCCGACTCATCTCGTAAATCACTGACCATCGGCAATTTTTTGGCTTGCATCTGGCTGGCAATCTGTTCAAGAATTTTTGCACCAGACGTCTGGTGTGGTAACGCAGTTAATACGATATCGCCATCTTCCAGCTGATAAACCGCCCGCATTTTAATACTGCCCCGGCCACTTTGATAAATCGCAGCGATATCACTGGCCGGACTGATAATTTCAGCATCTGTCGGGTAATCCGGACCTTTTACATGCTGCATTAAATCCGCAATGGTGCTTTGCGGGTTATCAAGCAGGGCAGCACAGGCATTGGCCACTTCCCTAACGTTATGCGGTGGAATATCGGTTGCCATCCCCACCGCAATACCGGTAATGCCATTAAGCAGAATATGCGGCAAACGGGCCGGTAAAACTTTTGGCTCTTCCAGAGTACCATCGAAATTCGGCAGCCAGTCGGTGGTGCCGGAACCCAGCTCTGATAACAACACCTCACTGAAGCGCGATAATTTAGCTTCGGTATAACGCATGGCAGCAAACGACTTGGGATCATCCGGCGCCCCCCAGTTGCCCTGGCCATCTACCAATGGATAGCGATATGAAAAGGGCTGAGCCATCAATACCATGGCTTCATAACAGGCGCTGTCGCCATGAGGATGAAACTTACCCAGCACATCACCGACGGTGCGGGCCGATTTTTTATACTTGGCCAGATGCGACAACCCCAGCTCGGACATCGCATAGACAATCCGCCGCTGCACCGGTTTAAGGCCGTCACCTATGTGCGGCAATGCCCGGTCCATAATGACGTACATTGAGTAATTTAAATAAGCTTCTTCAGTAAAGCGGCGTAGCGGCAACTGCTCTACACCGTCCTGGGATAACACCGTTTCTGTCATGCCGGTTCCTGTTATTATTAAACTGACTTTATGGCAGTAAAATGATTACCTGTCAGATTTACAGCGGTAAATCCGAACTTACTTTGGTTGTTTTACTGGCGCGGCGCGAAAACTGCCATAATACAATGCCCAACAAAATCAGGGTTGTCCCGCCCAGAATTGCCAGCCATAGCATTTGGATCTGACGCTTGCGCTCCACCTCCTGCAAGCGCAGCGCCTTCAATTCGTTTTCCGCCTCGAGCAAACTGGTACGCACTTGCTGCCTTTCGCTATCAAACTCCAGTCGCATATGCTCCAGCGCTAATTCATTTTCTTTATTACGCAGCTTTTGAAACCCTTCAATAAAATCATGCAGTGCCAGGTATGCCTTTTGATACTGGTCTTGCTGGGCCAGCAGCTCAGCTCTTAGCAAGGTAATAGCCAGCGCAACATGGTCGGCCTGCTCGGCCGGCTGCCGGGCTGCCTGCTCCGCCAGCATCACCTGTTGCATTGCCAGCGAGGTTTGCTCTAAATCACGATAAATTAGCGCTTTTTCATAATGGTGCGTCTGCACATGATAACTGGATTGTAAATGAGTAAGATATTGTTCAGCTTTCTCAATATACCCTAATGCGGCCTCGGTACGGCCCATTTCAGCACTGGTTATCGCCAGTCCAAGATAGGCATGATATAAATTAACGCTGTCGTTCGCTGCCAGGCTTCGCTGCAGCATCTGATTAAAATAATCCAATGCCAGCTGATATTTTGTCTGATAACTGTAAGTGCGCGCCAGATTAAACAGCACCGCAATTTCGTTTTTTACCCAGCCCAGCTGCTGATAAAGCCCCAGAGCCCGCAGCAAAAACTCCACCGCGTCATCTTCAAAAGCCAGAGAAGAATACATTAAACCAAGCTGCGCATTGACCTCAGCCAGAATTTCCGGGTCCTTTAGCATCTCAGCACGCTGATAGACGTCCTTTAATAAAGATAATGCCTGCTGATCATTATTTTGGTCACTGATAATAGCCGCCTGATTAATAAGGCCCCTGAGGATCAGCTTCTCATCATCGAGCAAGGTAGCCAGCGCGGTGCCCTGCTGATAGTGCTGCAAAGCCTCTGTCAACTGTACCTGCATTTCCATGGCATAGCCCAGCTCATACCATAACTCCACTTTCAGAGCCGACTCAGTATCCTGCAATAACTTCAGCCCTTCTCTGGCGGCCTGTTGCTGCTGCTGATGCCGGCCAAGTGAACTGAAAAGCGCTGCCTGCTGTCTTAACCAGTATGCTTTTACACTATCTGGCTGACTGGCAAATTCACTTTGCCGTTCTGTCAGGCGTGCCAGGCTCTGCTCAGGCTGCTGATGCTTCATCCGGTCAAGCTCCAGTAACCAGTCAGGAACAGACTCGGCCTGCAGCGCAGCGCTGATGTTCAGGCATGCCAGTAACAATAAGTTGCGACAGATTCTTTTCAAAACGGTTTCACATCCTTTTTTCTTTTATCCTGCCAGGCGTGCCAGCACTATGCGATAAGCGCCCGATCACCTTTTAATTCCAGCCAGTCCCGCCGGTCGGTAGCCCGTTTTTTTGCCAGTAACATATCCATCAGCTCCATGGTCTGGCCAACATCATCAATAGTCAACTGCACCAGGCGGCGGGTGTTAGGGTCCATGGTGGTTTCACGCAGCTGTAACGGGTTCATTTCTCCCAAACCTTTAAAGCGTTGCACATTTACTTTGCCACGCTTTTTCTCTGCTTCTATCCGGTCCAGCACCCCGGCCTTTTCATCTTCATCCAGCGCATAGTAAACATCTTTACCTATATCAATCCGGTAGAGCGGCGGCATGGCAACATAAACATGACCCGCTGCCACCAGACTGCTGAAATGGCGCATAAACAACGCACACAACAAGGTAGCGATATGTAATCCATCCGAGTCAGCATCGGCCAGAATACAGATTTTGCCATAACGCAGTCCGGTTAAATCCTGACTGTCCGGATCAATACCAATGGCGACCGAGATATCATGCACTTCCTGTGACGCCAGGATCTGACCAGACTCAACTTCCCAGGTATTTAAAATTTTACCCCGCAGTGGCATCACCGCCTGAAACTCCCGATCCCGGGCCTGTTTAGCACTGCCGCCCGCAGAATCACCCTCAACCAGAAACAACTCAGTCTGATTTAAATCCTGGGCAGAGCAATCGGTTAACTTACCAGGCAGCGCCGGACCCGACGTGACCTTTTTGCGGATAATTTTCTTGGCGGCTTTTAATCGTTTCTGGGCATTGTTAATACAAAAATCAGCTAATGCCAGAGCAATATCAGTATGCTCGTTTAACCACAGGCTGAAGGCATCTTTGACAATACCAGAGACAAAAGCAGCACACTGGCGGGAAGACAACCGCTCCTTGGTCTGGCCGGCAAACTGCGGGTCCTGCATTTTCACACTTAACACATAGCTGCAGCGATCCCAGATATCTTCCGGCGACAGCTTAATACCGCGGGGCAATAAGGTACGAAACTCACAAAATTCACGTAATGCCTCCAGTAACCCCTGGCGCAGCCCATTGACATGGGTCCCCCCCTGTGCGGTCGGTATTAAGTTGACATAACTTTCAGTAACCAGCTCCCCCCCTTCCGGCAACCACAATAACGCCCACTCTACCGCTTCCTGTGAACCACTGAAATTCCCGACAAAAGGGTGTTCCGGCAAGGCAACATAATTTTGGACGGCCTCGGCCAGATAATCCCTGATGCCGGCCTGATAACACCAGCTGTATTGTTGCTGGTTTACTTTGTCATCAAATTTAACCGTTAACCCCGGACACAACACAGCCTTGGCCTTTAATACATGCAATAAACGGCTGACGGAAAATTTTGGCGAGTCAAAATAGCTCGGAGTGGGCCAGAACCGAACCCGGGTCCCGGTATTGCGCTTTCCGACCGTGCCGGTTATGGCCAGTTCCGATGCTTTATTGCCATGCTCAAAAGCAATGTCGTACAGATTGCCGTCCCGGCGGATACTGACCTCCACCCGGCTTGACAAGGCATTGACAACGGAGATACCAACGCCGTGCAGACCACCTGAAAACTGATAGTTTTTATTGGAAAACTTACCACCGGCATGCAGCCGGCACATGATCAGTTCAACACCGGATACCCCTTCTTCCGGATGAATGTCTACCGGCATCCCACGACCATTATCAATCACTTCCAGCGACTGATCGTCATGTAAAATCACCTGCACTAAATCGGCATGTCCCGCCAGCGCTTCATCCACACTGTTATCAATAACCTCCTGCGCAAGGTGGTTAGGTCGGGTGGTGTCGGTATACATGCCCGGACGACGCTGCACCGGCTCAAGCCCGGTTAAAACTTCAATTGATTCGGCGTTATACAGTTGTTCTGTCATAGTTATTTTGTCACTGTCTGGTCATTGGGAGCCGGGGCTGGCAGGTGGCGCTAACTGGCAAAATTCAGCAATAGCCGGCAGATAATCGGCAAACCCGATAAAACTGTGGTCGCCCCCCTCTGTCACCTGCAGCCTGGCGCCACGATAGTAGCTTACGGCTTTGCGGTAATCTAACACTTCATCACCGCTTTGCAACAGCACTAAATAGTTTGCAGGCTGGGCCAGGCGCACTGGCATTAATTGCTGCAGCAACGCCATATGATGTTGCTGCACGGCAAAATGACGTTTTAGCACCGGATGATAATAGTCACCCAGAAAATCTGCCAGTACCTCGTGCGGTGCCACCGCAGGATTAATTAAGCAAGCCCGGCAGTGATAGCGCTCTGCCATTACGGTTGCCAGGAAGCCACCAAGCGAACTGCCGATAATCGCACTGGGCGGCGCGATGTTCATCAAAGATACTAACTGGGCCATCGCTTCTGCCGGGGTGTAGGCTAAATCTGGGGCAATAAAGGAACAGGACGGGTAGCGGGCCGCAAAAAAACTGCGGGCCTGCACTGCTTTAACCGATTGCGATGAGCTGGCAAAGCCATGCAAATAATAAAGGGTCAAACGGGTCTTCTCCTGACTCTGTAATCAGATGCTGACGGTGATAAATTGCCAGCTAACCTGGCCGGCGCTGGCAAAGTACCACTGACAATACATTGGGCCCTGATCCAGCGTCTGCCAGCTATGCTGCTGACAAAATTGTACTGAACTGGCCGGACACCCCACCAACTGTACCCCCTGATGTGTTTTACTGTAAGCATGATGACAATGGCCATGCGCCAGACCTCTTACCCTGCTCTCCGTTGCCAGCAGCTGCCAGAACGGCGCAGCATCCTGCCAGCCATGTTTATCAATGGCACTGCCAACTGGCAGCGGATGATGATGGCTGAATAACCAGAAATGTTCAGCGTTACTGGCAGCGAACCGCTCAGCCAGCTCACCACGGCGGGCCACATCAAAATCGCCGGCCGGTGTCTCACCTTTGGTGTCGAGCAACAGCAATTGCCAGTTAGCAAACCGCAAGCTGGTGGCATCAACCAGCGGTGGCTGACGGGTTAGCCAGCGAAGCTTGGCATAATCATCATGGTTACCCGGCAGCACCAGCACCGGACAACTCAAGGGTGCCAGCAAATAAGCCAGCAGCTGATAAGATTCGGCACTATGGTCCTGGCTTAAATCACCACTGAGAATAACGGCATCGGGTGGGCAGCGCAGAGCAGTGATGGCAGCAATGGCTTGCTGCAGATAACGACCGGGTTTTACTCCCTGGTATTCGCCATCGATATCGGCCAGCAGGTGGCAATCACTTAGCTGGATTATCTGATAGTCTGGTTTTCCGGCTAACTGCAATACCGCCATTACTTCAGTTCCAGCGCCGCATTATACCCCTGACTGACACAAAGTTTCAGCCAGTCCGCCAGCAACAGGTTGATCTGAAGCTTTTCATCAGGCTGCATCATTTGCGGGTTAGGATAGGGATAACGCGCAGCAAACCGGCGATAACGGGCCACCCGCACTACTTCCGCGACACGCGCGTCATGGTAAAGCTGGACATCAAAACCGGGGCTCAGATAGTGGCTGCCAGTTGACTCACTGCTGCTGAGCAATTCAATTTGCAGGCGGGTGGTAAAAGGGCCACATTCAAGCACCGTCAATTGATAGCGGTGCTGGGCAGTAATCGCAATATGCCACTGTATGCCAGGCTTGAAACCAGCCGGCAATAAGCGGCTCAGACGGGCGTAATTACGCTCACACAAGCTTAGAAAATCTGGTAACTGCGGTTGATATTGCCGCGGTTTAGTCAGCAACATTAAGACTCCAGGCGCGTCGCACCTCTGTTAAATGTAAACTCAGCCACTGCAAAGCAATCACAGTAGCCGCATTATCAATTTTACCCGCTGCCAGCAATTGCAGGGCCGTAGTGCGGGTTAATAACCGGACTTTGATATCCTCATGCTCAGCAGTCAGACCATAAATGCCGGCCATGACTGGCCGGGTTAACCGGCCAAGATACAACTGTACCCGTTCAGTGCAGCCACCGGGGCTCGAAAAATAACTAAGCATAGGCCAAAGCTCATCAAGCTCAAGTCCGGCTTCCTCCAGCGCCTCTCGCCGGGCGGTTTGCTCGCTGCTCTGATTGTTATCTATCATACCGGCAATAGCTTCGAGCAACCAAGGACTGCGGTTGCCGATCATGGCACCGGCCCTGAATTGCTCAACCAGCACCAGTTCGTCGGTTTGCGGGTTATACGGTAACACAGCCACCGCATGTCCCCGCTCAAAAATTTCCCGCTGCATCGGGCTGCTCCAGCCACCACCGTACAATTTATGGCGCAACTGACAGCGTTCAACCCGGAAAAAACCCTGAAAAACCGTGCTTTTATCGATTATCTCAACATCCTGTGCTGCAAATGATGGATAATCAGTATTATTGACTTCAGACATGTCTGCCCTCACATTTTGTTACACTCTTGACGGTAACTTTACGGTTTAATCCTGACTTAGTTTACCGTAACAGGTTATCATTTGGGCAGTTTCCTTTAAGCCAGGACTTGGTGATTATGAAAAAAACCCTTTTAAGTACTTTAATTCTGTCATCGCTAACGGTATTCAGCGTTAGCGCCTTAGCCGACAATTTGGCCAGCGTTTACCAGTTGGCAACCCAGAAAGATCCGCAACTGTTACGGGCAGAGGCTGTTCGTAATGCCGCCAGAGAGCGGATTGATATCTCCAAAGCCCGGTTGTTACCCCAGGTAAATCTGGGAGCCGGCTACAGCAAAACGATGTCTGAAAACCCGGAGTTTCTGGAACAAGGTATTATTATTGTTGACTCTGATCGCACCGGCTGGAGTGCTGAAGTGAGTCTGACCCAATCAATATTTGACTGGACCAACTGGAAAAACCTGAATACCGCCGAAAAACTGGCATTGCAAAGTCAGGCTATTCTGGATGCTGAAATGCAGGACTTAATTGTCCGGGTTTCTCAAGCCTATTTTAATGTGCTGAAGGCCGTGGACGATTTAGGCTTTGCCGGTGCTGAAAAACGTGCCATTGAGCGCCAGCTGGAACAAACCAAACAGCGCTTTGCGGTAGGCTTAACTGCTATTACTGATGTGCATGAAGCCCAAGCTCAGTTTGACAGTGCAGTGGCCCGTGAAATTGCTGCCCAGAACATGCTGGAAACCGCCCGCGAGAGCCTGCGCGAAATTACCGGCCAGTATCACAATGAACTGGCGAGCCTGGATACGACTAAGTTTGATACCGTGCAGCCGTCTCCGGCGACTGCCGATGCCTGGGTGACTATTGCCGAAGATCTGAATCTGAATATCAAGGCAAATAAACTGGCACTGGATGTCGCCAAGAACGATATTGAAAATGCCAAAGCAGGTCACTATCCGACGTTAAGCCTGGATGCCAGCTACGGCACCGGCGACTCTGAAACTGAAAACACCTTTGCCGGAAACACCCGGACTACGGATTTACCCAGACTTGATAGCAGCCGGATTGGTTTAAATCTGCAGGTACCGTTATACAGTGGTGGGGCAACGGTAGCCGCAACAGAGGTAGCTCGCGCTAATTATGTCGCCGCCAGTCAGGATTTAGAGCAAAGCCATCGCACTGCGGTACGTCAGGTGCGGGTGTCATTTAACGATATCAATGCCAATATTGCCACTATCCGGGCCTTGGAACAGGCGGTCGTTTCAGCAGAAAGCGCGTTAAATGCGACAGAAGCGGGCTTTGAAGTAGGCACGCGGACCATCGTCGATGTGCTGCAAAGTACCCGGAATTTGTTTGAAGCACGCCGTAATCTGGCCGGTGCCCGATATAACTATGTTATCGCGATTCTGTCCCTGAAACAGGCAGCTGGCAACCTGTCTGAACAAGACTTAATGGCAATAAATCAGGCGTTAACAGAGTAAGCTCTGCCCAGGTTCACCGCAACCGCGGTGAACCTCATACCAGTTTGGCCTTTTCTGGCTGGTTTTTTTCGTTACAATAGCCGCATTATTTTCTTTTGAGACAGCCACAGTGGTTAATGCTCCCCGTTTCAGCTGGCGTTTTTTACTGCCTCAATACTGGCTATTATGGCTGGGTGTGGCCCTGATGTGGCTGATAAGCTGGCTACCCTACCGGGTATTGATGCTAATGGGCGGTGCTGTCGGGACCCTGCTATATAAGTTTATGGGTTCCAGACGCAAAGTGGCAGCGCGTAATATCGCGTTGTGTTTCCCTGATATGCCGGCTGAACAGCAGCAGGCACTTTTAAAAGCCAATTTTGCTGAATCCGGTAAAGCCTTATTTGAAACCATAATTGGCTGGTGGTGGCCAAACTGGCGGGTGCGCAAACTGGCCCACTTTCAAGGCTACCATCATATCGAAGCGGCGCTTAAGCAAGGCAAGGGGGTACTGCTGCTGGCGGCGCATTTTCTGCATTTAGAAGCCGCCTGCCGGGTATTTGGCTTAACTCATCCCAGTGTGGGTTTTTACCGGCCGCACAATAACCCGTTAATGGACTATCTGCAGTACCATGGCCGCAACCGTGCCAATAAATACATGGTAGGCAAACGGGATGTCAAAGGGTTGATCCAGGCACTGAACCAGCAGGAAGTGTGCTTCTACCTGCCCGATCAGGATTATGGCCGTAACCGCGCAGAATTTGTGCCTTTTTTTGCTGTGGCAGAGACGGCGACCACGACCGGCACCCTGTTGTTCGCTAATGCCGCAAACTGCGCGGTGATCCCGGTCTATACTTACCGTTTGCCGGGTTATCAGGGCTATCAGATTGAGGTACTCCCCGCTTTGGCAGATTTCCCAAGCGGGGATGATAAAGCCGATGTGACCCGGGTCAACCAATGGGTTGAGCAGGCCGTACTGAATCATCCGGAGCAATATATGTGGCTACACCGCCGGTTTAAAACCCGACCTTCACCTGAGGATCCATCGCTGTATAAACCTGTTGTGTCTGGCAACGCCAGCCAGGGCAGTTAACCATGTGGTACTGGATACGAACGCTGCTTATTCTGGGGTTACTTGCCGCGGGTGGGTATCTGCTGCTGACCAAAGCCGATGTCATTTTTAAAACTGAGACAGTCAATACCGCAGCCCGGGGCTTCAGTGAGTTTTACGCTAAAATTCGTGGTAATGAGGCGGGCAGTAATTATCAGAGCGATTATCACATTACCCTGCCTGATACCAGCGGCCAGCTTAGCCGCAATCTGGCGCAGCGTGGCCGGGAGGTTAAGCCTGCTGCTGCAAACTGGCAGGGTTTGGTCACTGACCGGCGGTTCAGGGCCGGTGAAACCTTAAAAACCACCCTGAGCCATTATGCCCGCCGTGAGGGTATTGAGCTTTACTGGACACTGCCACGCGATTATGTGATCAAGCAGTATTTCCAAACTGACACCACTTTGCTCGGCACTGTATACAGTGTTGGGAAGGCGATTGCCCCCGATTTTGCCGAACCGGTGTTAACCTATTTTTGCCCCAATGAACGGGCCGCAGTGATTACTGACCGGCTAACCCCCTATCTGAAGCAGCATTGTCTGCCAATCAGCGGCAGTTAACTTTGCGGCTCACCAGCAAATAACTGTTGCCAGACCTGTTCTACCGCTGCCCGCGCATTTGCCAGCCGGCTTTCCGTTGGTACCCTGGCAGGTGCCAGTGTCTGCCGGTGGCCCCAGCCACGCAGTAACTGATAAGCTTGCTGCAAATCAGCTGCCTGCGTTGCAGCGATAAGCCCCGCGTCACTGGCCGCCTCAAGGATCCGCATATTATCACTAAACTGATACAGCGCAGGATAGTCTCTGCCATGAGCCAGAACCAGATACTGGCTGATAAATTCCAGATCAACAATGCCACCGGCACTGTGTTTGACATCATCTTCAGCATTGCCATGGTGGCTGCGCAGCTTCTGGCGCATAGTAATGACATCATGACGTAATTGTTCAGGGTCACGCTTGAGTTCAATAATATCAGCGCGGATTTTGTCAAATCGCGCTGCCATTTGTGCAGAGCCAATAATCAAGCGGGCCCTGACCAGCGCCTGATGTTCCCAGGTCCAGGCTTCATCCCGCAGATACTGAAAGTAGGTATCAATATGAATGGCCAGTAAACCCGAGCTGCCCGAAGGACGTAACCGGGTATCAATGTCGTACAATACCCCACTGTTAGTCCGGGTCGTCGCCAGGTGCAATATCCGCTGTGCTAATTTCAGATAAAACTGCCGTGAATCGATGGCTTTATCACCACTGGTACTGGCCAGACTGTCGCAGCGGTGCAAAAAAACTAAATCAAGATCAGAACCATAGCCCAGCTCCAGCCCACCCATTTTGCCATAAGCAACGACGGCAAAACCGCGGTCACTGTCACTGGCGCCTTCAGGCAAGCCATAACGTGCCGTAGTCTGTTGCCAGGCCACTGTGACTAACTGCTCCATTATCACTTCAGCCAGCCAGGTTAAATGATCACTGACCTGCATCAACGGTAAAGCACCACTGATATCTGCGGCGGCTATTCGCAGTTGCTGCGCCTGTTTGTACTGGCGGAAGGTCTCCATCAGTAGCTCCAGATCATCCTCTGGCACCCGCAGCAAATACTGGCGCAACCGATCCTGGTAATCGGATTTATCAGCAACCCGGTACAATTGTTCCGGGTCTATCAGTTCATCCAGCAACATCGGGTAACGGGCCAGTTGCTCAGCCAACCAGCCACTCTGGGTACATAACAACACCAGCTGCTGCAAAGCGGCCGGATTTTCAAAGAGTAACTCCAGATAAGCCGTGCGGGTCATTATTTGCCGGAATACACCAAGCACCCGGTTTAATACAATACTATCGGCCTGCTCAGTTTGTAACAAATGCAGCAGTATCGGCATTAGCTTACTGAGAAAATCATGACCGCGCGGGCCGACACTCCGCTTCTGGCAATCCTGCCGGAACGTCTGCAAGTCCTCAATCAGATTAACTGCCGCCTCAGGCTCAAGCCAGTCCAGCTGTTCAGCCAGTTCTGCCGCGGGTAACTGACTACCCCACAACAGTCGTCCTAAGCCTAATTCTTGCTGCTCAGGGCTGTCCTCGTGGTCAATAACCAGCTTAAATTGCTGATGAATACGTTGCATGGCACGGGCTACCAACTGCTGCAGCTCCGGCCAGCTGGCAATATTCAGGCAGGCCAGCAGCTGTGATCTGCCAAGCGTATCAGCGGGCAGCGTCTGAGTTTGCTTGTCATCAATACCCTGCAGCGCCTGTTCTACCCGGCGCAGCAGCAGATAATCGGTTTTTAACTCGTCTGCCTGGCTGGCACTTAGCATCTGATTCTGTACCAGGCCATCCAGGGCCTTCAGTAAACTTTGCTGCTGTAACTGAGGAATACGGCCACCGCGGATCAACTGCAGGGTTTGCACCACAAATTCAACTTCACGAATGCCACCGGCGCCAAGCTTAATATTATCCACCCGGTTACGCCGCCGGTTTTCCTGCTCGATTAGTTGTTTCATTCGCCGCAACGACTCGATGGCAGAAAAATCAATATAGCGCCGGTAAATAAAGGGTTTTAATAACTTTTGCAGCGCGGGGGTATGGATTGGCTCGGGGTTCAGCACTCTGGCTTTGAGCAGCGCATAACGTTCCCAGTCGCGGCCCTGCTCCTGGTAGTAATCTTCCAGTGCGGCAAAGCTGAGCACTAACGGGCCACTGTCGCCAAAAGGCCTTAACCGCATATCAACCCGGTAGACGAAACCATCGGCTGTTACCTGATGTAACGCAGCAATCAGCTTCTGGCCCACTTTAGTAAAAAATTGCTGATGCTCGAGAGCTCTGCGGCCGCCGCGGGTTTCACCATGACCCGGATACGTAAAGATCAGATCGATATCTGATGAGAAATTCAGCTCTTTTCCTCCCAGCTTACCCATGCCCAGAATCAGCATAGGCATCGCCTCATCATATTCGTCAAAAGGTGTCCCATTTTGTGCTTGTTGCCCCTGGTATGCCCAGCGATAGGCGCTGTTTATCAGGCAGTCTGCCAGACTGGACACCCTGGCCAGGCCTTGCTCTGTCGTTTGTAACTGATAGATATCGGCGGTCAGTAACATGGTCAGGGCGCGATTGCGGTAGCAGCGTAAGCGGCTAAATACAGCGGCCTCATCAGATAATTCAACGCCGGTCAGCGGATCCTGCCAGTGCTCAGTCAGCTGCTGGCTCAGGGCTGCTTTATCCAGCAATAACGTCATCAGTTCAGGTTGCTGGCCTAACGTGCGACCAATAAATAAACTGGCTTGCAGCAAGCGGATAAGCTGCTGCTGTGCAGGATCAGGTAAGCCGGAACCCTTCAGCTGGCTAAAAACCTGCTGCCAGTACTGCTGTGGCTGGCTCATGACTTCTCCTGGCCTGTTGCTACGCCATTTTGCTGAACCAACAGCATGGTCAGCGCCAGCAGAAAATGATTGTAAAGCGATTGCTCAAATACGATAACGCCTTGCTGCAGCTGACCGGCTAAGGCCTCTGCCTGTGCACTGTGACTGTGATATTGCAGCGCAGTCAGCTCTTTACTGAGCGCCTGCAGATAATGGCTTGCGCTGGTCATTAACGGCAATTGCGAAGTTTGCGCCTGTATAGCGGCAGACTGGCGATAATACAGCGCCTCCACAGTTTGCAGCGCTGTCAGATTCGCCATTAATCCCTGCTGTTGTGCCAGCGGCATGTTCAGTTGCTGCTTATCTGCCAGCAAATAGCCTCTTGCCGCCTTACTGAGCCATCCGGTGCGCAGTGGCAGTTTAGTGATAAGCTGGTCGGCGACATGAAACAGCGGATTAACGTTACCGCTTACTAGCTCCAGTTCCAGCTCGGCAATTAATTCTGTTTTTCTGCCGGCAATTACCTCTCCGCAGTCATATACCACCTCCAGTACACTGTCTTCACAGGCCAGCTGCCAGCTATGACGAATAAAGTCGGTACGAAATATTTCTGTTAACTTTTGCTGCAAAGCCTGAACATCAGTATCAGCAGGCCAGATTTCTGACGGAAATGCGGCTAATTCCGGCACGATATCGGTAGCCGGGACATTAAACTCCGGCCTGGCCTGTAATGCACCATGGTGCTGACCTGCCAATTTAATCGTTTGCTCAAAACGGCCATTTTTCAGCCGGGTACGAAGCCCCATATTGTGCCGGCGGAACCAGTTATCAGGCGTATCGTAGTATGCATTTAGCAGCGCAGCCGGCCCGCTGTCAGTGATAGTGCCACAGGCCCCTAACAAGCCGGGCAGTTGATTGCTGTCTGCCGTCGCCAATAAAAATTTTAATTCCAGCTCTATACTCATATCAGGCTATCCTCTGTCTCAGGCTGCGGCTAACTTTTACACTTGTCAACTGGCTGACAACTCCCTATCATCCGGGGTACTGTATCACCCCCTGTACCAGCGTAACCGTTGATTAGATTGAATTAGGATACCTATGTTTAGATTATTTCGCAGCTCTGTTTCCCGGATATTTTTCCTGCCCCTGCTGGTGATGTCGCTTAGCTGGCCGTTACTGGCCCAGCAGTCAGTGGAAGAAAAACCGGCGTTTATCAGTGATGCGCTGTTTGTCTATCTGCACTCAGGCCCGGGCAACCAGTACCGGATTATCGGCACCATTAATGCCGGTCAGCAGATCACTTTTTTAACTGAAGACAATGATTATGCTCAAATCAGATACGACGGAGATAAAACGGGTTGGTTGCCCAAAGAATACATCAGCTTCACCCCGGGCCTGGTAACTCAGCTTGACACGCTTAATCAGCGCGTTAACAGCCAGCAGCTGCAGCTGCAGCAACTTGAAGAAGAACGCAATAATTTAAACAGCCAGCTGAACAGTGCCATTGCCGAACGCGAAAGTGCGCTGGAGCAATTAGCTCAGGCCAACCGCGCCTACGAGCAACTGAAAGGGCAACTGCAGGCTACCCAAACCAGTATCTGGCAAAACCCGATGGTCATTGGTTCTGCCATCCTGTTAATCGGCCTGATTTTTGGTTTAGTATTGCCGTCCCTCTGGCCTAAACGGCGTGACAGCGAGCGCTGGATGTAAGCAGTCAGATCAGCCCAGGCTGTCGTTGGCTTTGAGCGGCAGCCCGGTATCCCGTTTCACCTGTTCAATAACCACGTAAGTGTGATTTTTAACAACACCAGGTAAATCAACAATTTGCTCCAGAATAATCCGGTATGCATCCATATTCGGCAAGCGCAGTTTTAACAGGTAATCAAAACCACCAGCAACCATATGACATTCCACCACATGCGGTACTTTTAAGACCTCATTTTTAAACCGGTCAAACACCGCGCTGGTAGTGTTATCCAGAGTGATCTCGATGAAAACAGTGGTGCCAAACCCCAGCATAGCAGCATTTAACCTGGCGCCATAACCTTCTATATAACCATCTTTTTCAAGCCGTTTCACCCGATCGATACAGGGGCTGGCGCTAAGATTAACTTTTCTGGCCAGATCCACATTTGCTATCCGCCCTTCTTTTTGCAGCGTATCAAGAATATTCAGGTCGATACGATCCAGGCTTTTCGGTTTCAACGGTAAGGTCATAGTAAAGATTCAGACTAAGGAGCCAATGGGCCGATTATATACTGCTAATTATCAAAAATAACAAGTCTGGCTACCGGGCCGGCGATAACAAACTAAAACACCAAAATGGTCAGTTTTTGCTATGCTTAGCTCTACCAGCTTATCTGGGATTAAACCGCTTCAGTTAGCCGCAGAATTACCGCCTTTAGTCGAAGCGTTAACATCCGGTTAAGTTGGTTAGCGTATTATCAATTTACATTTTTGGCATAGGTTAAAGCTGGCAATTGGATGGCATATCAAAAAGTCTCTGTCACTGAGCTGCAACCTGGCAGCTATGTTGTTGAAGTATTAGAGCAGCGTGGTGACATTACCGTTAAACATGCCGGCTGGGTCCGCAGCCAGCAGGCCATTTCTCAGTTGCAGGCCAAAGGGGTGCTGACCGTGCTGGTCGACCCCGCCAGATTTCTAAGCAGTGCCCCTGTCGCGCCCTCGCCGCCAGCGGAAAAAGCCGCGCCGCCTGGCGAACAACAGGAAGCCATGCCGGTCAGGCATTTATTTGCTGATGAGTGGCCCCGTGCTGAAAAGGCCCTGCTCCAAAGCCAGCGGGTGCAGCAGTTAGTTCTGGAAGCAACCCGCAACCAGCAACCTATCGATCTGATGCTGGTCCATGAGGTCAGCGCCGGCCTGTCTGACTCCATCAGTCGTAATCAGGACGTGTTACTGTGTTTAACGCGGATCGCAGAACAAAGTGACAGCCTGTTACAGCATAGTGTCAATTGCGCGGTTTATATGGCGGCTTTCGCCAAATTTATTAATCTACCCGGCGATCGAACTAAAACATTGATAACAGCCGCTTTACTGCATGATATTGGTAAAGCGTTAAAACCTGAATTAATGAGTCAACCCGATCATGCCGCCATCAGCACCAGTCTGGCAGCACTGCAACGTAATAAGGATTTAGCCGGGCAGGTATCGTTGTGGATCAGCCAGCATTGTGCCTATCTCGATGGCAGTGGTTCCCCTCCGATTAAAGGCAACCAGATAACAAAAGGCAGTCAGATGCTGGCGATTGTCAACCAATATGAGAAGCTGACAAACCCCGCTAACAGCAACCAGAGCCCGCTGGCAGCATCACGCTATTTACTCAACCTGACCCCTGTACAACTGGATGCCGAGTTGTTGCAGCTGTTTATTAAATGCATTGGCGTTTACCCCCCGGGTACCGTGGTCAGGCTGACGACAGGTAAGTTAGCATTGGTACTGGAAAATAACCCGAAAAAACCGACTCAGCCAAAAGTAAAGCTGTTTTACCACAGCGTCCATCAACATCATATCATCCCCAAGATTATTGACTTATCGCGCCAGCAG
>NZ_JAWVZF010000041.1:0-18862 GCF_033722355.1 Arsukibacterium sp. | reverse complement strand
TCAACCCTGCCCAACAGGCAGACAGCCAGAGTATCAGAGAGCCTGCAGCATAAGCTAATGCCAGCAGGGTCTGGCCAGCCTGCAATAATTGCATAAATTCCAGGCTAAATACCGAGAAGGTGGTAAAACCAGCACAGACACCACTTAACATAAACTGTTTTTGCCAGTCAGAGACCTGCCAGCAGCCATTTTCGCTGGTCAGGCTGGCATAACAGCCAATCCAGAACGAGCCAATAATATTAACCAGCAAGGTGGCGACCGGCAGAGCATTGGCCGGGGTCATCAGTAATAATGAACAGCTAAACCGCAGCATGGCGCCCACCGCACTACCAAGGCCCACGGCAATATATAAACCCGGCCTTACCACCACTGATTACCCAGCATAAACCCGGTAAATACCAGACTGCAGCAAAAGCCAAATGATAAGCCAATATTCAGCAACGCCTGGCGGTAATAATGACTTTGCCACAAGATAAGGGTTTGCAGGCTGAACGATGAGACCGTACTGTAACTGCCCAGCAACCCAATAGCGATAATGCTACCTGCCTGACTCTGCTCCGCCATAGTGTCAAGCCAGGCTGCCAGCAAGCCGATAAGCAAGGCTGCGCTGCTATTTACCACTAAGGTACCAAGCGGAAACTGTACGCCCCATCGCCTGGCAATAACATTGGCTATCGCAAAACGCAGCATGCCGCCAATGGCGGCGGCCGCTGCGAATGACACTAATAATAAGCCGGACAAGCTCAGATCGTTCAAATGCCAGTTTACAATCTTATTGGGAAAGTGCTGCAGACACTAACTGTCCGCCTTACCGCTGTCAAGCCGGTGCTGCTATGCTTACCCCTTAACATCTTGCGCTGTATCAATTCCTTAGCCGCAATATTAATTGGGGTTATTGCCACTTTGTTTTACACTGATTTAATCGACGCCTGCCATTTTCAGGAGGGACAGTGGCGCAGCAATTCTACCAGCAACTCCTGCATGCCTTAAAAAACCTGTTGCCCATTGTGCTGGTGGTCTTATTTTTTCAATTCGCAATTTTTCAGCGTCTGCCAGCCGATCCGCTTAGTATTACCATTGGTTTGTTTATCGTTGCTATTGGTATCGCCTTATTTTTGCAGGGGCTGGAGCTTAGTATTTTTCCGGTGGGGAAAAACCTCGCCAACCAGTTCGCCCGCAAAGGCTCTTTAGCTTTATTAATGTGCTTTGGCTTTGCTATCGGCTTTGCTGCCGTGATTGCCGAACCGGCGCTGATTGCCGTGGCTGAGCAAGCCGAGCAAATCAGCGAAGGTCGGGTTAACGGTTTAACCCTGCGCTTAATTGTAGCGCTGTCAGTCGGTGCTGTGATGGCCCTAGGGGTGCTCCGGATTATTCTGGGCTGGCCAATCCACTGGTTAATGATTGGCGGTTATATCATCGTGTTGCTGGTGACTTTTTTTGCCCCGGCTGAAATTGTTGGCCTGGCATACGACTCTGGCGGGGTCACCACCAACATTGTAACAGTGCCATTAATCGCTGCGCTTGGTCTGGGGCTGGCCAGTTCGATTAAAGGGCGCAATCCGCTGACTGATGGTTTTGGCCTGGTAGCTTTAGCGGTAATGGTACCGATGATCAGTGTCCAGCTGTATGGGATCTGGGTGTATAACCTTAGCAGCACCAGCGCCATCAGCCAGGTGGCTGCGACAACAGGCCAGCTGCACTGGTTGGTTAAAGCCTTGCTCGATTTAGCCGGCATGCTTAAAGATATTCTGCCAATGATTCTGGTGGTGCTGATCTTTCAGTATCTTATTTTACGCCGGTCGCTGGCCCACCCGCTGAAAGTAACAGTGGGTTTTGCCATGGTATTACTGGGATTGTATGCCTTTGTGCTGGGCCTAAAGCTCGGGTTATTTCCGGTTGGCAGCCTGATGGCCGAGCAGCTTATTAATAACGGCTACAACAGCTTAATCCTGCTGTTTGCCTTTATGATAGGCTTTGCCACCACGATGGCAGAGCCGGCACTGATTGCTATTGGTAATCAAGCCGAACAGGCTGGCCGCGGCAAGTTGCAGGGCTCTGTTATCCGGCTTATTGTTGCCCTAGGCGTCGCTATCGGTATTACCGTCGGGGTGTACCGCATTATCAGCGGCGATTCTATCCACTATTACATTATGGCCGGCTATCTACTGGTCGTGATCCTGACGGCGTTCGCCCCAAAGTATATTATCGCGCTGGCCTTTGATTTAGGCGGCGTGACCACCTCTGAGGTTACCGTGCCGCTGGTAACCGCGTTGGGAATTGGCCTGGCCAGCTCAATTGAAGGCCGAAATGTATTAATTGACGGCTTTGGCTTAATTGCTTTTGCCTCTATTTTCCCGATCATAACCGTCATGTTGTACGCCATAGTGGTAGAACGGTTCAGCCAAATCAGGAGTGATCCTTTATGAAATTTTCAGCAATAGTGGTTATTGCCCCGGATGAGCTGGAAGAGCAAGCCATCAGTCAGGCCAAAAAGGCAGGGGCAACCGGCATTACCATCTTATCCGGTCGCGGCATTGCTGCAGACAACCGCAAAACTTTTTTGGGAATGACCTTTGAAGGCAGCCAGACGGTACTGCTGATGGTAGTGGCGAAGCACTTGTCACTGCCAATCTTAAAAAGCATGCAGGCTGTGCTGCTGGACGACGGTAATTCCCGCGGCATTGCGTTTACGGTACCTATTGATCATTTAACCGGACTGGATATGAGCCAGGTATTAAAATTTGAACAACATCTGCGCGAGCAAAATGATTAGGAGCAAAAAATGGCCATAAAACTGGTAAAACAGCTGATGGTAACAAACGTTATCTGCATTTCGCCATTCAGTACCCTGCGCGAAGCGCTAAAGATGATGAAAAAACATAATATTAAGTGTTTAGTGGTTGAGCGGCAGAGCCCGCATGACGCTTATGGCCTTATCACCTACACCAATATTTTGAAAACCATTATTGCTGAAGAAGGCGATATTGATTTAATCAATGTGTACGATGCCTGTGTTAAACCGGCTATCGCAGTAAGCCAGGAAATGGCGGTTAAGTATGCTGCTGATTTAATGAGCCAGCACCGGTTAAAGCGGTTACTGGTCACCAGTGATAATAAGTTGGTTGGCTTGCTGACCATGGATGACATGATCAGCGATATTTTGCTAATGATTGATTAAAGCTGGCAAACACGCCTGGCTAAAGGTTTAGCAATAATAATAATTGGTTGCGATGTTGTTCGGTGTCTTGCGAGTCAAACGGCAGCACTAAATCATCTTTACCATTACCGGTTAAATCGGCGACCAGTACTTTGCGGGCGTCTCGTGGCAGCTTAATATTCAGCCGCTCAGATCGTCTGCTAAACAAGCGATCAGGCTCCGGACTGTAAAATCGCAGCTCATCACCACCCTCGCCGACGATCAGGCTTTTCTGGCCGCTGCCGTCCAGGTTAGCCACCTCAAATAGCGGCATATCGTAACGCAGGTTGCTGATACTGACGTCGATAGTAGCATTCTGTTGAAAATCCGGCTTATTGCTGTACTGGCGCTGCTCATTTAATAAGTAAAAATCGATATCCAGATTAGCACTGCCCCTGAGTAATACCCGTATTATCGTGCCTACTCCGAAATGGGTGCTGGGAATATAAAAGTCTTTGCGGCCATCGGCGTTAAAGTCGTCAATTACTACCGCTATCGGCGAGGTGTCAGTGGTGATCCGGGTATCCGGCTCAGCACTAAAGCTTAAGCCAGTGACGGTTTTCATACCAAAATGCACCCGAAAGCTGTTATTGCGTTCCAGCGCATCGGCCAGTTGCTCGCGGTTCACCACTAAATCAGCAATGCCGTCACCATCAATGTCGGTAATATCGCGTAAACTATCAATATTCTGGCCCGTGTAACTGCGCCCGGCGTCATTACGCTGATCGGCTTGCTGCTCAGTTGATAAGGCCACCGGCCAGTTCTGAGTCACCGGTTCGGTGTTAAATGCGCCATCAGCCAACTGGTAAAACACCTGAAACTTACCGCCAGCGATAAATAGCAAATCAAGCCGGCCGTCCAAATCAACATCAGCAATATAATGCTGTCTTGGTTGATAACTGGGGCTGTCGCGCCAGCTGGTCACCAGCGCGTTAATATTAAGCGAATACTGTTTAAAACTGCCATCCGGTTGCTGGCGGAATAAATGACTCTGGTTAAAATCAGGCAACAAAAAATCAGCACGGCCGCTGCCAAGTTCCAGTACAAATTCGCTACTTCTAAGCCGGTTTTTATCCAGCACCCGGTACAGTGACGGACTACTGATTAGCGGCACAGTCTGGCCGGTTTGTGGCTGATAAGCGCTGATCCCGTCCAGCGTCAAAAACACCAGAGCCTGCTGCAGGCGCGGCTGACCTGGTGGCGGATTAACAGCAACCAGCCTTGCCTGACTAAAGTACTGAGCATTAGCGGGGATAGCGACTGGCTGCACTTTATAATCGCCACTGAGCGACACCAGGCTTAACCAGCGTTCAAACTGGCTGAACCCCGACACCGCCAGCAGTTTCGTGTCTTCCAGATGCAGCATATTGCCATTGGCCGGATGGCCAAGCGCAACAGTGACTTTATCCAGTTGTTTGGCGGTAACAACGCTGCTGAACAATGCTAGCAATAACAAGCGGTGCATATAAAATGTCATCCCTGAACGGGTTAAAAACGTGCTTAACAGCTTATGGTGTCGGCCATTAAGCAATCTGATAGCAATACAGATGGCACCGCGAGTCGGATCAATCTGTCAGCGCAGCATTAACGACAGCGGCAGAGGAGTAGTGCTGTCTCAGTCGTCCAACCTCACCTGTCAGCTGCATCTGTTGCCACTGCTGCGATAACGCTGCCAGTAACGCCGGATTAACCGACTGACGACTAAAGGCAAAATAGACCGGATTGTCATGAATAACAAAGAGTTTCCGGTATTTTGTTTTTAGATCATCCCGCTTAAGCAGCTCATCAACCACAGCTTCATCTTCCAGCGATGCGATAACCCGCCCTGATACCAACATGGCCAGCTTTTGCTGATTACCTGAGGCGGCAAACAAGCGTGATCGAATTGCCGGATTGTCGCGAAGCAATTGCTGCCACTGCGGACCATAATACGCGCCTTCCGTGACAGAAATGGCACCATCAAACATTAGTATCTGGTCAAGACGGTTAACAGCGTCACTGATAGCCGTCGAGGCTACTACCACCACCCGCTCAGTATGATGCGGCCCGACAAAATAACTGAAGCTCGCCCGCTCAGTCGTTTCTGACATACCCACCATTACATCAAGTTTGCCCTGCTCCAGCATTTTAATTGCGCGCCCTGCCGGCAAGGCAATGGGCTTCACTGAGCAGTTTACCTTTGCTGCCAGGCTTTCAAGCATGGCATAAAACTGCTGCGACACCTGGGTGCTGTTTACCGAGCCCGCGGCATCATGCTGACGTTCAGATTCTACGCGGACACTTAACTGACAAGGTGAAGAGGCTTTTGCCGGTGCAGCTTGCAACGACAGCGGCAACTGCGCTGTTATCAGTAATAAGCCTAACCCTACTGTGAGCCTGAAAAATGACATCTGCTAACGCCTCAACCTGAGAATAGTGCCTACTGTAACGCGAAATAATCTGACAGTGCCTTAAAAAAGCTGTATTCATCCAGCCCGGCGCGATAAAGCGGCTTGGGCTGTGCCGCCCACTGCACCACCACTAAATTGGTAGCAGGGTCGACAAAGATATACTGGCCGAAAATTCCTTCGGCGGCATAACTGATACCGTGCATAGGCCACAGCATATAACCATAATTTACCCGGTTGCCTCCAATCAGCTGGCGTGAGCTGGCTGTTTTCATCCAGCCCTCGGGCAGTATCCGCCGGGGTTCGCCTTGGCTGACTATGACACCGTCATGGAGCATAAATAAACCCAGACGACCATAATCGCGCAATGTCGCCGACAAACCACTACCACCAACTTCCAGACCGCCGGCCGATTGCAGCCACCAGCTGGCATCGCTTTGCATCCCCAGCGGTGCCCAGATTTTTTCAGACAAATACTGCGCCACCGGCTTGCCGGTAGCCGCGCTAACCAGCGCACCGGCGACCTGGGTTTCACCGGTACTGTAGTTCCAGACACTGCCGGGCTTTGCGGCCCTGGGCAAAGATGCCATTAAATCCAGCACTGCACCTGGCTTACCGCTGATTTGGGCTTCGAGCATCCGCCGCCGATCTGACGCCGGGTCCGTGTAGGTCTCATTCCAGGCCACACCCGAGCTCATTTGCAAAATGTGCCGCACCGTCACCCCGTCGTAGGCAGTGCCTTTAAAGCGTGGCAGATAATCGACGATGTTATCATCAAGACTTTGAATATGGCCATCGTAAACCGCGGCGCCAATCAGCATTGCCGTAATTGATTTTACTACCGACATCGACATCCAGCGGGTTTGCTCATTATTGCCCAGCAGGTATTTCTCAAACTTAATTTTGCCGTTGTGAATAATCAGCATCCCGCTAACCCGGTTCATCGCCAGCACGTCGTATAAATCGTAAGTTTGATCATCTACGGTATAGCTAAATTCCTGCAATGGTTTGTCACTCATTGGTAACTCATTTACCCGGTCACCCCGCTCCACCGTGCGGGTTGGAAATAACCGGTCGATATTACGAAACGTATTAACCTGGATATCCGGGTACAACTTACCATCATACACCTGACGCACGGTACCAATGGGCTCATTGGCATGGCGGTAAGCCGATTGCCCGCTACTGTTCGCTGCCGGGTCAGTTACCAGCCCAGCGGCATCAATAAAGCAGCTCCCCATCAGCAAAATGGCTGAAATAACAGGTGCGATAAATCTGAATGTCAGCATGCAGGGATGCTCCTTTGTTATTGACTGCTGGCAGGCTAATAAAGACAACATCTTACAGCTTGTCCGGTCGATAAAGGACGGTAGCCAGTATCAGTGCAAAACAGCTTAGCACAAAGGCTTTATTGACAAACCAGTTGGTGCGCCAGATGCTCCAGTCAGGTTCGGCCAGAAAGCTGGCAAACAAGGTGCAGATAATCACAATTTCGATAATAGACATACCTACCGCCAAAGCCCTGGCGTACTTCGCGCGGGTCAGCAGCGACCAGCCCAGCCAGATATGAGCAACAGGCCATAAATCCCAGTAAATATAACGCGTTAGTGGTTCATTATTGGCAAGTGAATAACCGATTGGAAAGAAATATTTTATAAACAACGTCCAGGCGGCCAGGATAAATAACAAATGGGCCAGAAAAATAATCCAGCTACTGGTCGTTTTTACCAGCGTTTTTTTCTGTGGCGGGTTCTGATGTTCAATTGTCATATTACCTGGTAAACAATGTTTAAAAGCTGTTTGATAAGCTTAGAACAATTGGCTGATAATAAACATAAAAAAAGCCAGCGGGAGGCTGGCCTTCGTCAAAACACTCAGCGCTACTGCCAGTTGCCAGGCCAGCTGTCAGCTGTCAGCCTGCGTAATGTTAGCGCGCATTAGTACTTTCAAAAATTTTATCTGCTGAGGCGGCAACAAAGCCGCTGTACAGCATGCCGTTGCTTAACGGATAGCGGCGGGCGAATTCGTAAAAACAGCTGGGGATAGTCGCGACTGTGTCGCTAAACTGCACCGGGTGTAAGTCTGCCAGCGTCGATGACTGCTCCAGGTACACCTCCGGCGTGCCTTTAATTTCGCCGCCCGACGTATTCAGTAAAAAGCCGGCTTGTTTCAGCGCAGTATTTACCTGCTCCAGGCTGTCGAAACTGGCCAGCTCGTTGACGCTGACGGTAAAGTGGTTGGCACGGTAGCCCCAGGCCGCAACCCAGGCCGCATATTCACTTTCAGCTAACAGTTTCTCATACGTGGCCTGGCTTACCTGCCAGTGCGTGCCGCTATACAAGAAGTTATCTGCACTTACTGCTTCGTCTGGAATTTGCGCAACCAGTTCAGTAATGGTGTCACGTAAATAAGCCGAGCACTTGTCCAGCAGTAACTCAGAGATAAACACTTTTGGCAGGTTACGATCCGGGTGCTCAAAATGTTTGGCATACAGCTTTTTGGCTTCAAAATGATACTCGCCACACTCTTCGTAACCCAACGCCAGAAAATGCGCCGCCAGTTTCTGCAGGCCAACTTTCCCGAGGTTAAAGGTACGCAGTGCAATATGGTCATTTATCACGTCATCCTGTTGTGAAGAGCCCAGTAACTGGTGCACTTTTCTGGCCGACGGCGTTACTGCGACATAGTCTTGCCATAAATTGGCGAACAGGGCATTTACATCAGTGTGCATATCTACTCCGGTTTTGGTCTGATCACAAAATTTAAAAAATTAAACTCATACGGTTTTTACTGGCGCGCAGTATAGCAAAGCGCCGGCCTGTCAGGCCTGATCCAGATTAATAAATCGTGCCATAGCGCCGTCAGTCAGCTGCAGTACTTCTGCCAGCGCCGGGCTGATAATTAAGCTGTTGTCAGCCTCATCAAACCGGGCGGCTTTACCAAAGCTGGCCCGGAAATCTTTAATTTCGGTATTGGCGACCGCCAGCGTAAACTCCCCCTGGGCGTCTTCTGCTGTCGCAGCCACTTTTACCGGCACTTTTCTACTGGCGGCCACTGACTTTATCTGATGCAGCTGCGCTTCAACTGTCGGGCCGGCATCGAATAAATCAATATAACCGCGGTGGCTGAAACCTTCTTTTTCGAGCATGCGCAGCGCAGGTTTGGTATTTTCATGCACCTGGCCAATCACTGCCTGAGCGCTTTCCGGCAACAAGCCAACATATATCGGATGACGTGGCATCAGCTCGGCAATAAACGCTTTTTTACCGACACCAATCAGCTGGTCGGCTTTGGGGAAATCAATAGTTAAAAACAGCTTTTGCAGCCAGTGCCAGAACGGCGGCTGGCCGTCTTTATCCGCTGCACCGCGCATTTCCGCAATTACCTTGCTGGCAAAACGCTCAGGGTGCTCAGCCATAAATAAAAATCGTACCTTGGATAAAAAGCGCCCGGCATGGTTGCGCCGGTAGCTTTCCCGCAAAAACAGCGTACAAATTTCTGACGTGCCGGTGTAATCGTTACACAGGGTAAGGGTAGTCAGTTGGTTCATCACGTTCAGCTCAGCACTGTGGTGAATGACCGTATTTTGCTGAAAGTGATACAGTGGGGTTTGCAGGCCCACGGCCGCTTCGATACCGGTAGTACCAACAATTTCACCGCTGTCGGTGTCTTCCAGCACAAATAAATAGCCCTGATCACCAGGTTGGCTAACATTGGCATTAAAGCTTTGTTCGGCATGCTTAATTTTCTGGCTTAACCGGCCATCATGTACCGGCAGCGACGTAAAACCATGACCGGATTCAATGGCAATTTGTTTTAAAGCCGCAAAATCAGCAGCGGTAATAGGCCTGATAACCAGCATAATTACGCCTGCTTCGCCTTTGTGGCAGCCACAACCTGAGCAATAGCCTGCTCAAACCGCGCCATGCCTTCACTGATATCAGCATCCGGAATAACTAATGACGGCGCGAAGCGCACCACATTCATGCCCGCTACCAGTGTCATGACGCCATGCTCAGCACCGGCCAGCATAATCTCCCGCGCTTTACCGGCATAGTCAGCCGTTAATACTGCGCCAATTAACAGCCCCATGCCACGCACTTCGCTAAACACCTGGTATTTGGCATTAATCCGCTGCAATTCCTGCTTAAATAACTCGGCTTTTTGCTTTACGCCGTTAAGTACTGCCGGGGTATTTACGGTATCAACCGCCGCCAGCGCGACGGCACAGGCCAGCGGATTACCGCCATAAGTAGAACCATGGGTACCCACCACTAAGTGTTTCGCTATTTCAGTGGTAGTTAACATAGCGCCAATCGGGAAACCGCCACCGAGCGCTTTTGCTGTCGTTAAAATATCCGGTGTTACCCCATAGGCCATATAGGCATACAGCCCGCCGGTGCGACCAACCCCGGTTTGTACTTCATCAAAAATCAGCAGGGCATTGTGCTTATCACACAGTTCACGCACCCCTTGGATAAACTCAGGGGTGGCCGGTACCACACCACCCTCACCCTGCATTGGCTCTACCATTACTGCGCAGGTATTATCACTGATTAGTGCTTTTAAGCTATCAAGATTGTTAAATTCGCCGTGGGCAATCCCCTCTGGCTTAGGACCAAAGCCGTCAGAATAGGCAGGCTGACCACCAACAGTAACGGTAAAAAACGTTCTGCCATGAAAGCCCTGTTTAAAAGCAATAATCTGATCTTTATGCTCGCCATATTTATCTTTAGCATAACGGCGGGCCAGTTTTAATGCCGCCTCGTTCGCTTCAGCACCGGAGTTGGCAAAATAAACTTTTTCAGCAAAGGTGTGATCGACCAGCGCTTTAGCCAGCAGCAATGCCGGCTCGTTAGTTAATACGTTAGATAAATGCCAAAGCTTATCGGCCTGATCTTTTAAAGCAGACACTAACGCCGGATGACAATGCCCCAGACAGTTAACCGCAATGCCGCCGGCAAAGTCGATATACTCTTTACCGCTTTGATCCCACAGCTTTGAGCCCTCGCCTTTTACCGGAATAATCTGGGCCGGGGCATAATTAGGCACCATCACGTCATCAAACAAACTTCTGCTTACTACCATCTGTTAACCTCTGTCAGTTTAGGCCCCGTTGTTATCGTTAATTGGCCGGGGCTGAATCAATACCACTATTATATTGGTGCCCTTATGCAATGTGCAGTATCATTATTAACAATTTAACAGTTAAACACGTCATTTTGATGGAAGGATTTAGCAAAGTGTCAGATAAGACGCCAAAAAACGCCATAACCAGAGAAGATGAAAAACTATTAGCCGTGTTACAACGCAACGCCCGGGCCAGTATTTCTGATTTAGCCCGCCAACTCAGTGTGTCGCGGTCAACCGTGCAAACCCGGCTACAAAAGCTGGAACAAAGCGGTGTGATTAAAGGCTACACCGTAGAGTACGGTGACGCGTATCTGGCCACGCTGGTGGCCGCGCATGTCAGCATTAAGGTGCGTCAGAAACTGACCGCCCGCACCAATATTGAATTAAAACAGATCCCACAGGTGGCGGCATTGTATGCTATCAGTGGTGAATACGACCTGATTGCAATAGTACAGGCCCAAAATACAGAGCAATTAAGCCATATTCTTGATGATATCGGTAATCTGGAAGGCGTTGAACGTACCACGTCATCAGTTATTCTGGAAACTAAGTTTAAACGCTAAAGGATACGTCATGTCACAGCATGCTATGCCAGAGCAAAGTGCCCCGGATAAGACACGCCAGGTCAGTCTGCGCGAGGCTTTTTTCTACTGGCTGAAGCTCGGCTTTATCAGCTTCGGCGGCCCGGCGGGTCAGCTAGCAATGATGCACCATGATCTGGTGGAAAAACGCCGCTGGCTCTCAGAGCAACGTTTTTTGCATGCATTAAATTACACTATGCTGTTACCCGGACCGGAAGCGCAGCAGCTGGCTACCTACATCGGTTGGTTACTGCATGGTAAGCGCGGTGCTTTTATCGCCGGCCTGCTGTTTATAATGCCGTCATTCTTTATTTTATCGCTGTTAGCCTGGCTGTACCTGGCCCATGGTGATTTACCGCTTTTGCAAGGTATCTTGTATGGCATCAAGCCTGCCATTACAGCTATCGTCCTGTTTGCGGCCTGGCGTCTGGCGAAAAAAACTTTACATACGCCGGCCCTGGTAATATTGGCACTGCTGGCGCTGATTGCCATAGCGGGCTTTAATATCCCCTTTCCACTTATTATTGCAACCGCGGCCGTGGTGGGGCTGGTACTGATGAAGTGGTTTCCCGCTCAGCTTAGCACCCCAGAGACACATGTTGCTTTGTCAGACCAGGCAGCACAGCCAGCCAGCGCGGCACCGAGGCTGGCCATTATTAATGACCAGAGCACAGTAGCCGCCCGGCAACGTTTTAGCTGGCACAGACTGATACTGGCGCTGATTACAGGGGTAGTCATCTGGCTTCTTACAATCGGATTACTAAGCACAGTATATGGCTGGCACAGCACGCAAACTCAGCTTGCCTGGTTTTTTACTAAAGCCGCCCTGCTTACTTTTGGCGGAGCCTATGCGGTATTACCTTATGTGTATCAGGCGGCGGTGGAACAATATCAGTGGCTCACGGCGTTGCAGATGATTGATGGTCTGGCTCTGGGAGAAAGTACCCCCGGGCCACTGATTATGGTGGTGACCTTTGTTGGTTTTGTTGCCGGCTGGACTCAGCAGTTATTGGGGCCTGACAGCCTGGTTCAGGCCGGGTTTACGGCCGCTGCCATCGTCACGTTTTTTACCTTTTTGCCGTCGTTTTTATTTATTATTGCCGGTGCGCCTGTCGTAGAAGCCAGTCGTAACTATGCTTTATTCAGCGGGCCACTAACCGCGGTAACTGCTGCGGTGGTGGGGGTCATCGTCAACCTGGCGCTGTTTTTTGGTTATCACGTACTCTGGCCCGCTGGTTCAGAGGGCCAGTTCGATATGATCGCGTTGCTGCTGGGCTGTGCCGCCGGCGTGGCGCTATTTAAATTTGACCAAAGTATTATCCGGGTGCTGGCAGCATTTGCCTGCACCGGCATGCTGCTCAGTTTATTTTAACGTCGCTCCAGCGTAACCGTTGGCAGCCGTTTTTGCTGCCATAAGGTCGACGTTGCTTTCAGATAGTCAATCATTGCTGCTGCCGCAACCTTACAGTCAACCTCCGTCACTTTACAAGGCAGACCCTCAGCATTCTTATAACGCGGCACAAATGCCCGCTGACCGCTGCTGTCGGTAACTGCCTCGACCCGGTTTAGCGGATAAATTGTCAGTTGCTGCTGCTCGATTATCAGATCAATCCTGTCGGTTTGTTGCTGCTGTACCTGTTGCAACTTATGCCAGCCATCATTGCCATTGGCTAAATAACTGGTAGTGGCCAGACTGTATGTTGCTTCCGGTAAAATATCCTGCCACTGCCCGCCCTGACGCCATTGCAATTGCGCCAGTACCGCCTCGCCGCTGGCATTTTCACGGGCGATATACCGTAAATGACTACCATACGGAAACTTACCAGCATGGGCACCCGGTGCTAATGTCGCGCTGATGACATTCTGCAGCAAAGCCGCAACGTCAGCACCCGTGACTGTCAGGATACTAAGTGGTGTATCAAAGGGTAAAACCTCTAACCGGATATGACCTTCATAGATTGCCCCGGCCTGCAGATCAGCGCGGATATTGCCTGCACCTATCAGCGTAAAATCAACCTTACGGCCGGTTTTAGCGCGCACGGCTGGCTGATTAAGCCAGTAATACATAGCATCGGTAATATGTCCGGCCAGCACCGAGCCATGCTCGTCACTGCCACCGGTACCCGGCAATCTGACATGCGAAATCGTCTGTTCTGTAACGCTGATTTGCTTGCCGTAAGCTTGTTGTACAGCAGGAAGATAAACCGTATTGATTAACTGGCGTAAAGCAGGGTCCTCATCGGTAATTACAGTGCGCTCTAACTGATTAACGTAAGCTTCAGTGCCTGGCTGCTCTGATTTAGCAAGCCGGCTGTCTTCGGTGCGCAGCGCGAGCCGAAAGTAATCCCGGCTGGCAAGTAAGGTATTTTCACCCTCACACTGAGTTAACTGACCTGACGGATCAAATTGCACCGCCACCGCCCCCACAGCCTGAGCAAACTGGCCAGCCTGCACAATACAAGTCTGGCCAACACCGTCCGGATTAACGATTATTTTTGCATAAGGTGCCTGCTGTCCCAGATACCACTGCCGGAAATCTCCAAGCAGACTGTGTGAATGACCACCAACAATTACATCAATACCATTGACCTGCTCAGCCAGGATTAAATCACGCTGATGCCCTAAGTGAGTTAAGGCAACAATATGCTTTACGCCCTGTGCCTGCAGATAATCCACGGTGGCCTGAGCTGAAGAGACTTCAGCGGCAAAAACCAGCTGGCCGGTCGCAGGCACCATGCTGCGCATATCTTCCAGCGCTACGCCAAATACGCCAAGCACGGCTTTACCTGCTGCATCTGCCACTGCAGCCACCGGGATAAGCTCAGTACCGTCGACAACAAATAACTGAAACCCTTTTAAGTTACTGACTGCTGCTAACGCCGGTTCAGCGCGGGTATCAACATTCGCTGCCAGTAGTGGGAAATTAATATTGGCAGCAAAATCAGCAAGCTTAGCAAGCCCAATATCAAACTCATGATTACCCAGTGCCATCGCATCCAGGCCCATCCGGTTTAAAATATCGATATTAATTTTCTGCTCAAATATTTCAAAATAGGCACTGCCTTTAAACGCATCGCCACCATGTAAAAATAACGACGGGATCCCGCCAGCTGTTGCCTCTGCCTGTAATTGTTGTGCTTTGCTCAGCAGTCGTGGGTGGCCACCAATAAAGGTGAATAATGGTTTGCCATCCGGGCCCTTTACCCTGGCCGGCGTAGCATCAAACTGAGAATGGGTGTCATTGATATGAACCAGCATAAGCTCTAAGCCCTGCTGCTGATTTGCCGGGGTAGCTGAACTGACACAGCCAGTCGTTATTACGGCAAAGCATAGCGCTAACAGCAGCGCTGAGACACGTTGCGACAACATCATAAGCAGATCCGTTGAAAATCCGAAAACCGGCGCTTACCTTAAGCACAAATAACGCTAAGCTCAAGCAAAATAATAAACATACTTAATGCCAGGCCACCTGACTTCGTCCCTGCTGTTTCGCCCGGTATAATGCGATGTCTGCCCGCTTAAACAAACTGCGGAAACTGTCGCCCGGTTTAAGCGCTGCCACCCCAAAACTGGCCGATACCGTTAGCTGCTCTGCCAGTTTAATCTGTAAAAATCGCTCTATAATCCGGTTACCAATGGCCACTACAGCTTCCTGACGGGTATTGGGTAATATCACCACAAATTCATCACCACCATAGCGGCCAATGACATCAGCCGGGCGCAACAATTGCTGAGCTTGCTGACAGGCCTGCAACAGCACCAGATCACCGGTGCTGTGCCCGAATTTGTCGTTAATTTGTTTAAAATGATCAATATCAAATACCATCAGACACAATGGTTCTCCCTGCTGCAAACTGCGACTGATTTCCAGCTCAGCACGCTGCTGCAGGTAATCGCGTGACGCCACCCGGGTAAGGCTGTCGGTCGAGGCCACCAGCCGTAACTGGTTATTGGTCGCCATCAGTGCCGGTACCGCCAAGCCAAATAACGCATTGGCCGCAATGACATTAATGGCAAACTGATAGACCATCACAAAATCCATCAGCGCAAATAAATTTACCAACAAGGCAATGGTAAAACTGCTGACGGCCACACTTAAGGTGCTGTAAAAAGCAGATTCCGTGCAGGCAATCCACATATGAGGGATCACCATAAAAAAGATAGCAAACGCACTCTCTGGGGTATCGGCATAATTGGCCAGTAACATCACCAGCGTAAGCAATATCAGATTCAGCAGCAACTTGTAACCAAATTTGGGGCTGGCAAACCGTTGTGCCGGCCCAACAAACTGACTCAGTGATAAACCGCTTGACGGATAAAGGACCGATATTACCGCAGCAAACAAGGGGGCAATGACAATAACCCCTGCCATGTCACCTACCCAGAATGGTAACCAGGTCTCGCTGATCGCGGTGGCATTCATCATGCCGCTGATCACTAATGCAGCGATAACACTGAAAGTGGCAACCAGCGCACTGCCAGAGGCCAGTATAATAAAACAGATCACAAATAATGGCAGAGTACATTTGCCACTGGCATAAAGCCCGCGTAACAGATAAGTGCCCAGATAGTAAGGTAAAATGTGAGCCAGACCAAACAGCAGGCCGCTTTGTAACGTCTGCCAGCTGTTCAGTGGTAACTGATAAGAATCGACTGTCCAGAACGTAACGCCAACACAGGCAATTAACAGCACCGGAATAATCCGCAGCCCAAGAGTAAACAGGGCCGCAAAGGTTAAACCGGCAGCCGGAAACCAGACACTGGCATGTTCCGTGTATTCAACCAGCATGCCAAGCATCCAGACAGCCAGCCATAAAATAAACAGCAGGCTGTCTCGCAGCAAGGCACCGCCTGATAGTCGCTGCAACACGATCTGCCCCAGGTTGGTTAAATAACGCATAGGCAATTTATTATTGTAGTTTTTGCCAAAGGTTACTGCGTTTTATAACGCAGCGCGAATTTTTTCTGCAATGGCCTCAATTTTTTTCATATCACCTTTTTCAGCACCGTGGCGTTTTAATTCTGTCAGATGAGCCGGGATCAGATGAAAATGTAAATGTGGTACAGACTGACCTGCCCCTTCACCGTTTAGCTGCATTAGTACCACGCCTTTTGCCCCAAGCTCAGATTTTTGCGCCGCCATGACTTTCTGCACCGTGGTCATGGTATGGGTAAGCTTATCAGCCGGAATATCCAGCAGGGTTACCGCTTCAAACTTTGGGATCACCAGGGCATGGCCATCAGCCTGCGGCATAATGTCCATAAATGCCAGCGTGTGGTCATCTTCGTAGATTTTTAAACTGGGTATTTCACCACGCAGAATTTTGGCAAAAATATTATTGGTATCGTAGCTCATGCAATACTCCTTGTTGCGGGCTGTTACAGTGGTTTAACTGCCTAAATATTTAGCGTGAAAGTGTAAATGCTGCTCAATAAAACTGGCAATAAAATAATAGCTGTGATCATAACCCTCCTGCAGCCGGATCTGAACGTTCGCGCCACTTTGCTCGGCCGCCGCAGTTAAACTCTCCGTTTGCAGTTGCTTTGGGTAGAAGTTATCCAGCGTACCCTGATCAACCAGAATGGGTATGGTTTTCTGGGTTTTCGCTAACAGCACAGAGGCATCATAATGGACCCACTGGTTTTTATCATCGCCTAAATAACCGCTGAATGCTTTGATACCCCACGGGCTGTTCAGCGGATTACAAATTGGCGAAAACGCCGATATTGAGCGGTATCGCTCAGGGTTTCGCAAGCCGATAACCAGCGCGCCATGGCCGCCCATCGAATGGCCACTGATGGCCCGTGTTGCGGATACCGGCAATTCGGTTTCAATCAGCGCCGGCAGCTCACTGACAATATAGTCATACATCTGGTAATGTTTGCTAAAAGGCTCGCGGGTGGCATTAACGTAAAAACCGGCACCCAAACCAAAATCGTAAGCGCCTTCATCGTCATCCGGCACGCCTTCGCCGCGCGGGCTGGTGTCCGGAATAATCAAAGCTATGCCCAATTCGGCGGCTACCCGCTGAGCACCAGCCTTGGCAGAGAAATTCTCATCGGTGCAGGTAAGCCCCGACAGCCAGTAAAGCGCCGGTACCTTATTGGTCTGCGCCTGCGGTGGCAGAAAAACCGAGAACTGCATTTCACAGTTCGTTACGGCTGACTGATGGGTAAACCGGATTTGTTTCCCACCAAAACAAAGCTGTTCGCTAACTTTGGTTAAAGCTGAAGTTGTCATAGGCTTTTCCTTACTGATGACGACCAGGCCGGATTAGAACCCCGTTCAGGCTCGTCGCAGAGTGTCTGAGCCCTGCCGAAGGCAAAGGGCGAGTTGCTGCGGCGAGCCAGGGCGGGTGTTGTAATCCGGCCTGCTCCTATCTGCCAGAATTTCAAAACGGGGGTCTAATCCGTCTTTGTTCTGACATTGTCTTTGCCCAAAATATTTGGTTGTCCTGAGCCAGAATAATTAAATGCTAAAAATGAATAACAGTCCGGATTGACTTACCTTCATGCATTAAATCAAAGGCCTCGTTAATCCGCTCCAGTGGCATAGTATGGGTAATAAAGGTATCCAGCTCAAACTCACCGTTTAAATAGCGCTCCACATAATCCGGCAATTCGCTGCGCCCTTTGACCCCACCAAAAGCCGTACCCCGCCATACCCGGCCGGTCACCAGCTGAAACGGCCGGGTTGAAATCTCCTGGCCGGCACCGGCCACGCCGATAATTACTGACTCGCCCCAGCCTTTATGACAGCACTCGAGCGCCGAGCGCATCACATTAACATTACCAATACACTCAAACGAGAAATCGACCCCGCCGTCGGTCATCTCAACGATAACATCCTGAATAGGCTTATCGAACTTTTTCGGGTTAACTACATCAGTGGCACCCAGCTTTTTGGCAATATCAAATTTATCTTCATTTATATCAATAGCAATAATCCGGCTGGCTTTGGCCATAACAGCACCAATAATGGCGGATAAACCAATACCGCCCAAACCAAACACAGCAACAGTATCACCCGCCTGCACTTTGGCCGTATTCATAACCGCGCCCATGCCGGTAGTCACACCACAGCCGAGCAGACAGACTTTTTCCAATGGCGCTTCTTTATTAATTTTCGCCAGTGAAATTTCCGGCAGTACGGTGTACTCAGAAAAGGTTGAGGTGCCCATATAATGATAAATGGGTTTGCCGTCCTTTGAGAAACGGGTGGTGCCATCGGGCATCAGGCCCTTGCCCTGTGTCGCTCGTATTGCCTGACATAAATTGGTTTTGCCCGACAAACAGAACTTACACTTACCGCACTCCGGGGTGTAAAGCGGAATAACATGATCGCCAACAGCGACCGAGGTAACTCCTTCACCGACGGCCTCAACAATGCCGCCACCTTCATGGCCTAAAATAGCCGGAAAAATGCCCTCAGGATCATCGCCCGACAACGTAAAGGCATCAGTATGACAGACGCCGGTCGCGATAATTTTAACCAGCACTTCACCTTTTTGAGGTGGCATTAAATCGACTTCTTCTATCGACAAAGGCTGGCCTGGGCCCCAGGC
>NZ_JAWVZF010000040.1:0-19179 GCF_033722355.1 Arsukibacterium sp. | reverse complement strand
GAGTTTAACCAACGAGCCTGGCTGCAGCCTGGTGCGTTACAACAGTCAGCGAGGCATGATAAGCCTTGCCTCACCAGCGGAAGCTTTTGCCTGTATTCCAACCCGCCAGATTAACGAGCATAGTATCAGCGAGTATCTGGAACAACGCATCAAGCCTTTGTTGCCGGCTAATGTAGAACGACTGACACTGGCCTTAAGGCCGGAGTCCGCTACCGGTTTTTATTATCATTACAGCCACGGCTTAAAAAAACATGATGGTAATTGTCAGCGTATTGCCCATGGCCATCGTTCTACTATTCAGATCTATACGGATGGCATGCTCTCGCCACGATTGAATAAATTGTGGAGTGAACGGTGGCAGGACTGCTATCTGGGCAGTGCAGATGATTTATGTGAAGCAACCGCATTGCAGTTTCTCAGCGGCGAACAGGATGCTTTCTGTTTCCGCTATCAGGCAAGTCAGGGCTGGTTTGAGTTAGTTATTCCCCAAGGTCACTGTGATATTTTACCCTGCGATACCACGGTAGAATGTCTGGCAGACTATATTGCCGGTGCACTGAAAAAAATCGACAGCACTAAGAAATACAAGGTGGTAGCTTATGAGGGTGTGGCTAAAGGCGCTATTGCTCATTGCTAGTGTGCAGGCAATAGTATCGTTACCCGCTGCTGCTGAGGTCATGCTTGACGGCAAACTTACGCAGGGCAGTTTAGTTCGAGGGCAAGCGCCGGCTGGCGCTAAAGTATTTTTTAACGGGCAGCCCGTCAAGGTAGCAAAGAGCGGACAGTTTGTAATCGGTATTGGCCGTGATGCTGCGCTGCAGCATCAGTTGACAATTATTGCTTCAGACGGCTCCCGGCAGCAACTGCCTCTGACCTTCAGCCGGCGTGAGTACGATATCCAGCGAATTACCGGGGTGGCACAAAAGTATGTGACACCGCCGGCAGAGGTCACCGAGCGCATTCAGAACGACCAACGCAAGGTAGCCGCAGTACGGACAACATTATCAGATAAGATGGCAATCTTTGCTGACCCCCTATTACCTGCACAAGGAAGAATATCAGGAGTATATGGCAGTCAGCGGATTTTTAACGGTGAGCCGCGGAATCCGCATTATGGACTGGATATCGCCGCGCCCGTTGGCGCTCCGGTACTGGCCCCGTGGGATGGTGAGGTGCTGCTGGCAGAGGACTTGTATTATTCCGGCTTGACCCTGATTATCGACCATGGCATGGGGGTAACGTCGACGCTTATGCATTTACATCGCCTGGATGTGACAGTAGGGCAGTTAATTCGTCAGGGAGAGAAAGTGGCTGAAGTTGGGGCCACCGGCCGGGTGACCGGGCCCCATCTGGATTGGCGGATTAACTGGCTGCAGGAGCGGCTTGATCCGCAATTGTTACTGTCTGAACCATAACGTCACTTTGTAACCAGTCGCTTGCCTTATCTTTATCTGCAACCTGTAATACCGCAATTTTTGGTGCTGCAGGCTGGATAGGAAGTTGCAATATTAATACACGATCTTTGCGATAAAGGATTAATTGCTGGCTGGAACCCGATTCCAGCCGTTGCAGTAGCTCGGGCAGGCTGTGCTCGTTAATTTTCCAGCCTGCCAGTGCCAGCAGCTGATCGCCAACCATCATACCAGCCTGATGGGCTGCACCATCGGCCATTACCTGCGTAACAGTTAACAAACCGTTTTGGACCTTTAGCCCGGCTGCCAGATAGGCGGTAAAGTGGGTTTGACTGTCTGCTTTGGCCGGGCCGCTAAGGTCATTGTGGTCTGCTGCCGGGCGGAAACTCAGCTTAAGGCCGAGTTGCCAGGCTGCATGTTGCAGTGGCAACGGCTTGCTTTGACTTATCCAGTTGAGGGCAGCATCAGCCAGCTTGGCATAGCCGAGCTCGGTAAGACTGGCAAATAAACTTTGCTCGTCAGTGCCACTTTCAAGGTATTGCTGATACATGTACTGGCACAGCCGTTGCAGCGAACTGCCTTGCTCTCGTAGCGCTGCGTCCAGACAAAAAGCCACTAATGCGCCTTTGCCATAATAACTGACGACGGAATTTATGGCATTTTCATCCTGCTTGTAGAACTTGGTCCAGGCATTAAAGCTACTGTCCGCCAGGCTTTGCCTGGCGTCAGACGGGCTGCGTGTTACTCTGCTGATTGTTTTTTCCAGCGTTGTCATATACCGCTCAGGCTTAATTAGCCCGGCCCTTACCAGGGCTAAATCATCAAAGTAAGAGGTGAACCCCTCGTATAGCCATAACTGGCTGGTATATTGCTCAGCAGCTAACTGATATGGCTTAAACTCTGCGGGCATTAATCGTTTGACCCACCAGCTATGAAAGTATTCATGACTGCAAAGTGCCAGCAATTGCTGGTAATTATCGTCGGGTTGCTGAAGCTGTATACCCGGTAAATCGTACCGGCTACAAAGCAACAACGTTGAGAATTTATGCTCCAGCCCGCCATAACCTTGCTCAGTGACCCATAGTAAAAACCAGTACTGATGCAAATCGGCTGGCAGGCGGCCAAATACATTGCATTGCTGTTGACAAATTTGCTGTAAATCTGCCGCAAGCCGCGGTAGATCAGCAAGATTGTTGCCGCTTACCACCAGAAAGTGCGGAATCGTGTTTACCTCAAACTGTTCCACTTTGAAAACACCCGCCAACAGCGGACTGTCAATTAAACTGGCATAATCTGCAGCCTGATACGTGCCAAACTCCAGTGCTTTAGTACTCCCAACGGGCGTCAATGCGGTGGCAAGTCGCCAGCTGGCAGCAACTGCTGACTCAGGAGCTGGCACGATAAGTTGCTGCTGCAAGTTTTCCAGATCACTGACAGCAAGACACAAGGCCGCCGGATTTAAGACCGCGAGTTCATCATCGATATAAGCCGCCCGTACTGATAAGTCAAAGGCATAAAGCTGATAAACAACAGTGACAGGCTGCTGCCTGCAGGTCAGCTGCCAACTTTGTTTGTCTTGTTGTTGCAGCACTAACGGACCAGCGGCATCCGTTGCTGAAATTGACAGTAGGTGTTTGGCAAAATCCCGGATCATATAACTGCCCGGGATCCAGGCCGGCATGCTTAACGTGTGAATAGGCTGCTGTGGCGTAAATTTTAATGTCACTTCAATATGGTGCGCAGCGATATCCTGAATTTTTAACTGATAACTAACTAGCTCCATCAAATCCTCATCGCAACTCTTGTTGTACTAAATTTTGTAACAGCCGTTAAATCAGGCACAGAAATTTTCGATGCAAAGTGCAGGCCTGTTATAATAACCACTGCAATGCTGATGTCTGCGGCATTACCATAATTCTTGTTGTATTTTCAGAGTGAGTAGCTTATGTCAAACACCCCACCCAGTGAAGCCCTTATTGCCAAAAGAACTGCCCATGCTGTTACCAGGGTTACCAAAACGGTGTTTCCGGGCCGTACCAACCATCACAATACTTTGTTCGGCGGTGAGGCATTAGCCTGGATGGACGAAGCTGCTTTTATTGCAGCCACCCGCTTTTGCCGGAAGCCGCTGGTGACAGTCTGTTCTGACAGAGTCGACTTTAAAGAGTCGATTCCTGCCGGTACCATTATTGAACTGGTGGCAAGGATTGAGCATGTTGGCAGAACCAGCATCAAAGTGCATGTCGATATATTCGTCGAAAATATGTATAACGATGACCAGCATAAAGCCATTTCCGGTAACTTCACCTTTGTTGCACTGGATGCCAATCGTAAACCGACCCCGGTGCTGGCAGATTTCTGAGCCGGGCCCCAAGCTAACCCCAGTGCAATTGCGATTAATGTCTGCTGAAATCAGTTTAAGCGGCAAGGTTTTAACTGCGATGTTAGGTATACTTTGCGAAGAGTCATTACGCGGAAGTTTATCTTGTACAAAGTGTTTGAAGATCGAAACCGGCAGTTCTGGATCCTGCATACCTTGGGCTGGCTTGGTTTTGCTATTGTCAATTATCTGGGATCCTTGGTACAGGAAACCCGGGATGCCTATTTAATCGTGGTAGCGTTAGATGCCTATGTCGGCTGGTTAATTACCATCCCATTGCGTTATCTTTATCAACGCATTTGGTTTTGGCCACCCTGGCGTATGATTTTGCTGGTTTTATTACTTGCGTTACTGATCGCAGCAATCTGGACAACCGTAAGGAACTTTAATTACTGGGAAATTTACCGGCACGGTTACCGGCCTGATGACTGGTTGCAGTATATTAAAGACACGCCGGTGGCGTTCTATGTGATGCTGAGCTGGAGTGGGCTATATTTTGGTATTAAGTATTACCAGACTCTGCAACTGGAAAAACAAAAATCATTAACTGCCACCAACAAGGCGCATGAAGCCCAGCTAAAAATGCTGCGCTATCAGCTTAACCCGCATTTTTTGTTTAATACGTTAAATGCAATTTCAACACTGGTGCTGATTAATGAAACAGACACTGCAAATAAAATGGTGACCCGGCTTAGTGACTTTTTGCGCTATTCACTTTATAAAGATCCGATAAACCGGGTGCCACTTGAGCAGGAGCTGTATGCGGCAAAATTATATCTGGAAATTGAAAAAGTCAGGTTTTCTGAACGCCTGACGATTAATTTTGATATCGAGCAAGGCACAGAGCGCGCCTTAGTGCCCAGTTTAATTTTGCAGCCATTAATCGAAAATGCGATTAAATATGCCGTAGCCAGCCAGGTCAACGGCGGAGATATCACTATTACCGCCAAAAAATTCGGGCACGATTTATTGTTAGAGGTGTCAGACAATGGTCCTGGCATGCCAATAAGCGATGGTATTCCGAAGACGAATGCCAGCGGGGTAGGTTTAGTGAATACCAGAGAGCGCCTGGCAGCGCTTTATGATAACGATTTTGCTCTGGTGCTGACACATAACGAGCCCAAAGGGCTGAAAGTCAATATCCGGATCCCATTACAGTTAGAACAATTGGAAACAAACCATGTTGAAGGTAATAGTAGTAGACGATGAGCCGCTTGCCCGCAAAGGAATGCTGGTGCGCCTGGCTGCCTTTCCTGAGCTGGAAGTCGTTGCCCAGTGTAGTAATGGCGATGAGGCGGTAAACCGTATTGTTGAGTTAAAACCTGATGTGGTGTTTCTTGATGTGGAAATGCCCGGTATGGACGGTTTTGCGGTATTAAAGAGTTTGCAGCAGAAGCAGCTTAGCTTACCGTACATAGTCTTTGTTACGGCGTATGATCATTATGCTTTTAACGCTTTTGAAGTAAATGCACTTGATTATGTATTGAAACCGGTTGAACCCGAAAGGTTGAAAGCGGCGGTTACTAAGGTACTGAAATTCCACGCTGCTATTGATAGCCAGAAACATAAAGGGCAGCTGGCAGCCGCAGTTGCTAAACTTACCGGTGATGAGACCGGCAAAATTCTGCAGCGTCTGGATAAATCTGAGCCAGTGGTAAATGAGCGGTTTCCTGAAGCAATCAGTATTAAAGACAGTGGTGAAATTACCCGGGTGCCGGTTGCCGAAATAGATTGGGTTGATGCCGCAGGCGATTACATGTGCATTCATACTAAAGATGGTCAGACACATATCCTGCGTCGGACGATGAAAGAGCTGGAACAGGAGCTCGATCCACGGTTATTTGTCCGGGTACACCGCTCTGCTATCGTTAATGTAAACACTATCGCCAAGTTACAGATGTTGTCAAATGGTGAGCATCAGTTAATGCTGACCAATGGTCAGGCGGTAAAAGTCAGCCGCAGTTACAAAGACCGGGTAAAACAGGTTTTCAGCCACTAATCACGTTTATTAACCCAGCAGCTTGGCAGCTCAGTAGCTGCCAATCTGCTGCTGCCAGCGTACTAAAAAAGGGTCAATCGTTTTTGCTCTGTCACCGGTCTCAGCCAGTGGATATAAACATGCCTCTCCGTTAACCTCACCGGCCATGACCAGGCTAACACCCTGCATTAATTGCTCTACCGCAAAAGCACCTAACTTCGTAGCAAGAATACGGTCGGCACCCACCGGGCTGCCGCCACGCTGGATATGACCAAGAATGCAGGCGCGGCATTCAATACCTATTGCGCCGGTCAAGGCTTCCGCCAGTGCAGTAGCGCCGCCCGGATAGCTATGCTCAGCTACAACAATCAGATAACTAGACTTGCCTTTTAACAGTTGAGCATGCTGAATGGGTTTAATAATCGCTCGCAAATTATCTGGGCTGAGCTGACCAAACTCCGGACAGATAATTTGTTCGGCACCTCCGGCAATACCGGCAGCCAGGCTCAGATAACCACTGTGACGTCCCATCAGTTCAACCAGGAAAATCCGTTCAAAAGCGTCAGCGGTATCACGAATTTTATCAATGGCATCCAGTGCGGTATCAATAGCGGTGGCAAAGCCAATGGTGCTATCAGTGCCATCGACATCATTATCAATAGTACCGGGCACGCCTATCAGTTGCCCCTCGTAATGTTGACTGATAGCCATAGTACCGCGAAAACTGCCGTCACCACCGATCACTATTAACGCATCAATATGTAATTGCTGTAATGTCGCGGCTGCACGGGCAGGGCCATCGGCCTGCTGTAGCGCCGGGCAGCGAGCACTTTTTAAAATAGTGCCGCCGCGCTGAATAATATTATCAACATGCATGGGATGAAGCGTCTGATACTCCTGATCCAGCAAGCCGTTAAATCCATGTTTAAAGCCAACCACTTCAATGTTGCAGGCAGATGCTGTCAGGACAATAGCGCGAATACAGGCATTCATGCCTGGCGCATCTCCCCCGGAAGTTAATATGGCTAATCGTTTTATCGTATTCATTGTCTGTCCTGCTCACTGAGGTGATTACGCTTAGTATAGTTTCTATACAGCTGGGAAAGTTGATTCAACGCAAACATAACTAAATGACAAGACAGTCAGACAGCAAATAAGCGACAATGGCAGCAACTGATCTGACCGTTTTCGCTTGTTAAAGGAACTGTTGCTGCATGCATCAAATTACCGGAAGAAGTATTATTGGTTTAACGCTGGCGCTGACAACTGCCATTTTGTGGGGCATGTTACCGATAGCACTTAAAATTGTGCTTGATGTGTTATCGGCTAATACGATTACGGCTATTCGTTTTCTGGCGGCGGCAGTGATTGTCGGGCTATGGTTGGCGGCGCGCGGTAAATTGCCGCCAATAAAGTTACTGTTCCATCGTAAAGTCGGATGGCTGATGATGATTGCGGTAGCAGGGCTGTTATCAAACTATATTATGTATTTAAGCGGCTTAAACTATTTAAGCGCCGAAACCGGACAGGTCGTGATCCAGCTTGCGCCTTTTCTGATGATGCTTGGCGGTATAGTGATATTTAAAGAAAGATTGTTGTTATGGCAGAAAGTTGGAGCCATTACGCTGGTCGCCGGCCTGTTGTTATTTTTCAATGAACGTCTGTTACAGCTGATAGTGCAGGCAGACTCAGAAACTTTTGGCGTATTACTGGTCATTGCTGCCGCCGTTACCTGGGCCGCTTATGCGCTGGCTCAAAAACAACTGCTGGTGAGTTTCAGTTCTAAACAAATTATGTACCTGCTATATGTAGCCGGAACACTTTGCTTTATTCCGTTGTCCGAGTTTTCTCCATTGCTGACAATGAGCTACCTACATTGGGCATTACTGATATTTTGTTGCCTGAATACCGTTGTGGCTTATGGAGCCTTTGCTGAAGCATTACATCACTGGGAAGCGTCCAAGGTTAGTGCAGTGTTGGCAGTGACGCCTTTATTTACCATTGTATTCGCGACTTTTGTCAGCAAAATGTTTCCTGACTTTCTGACAGCGCAGCAGCTAAACCTGTGGTCCTGGCTTGGCGCTTTGATGGTCGTTACAGGTTCAGCCTTAACGGCACTGGCTCCGCAGTTTGCGGAATACCGGGCTGCCAGAAGGGTTAGAAAATTACAACGTGATGTCTTCTGAAATGCTATTTACATACAGCCACAAATTAAAAAAAGGCCCGCGGCCTTTTTTTAATTATCGAAACAACAACGACCTTATTTTACCTGAACAATTTTACAGGTATTTGACGCACCTATAGTTTCCATTGCATCGCCATGAGTCAGTATTACCAGATCACCGCTTTTCAGGCCGGCCTGCTTTCGAATAGCATCAATAGCTGCATCGGCCAGTGACTGTGCTGACTGTGAAGTGCTGTCAAAATAGACCGGATAGACGCCCCGGTACAATGCCATTTTGTTCAGCGTCTTATCATGACGTGATAGCGCATAAATAGGCTGGGGTGAGGTGATTCGAGACATTAACTTAGCGGTATAACCGGATTCGGTTAAGGCAATAATTGCTTTAATGTCGGCTAAATGGTTAGCGGCATACATTGCTGACAGGGCAATAGTTTCACTGATTTCTGTAAAAACAACGTCCATCCGGTGTTTTGATATCTGAACACTGGGATGTTTTTCTGCGCCGTCACAAACCCGGGCCATTGCCTTGACCGTTTCAGTAGGATACTTACCGGCAGCAGTTTCAGCGGACAACATCACAGCATCGGTGCCATCAAGTACCGCATTGGCAACATCCATGACTTCAGCCCGGGTTGGCATCGGGCTTTCAATCATACTTTCCATCATTTGAGTGGCGGTAATAACGACCCGGTTCAGTTGGCGTGATCGGGCGATAATCCGTTTTTGCTGGCCAACCAGTTCAGCATCACCGATTTCCACACCCAAGTCACCACGGGCAACCATAACAGCGTCTGATGCACGAATAATATCATCCAGCGTTTCGTTATCGGCTACCGCTTCAGCCCGCTCAATCTTAGCCATTAATCTTGCTTCAGAGCCTGCCGCCTTTGCTAATTCGCGGGCAAGACGCATATCATCGCCGCTGCGCGGAAACGAGACCGCCAGAAAATCAACATCTATTTCAGCAGCAGTAATAATGTCAGCCTTATCTTTATCAGTCAGGGCAGGGGCTGTTAATCCACCACCCTGGCGGTTTATACCTTTATTATTGCTAAGTTTTCCGCCAACCGTCACTTTGGTGTAAACCCTGCTTCCATCGACCCGTTCAACCTGTAACTGTATACGACCATCATCCAGTAGCAGTAAATCGCCGGCACTGACATCCTGTGGCAGAGCTTTGTAGTCGATACCTACCTGGTGATGATCCCCTTCACCTTTAGCCAGACTGGCATCCAGCACAAACTGCTGACCTTCCGCTAATAATACGGCACCTTCCTTAAACGTAGACACCCGGATTTTCGGCCCCTGCAAATCACCTAATATGGCGACGTGAGTACTCAGTTTGTCCGCCGCAGCGCGCACCATAGCAGCCCGTTCCCGGTGGTCATCCGCACTACCGTGTGAGAAATTAAGCCTGAATACACTTGCGCCGGCACTGATTAGCTTTTCAATTGATTGCTGGGTATTCGTAGCCGGGCCGAGGGTGGCGACTATCTTGGTTCTTCTTGGCATCAGATGCTCCTGCTGTTGTACGCGGATGTCATAAGCGTTTTAGTGTAATGTAATTTTATTACAGAATACAGCGGCATTATCGATAAAAGCGACAGGTTGGTGCAGTTGACCAACCTCGGATGATGGTTGATCAGCTGCGTTAGTTTGCCAAATCTTTCTTTTCAAAGCGGGATCCACGCAAGCTGTCTTTCACTTTTTTCAGATTTTCCCGGAACTTACTGCCACGTCTTAAAGTAAAGCCGGTGGCCAGAATATCGATTAATACCAGTTGGGCAACGCGGGACGCCATTGGCATATACATGTCGGTGTCTTCTGGCACATCTAACGACAACACCAGGGTGCATTCGCGGGCCAACGGGCTGTCGTATGCGGTGATACCAATGACTGTCGCATCATTTTCCCGGGCGATGGCGGCAATATCACACAGGTTTTTCGTTCTGCCGGTATGGCTGATACATACCACGACATCTCCGTCAGAGCTGTTAATTGCTGACATCCGCTGCATAACAATGTCATCAAAACAGACAACCGGCACATTAAAACGAAAGAACTTATTCTGGGCATCATGTGCCACAGATGCAGACGCACCCAGACCAAAGAAAGAAATCTTTTTAGCTTGGGTTAATACATCTACTGCACGATTTATAGTATTAATATCAACATGTTGCCTGGCAGTATCTAATGCAGCCATCGTTGATTCGAAAATTTTAGCTGTATAAGCTTCAGGCCCGTCATCTTCTTCCACATGCCGGTTAACATAGGGAGTGCCGTTGGCGAGGCTTTGGGCTAAATGAAGTTTAAAATCAGGAAAACCCTTAGTATCCAGACGGCGACAAAAGCGGTTGACAGTAGGTTCACTGACGTCTGCCATTTTGGCCAGGGCTGCTATACTACTGTGAATCGTCACCTGAGGATTAGCCAGAATCACATCGGCAACCTTACGCTCAGACTTGCTGAAACTGGTAACACTACTTACGATTTTTTCCAGTACGTTCATCCGCTAATTCCTGATTTATATCGTTGTTAATGGTGGCAATAATTGTAGCAGTCTTGGTTATATACCAGAGTGGCAGTCAAAACAGTATTAAATTTACCACAAAACTGTAATTCAATTGCTAAGGCTGCCTTAATATGTAAGATTAGTCAAAATATTCGTTGTTATGTAATTTAATTACACAATATTGGGTTTACAGCGTCATTTCAGCACGTTAGTATGCCGTAAGTGTTGTAAAATTACGTATTATTGCAAGGGTCAGATATGACAACAACAGCACAGCATAGCCAGAATAACGCCTGCGACTTAATTTTATTCGGCACTAAAGGTGATTTGGCGAGGCGTAAATTACTGCCTGCCTTATACCAACTTGAAAAAGCCGGTTTATTGGCTGCTGACTCACGCATTATTGGTGTAGCCCGTGATGCCATGGACAATAGCGGCTACCTCGACATGGTGAAGTCGAACCTGACCACGTTTCTGAAAAAAGAAGCACTGGACGAGCAGGTCTGGCAACAACTGGCTGGCAGATTGCTTTACGTGCAACTTGATTTGACTCAAACCAGTGATTACAAAAAACTTGGCGAACTGGTCGACGCTGCCAAACGAACACCGGTTAGCTATTTTGCTACGCCACCCGCATTGTTTGGTGATCTGTGTAAGGGACTGGCTGCCGCAGGTTTGGCAGCTGAACCTTCCAGAGTGGTGCTGGAAAAACCGATTGGCCATGATTTAGCCTCATCAATTGTGATTAACGATCAGGTTGCTGAACATTTCAAAGAGTGTCAGATATACCGGATTGATCATTATCTGGGTAAAGAGACGGTACTTAATCTGCTGGCGCTGCGTTTTGCCAATGCCATTTTTGCATCTAACTGGGATCACAATGCGATTGATCACGTTCAGATCACTGTGGCGGAAGAAGTTGGTGTGGAGGGGCGTTGGAGTTATTACGATGATGCCGGTCAAATGCGAGACATGGTGCAAAATCATTTATTGCAGGTTTTGTCATTAATTGCGATGGAGCCTCCGGCCCGTCTGGATGCTGACAGTATCCGGGATGAAAAACTCAAAGTATTAAAGGCACTGCGTCGTATCGACAGCAGTAATGTGCAGGAAAAAACAGTTCGCGGCCAGTATGCCAGTGGCTTTGTCAGTGGCAAGCAGGTACCGGGTTATCTGGAAGAGGAAGGCGCCCGGGCCGGCAGTCGCACTGAGACGTTTGTTGCTATTAAAGTGGATATTGATAACTGGCGTTGGGCCGGGGTGCCTTTTTACCTGCGTACCGGCAAGCGCATGCCGAAAAAACACAGTGAAGTGGTAATTTGCTTCAAGCCGCAACCTCATAATATCTTTCATGAAACTTACAACGAATTACCAGCTAACAAATTAATTATCCGCTTGCAGCCAGATGAAGGTGTGGAAGTTCAGGTCATGAACAAAATTCCTGGTCTCGGTGAGCATATGCGCCTGCAACAGAGCAAACTTGACCTAAGTTTTGATGAGACCTTTAAGTCGCAGCGCATCGCAGATGCCTATGAAAGACTATTACTGGAAGCGATGCTCGGTAATCAGTACTTATTTGTCCGCCGCGATGAGGTTGAACAAGCCTGGCAGTGGGTTGACGGTATTCTTAATGCCTGGAAAAACAACAATGAACCGGCTAAAACCTATCAGGCAGGCACCTGGGGGCCTGTTGCTTCAATTTCCATGCTGGCTCGCGACGAGAGAAACTGGGACGAATAAACGATTTAGGTAGACAATCTAATGCAACTTCATCAATACACTGATAGTACAGTACTCAATACCGAATTTGCCGCCAGGTTGGAAAACCTGCTGCAACAGGCTATCACCCAACGTGGCCATGCATACCTTGTTGTGTCAGGTGGCAGAACGCCGACGGCTTTGTTTAACGCGCTTTCTCAGGCTGACCTGCCATGGCATAACGTTAGCATTTTACTGGCTGACGAGCGTTTTGTGCCGGTTGACTCACCAGACAGTAATGAGCGGCTGGTTAGAGCAAACCTGTTAACAGCAAAAGCGGCGAAGGCGAATTTTATCAGTTTGTATTCTGCTGCAGCTACTGCAGAAGCCGCTGTGCCAGAGATTATGCCGCGCGTCAGTGCACTCCCCACGTTTGACGCCGTCATTCTTGGTATGGGCGAAGATGGTCATACCGCGTCTTTGTTTCCCTGCAGTGCTGAACTTAATCAGGGTTTAGCCATGGATGCCCCGGCAATCCTTGCCATTAATCCCACTACCGCGCCACATCAGCGCATTTCACTTAGTTTGCCACGGTTGCTCAACACCAGGCAGCTGTTTCTCCATCTGGTGGGCGAAAGTAAGCTTGCGGTATTAAATAAAGCACAGGCCGGTGATGATGTCAGCAGTATGCCTGTCAGGGCTGTGTTGCAACAGCATGATGTTGATGTGGCCGTAATGTACGCCGCTAACTAGAGGAAGTATTATGAATCCTGTTATCCAACGGGTCACCGATCGCATTATTGCCCGCAGCAGCAAAAGCCGGGCTGTTTATCTGGCAAGAATTGACGAGGCCGGCCAAAGCGGGCCTCATCGGGGCGTTCTGAGCTGTGGCAATCTGGCGCATGGCTTTGCCGCCTGCAACAAGCAGGACAAGGCAGATTTACGCAGTCTTACTAAAGCTAATATTGGTATTATTTCATCCTACAACGATATGCTGTCAGCACATCAACCCTATCAGAGCTACCCGGACATTATTAAACAAGCGGTTAACGAGGTCGGCAGCGTTGCACAGTTTGCCGGTGGGGTACCGGCGATGTGTGACGGGGTGACCCAGGGCCAGCCCGGCATGGAGTTAAGTTTGCTTAGTCGGGACATTATTGCGATGTCTGCTGCCGTAGGGTTGTCACACAATATGTTTGACGGCGGCCTGATGCTGGGGATTTGCGATAAAATTGTACCCGGGCTGCTTATGGCTGCATTAAGTTTCGGTCATCTGCCTTTTGTTTTTGTGCCTGCCGGGCCGATGCCATCCGGTATTCCTAATAAAGAAAAAGCCCGGGTCCGTCAGTTATTTGCCGAAGGTAAAGTCGGTAAAGAAGAGCTGCTGGAAGCCGAATCTGCATCTTATCATTCTGCTGGCACCTGTACCTTTTATGGTACAGCGAATTCCAATCAGCTGGTAGTTGAAATGATGGGGCTGCATTTACCTGGTAGCTCTTTTGTTAACCCAGGCAGTGCTTTACGTGACGAGCTGACCAAAGCGGCGGCGCGCCAGGTTACCCGTTTAACCCAGTTGGGCGATAATTATTTACCGGTCGGTAAACTGGTTGATGCCAAAGCCATTGTCAACGGTATAGTTGGCCTGCTGGCGACAGGGGGCTCGACTAATCACACTATGCATCTGGTTGCGGTGGCAAGAGCCGCTGGTTTTATTGTTAACTGGGACGATTTTGCTGAGCTTTCTGCTGCCACGCCGTTGCTAACCCGGATATATCCGAATGGTCAGGCAGACATTAATCATTTTCAGCATGCCGGCGGAATGGCGCTGTTGATCCGTGAATTACTGGATGCAGGCTTGCTGCATGAAGATGTGCAAACCATAGCGGGCCCCGGGCTGCGTCGTTATACCCAGCAACCATTACTAAAAGACGGGAAGTTGCACTGGGTTGATGCGCCCGAGCAATCGCTCGATAAAGAAGTACTGGCAACCGTTGCCAAACCGTTTAAGAGTCATGGTGGTCTGGAGGTATTGTCAGGTAACTTGGGCCGGGCGATCCTGAAAACATCAGCCTTGCGTGACGGTACCGAAGTGATTAAAGCACCGGCAGTGGTATTTCATAGTCAACATGAACTTGACGCGGCATTTAAAGCGGGTGATCTGAATAAAGACTGCATCGTCGTCGTCCGGTTTCAGGGACCAAAAGCCTGTGGTATGCCAGAGCTACATAAACTGACACCTCCGCTTGGGGTGTTGCAGGATAAAGGATTTAAAGTCGCGCTGGTCACAGACGGCAGGATGTCAGGCGCCTCAGGTAAGGTTCCTGCCGCGATTCATGTAACCCCCGAAGCGCTGGATGGTGGCGCGATTGGCCGGATCAAAACCGGAGATATGCTACTGGTTGATGGTAACAACGGCAAGCTTGAAGTACTGGTGGATGAAGCGGAATTTAATGCCAGAGAGCAGGCGCAAAGTGATTTAAGCCATAATTATTATGGCATGGGCCGGGAAATGTTCGGAGCGATGCGTACCCAGTTAAGTGGCGCAGAGCAGGGCGCCTGCAGTCTGTTTGTTACCGAGGAGCACCTGCATGACTAAGCTGGTTGACTTCGCAATTGTTGCCGATATCGGTGGTACTAATGCCCGGTTCAGCCGGGTGAATTTAGCAACACTGGCACTGGACAAAGTGGCGGTATATCCCTGCGCTACTTTCGCCAGTCTGGCAGATGCATTGCAACACTATCAGCAACAGCAGCAGTTAACCGAGCTGAAGCATGTTGCCATTGCCATTGCCTGCCCGGTAACCGCCGATGAAATCAGTATGACCAATTTTCACTGGCACTTTTCGGTCAGTGCGATGCAGCGTCAGCTGGGGTTAAGCCGACTTTTGGTCATGAACGACTTTACGGCTGTCGCCATGAGTTTACCGGCGCTTGGCGAGGCGGATAAAGTGCAGTTAGGGCAGGGTAGTGCAAAGCGGGACAAGCCGATGGCAGTGCTTGGGGCCGGTACCGGACTGGGCGTTGCCCATCTGATTAATGTTAATGATCGTTTTATCCCGTTACCGGGGGAAGGTGGCCATGTTGACTGGGCAGCACAAACTGAACAGGAATGGTTTATTCAACAGGTACTAGCGAAAGAATACGGTCACGTATCGCCTGAGCGGATATTATCCGGGCCCGGTCTTGAAGCCATTTACCGGGCGCTGGCACTTTACCGTCGTCTGGATGTTGCTCCGTTATCGGCCGGCGAGATAGGCAGTCAGGCGCTGGCCGGCAGCTCAGAGCTGGCAACTGCTTCGGTTGCCCAGTTTTTTGCAAGTCTTGGTAGTGTGGCCGGTGATTTGGCACTGACACTGAGCACATTTGGTGGTGTCTATGTAGCAGGCGGCATAGCGCCGAAGCTGCTGCCACTGATGGCTGCCAGTGAATTCAGAACCCGTTTTGAAGCAAAAGGCCGGTTTAGCGCATTTAATCGCCAGATCGCCACTTATATCGTGACCGCTCCGCAGCCAGGTTTACTGGGTGCAGCAGTTTACTTAAAACAATCTTTGGCGAGTTAATTTATGGCATTTGAAAATTGGCAGCTTCAACCTGCTGAATTATTTGCACAAGGTGCAGTAGTTCCGGTAATCGTAATTAAAGATCTGGCTGATGCAGTACCGATGGCAAAAGCACTGCTGGCAGGGGGCATCCGCGTGCTTGAAGTGACTCTTCGTACTCCGGTGGCACTGGAGGCAATTAAATTGCTGGCAGAGCAGGTCCCGGAGGCAATCGTCGGTGCAGGTACTGTGACTACCGCAGCCCAGCTGCAGCAAGTTATCGCGGCCGGCGCCAAGTTTGCTATCAGTCCCGGGCTGACCAGAGAGCTGTTACAGGCAGGGAAAGAGTCAGTTATTCCACTTATCCCGGGTATAGCCAGTATTTCAGAACTGATGGAAGGCACCGGCCTGGGTTATACCCATTTTAAATTCTTCCCGGCGGAAGCCGCCGGCGGTGTCAAAACGTTAAAATCAATTTATGGTCCGTTTTCTGATATCCGTTTTTGTCCAACCGGCGGTATCAACGATAAGAACTATCTTGACTATCTGGCGCTACCGAATGTCAGCTGCGTTGGTGGCTCCTGGATTGTACCGGATCAGGCTGTCAGTGATAAAAACTGGCAACAAATTACTGAATTAACCCACACCGCAGTCACTGTTGCAGCACAGGCACGCTAAAGGCACGGCTGTACATTCAGATAAAGCTGACCAAGCCTGTCTGCCCTAACTGAAACCGGCTATTATGCCGGTTTTTTTGAATTTGTGGCATAAAGCGCGTATAGTGGCGCACCTTTTTCATCCAGTACACTCTGTAGCGGACCATTTTAGTGATATCAACTGCCAATATTACAATGCAATTCGGCGCCAAGCCGTTGTTTGAAAACATTTCTATTAAGTTTGGTGAAGGCAATCGGTATGGCCTGATCGGGGCCAATGGTTGCGGCAAGTCAACCTTTATGAAGATCCTCAGCCGCGAGCTTGAGCCCACAGCCGGTAATGTGTTTGTTGAACCCAACCACCGGGTTGCAAAGTTGCATCAGGATCAATTTGCATTTGAACAATATTCAGTAATTGATACGGTAATTATGGGGCATGCTGAATTATGGGCAGTCAAAGAAGAACGCGACAGGATTTATGCCAGTAGCGAGATGAGCGAAGAAGACGGAATGAAAGTGGCCGATCTGGAAGTCGCTTTTGGGGAAATGGATGGTTATACCGCAGAATCACGCGCAGGCGAGTTACTGATTGGTGTTGGGATCCCGGTTGAGCAGCACTTCGGGCCGATGTCAGCGATTGCGCCGGGTTTTAAGCTTCGGGTGTTACTGGCGCAGGTATTATTCGCCGATCCGGAAATTATGTTGCTTGATGAGCCGACCAACAACCTTGATATCAATACTATTCGCTGGCTGGAAAACGTGCTGGCTGAGCGCAACAGCACCATGGTGATTATTTCGCATGACCGTCACTTTTTAAATAGTGTCTGCACGCATATGGCAGATCTTGATTACGGTGAGCTGCGCCTGTACCCGGGTAATTATGATGAATATATGTTTGCGGCTACCCAGGCCCGCGAGCGACTATTGTCTGACAATGCCAAGAAAAAAGCCCAGATAGCAGAATTGCAGACCTTCGTCAGCCGGTTCTCCGCTAATGCATCCAAGGCTAAGCAGGCCACGTCCCGTGCTAAACAGATTGATAAAATTCAGCTGGAAGAAGTAAAAGCGTCCAGTCGGGTCAATCCGTTTATCCGGTTTGAACAGCAAAAACAGCTTTATCGCTTAGCACTCGAAGTAGAGGGGCTGAGTAAAAGCTTTGGTCAGCTGCAGCTTTTAAAAAATCTGAATATGACGATAGAGGTTGGTGAGAAAGTGGCGATTTTAGGCACCAACGGCATTGGTAAATCAACGTTACTGAAATGTCTGATAGGGGATTTAACCCCAGAGTCGGGTACGGTTAAGTGGTCTGAAAATGCAAAAATTGGCTACTATGCGCAGGATCATGCCCATGAATTCGCTGAAGCAATGACACTATTTGACTGGATGAGCCAATGGAAGCAGCCGTCAGATGACGAGCAGGCGATCCGGGGCATTCTGGGGCGGTTATTATTTTCCCAGGATGAAATTAAAAAGTCAGTCAAAGTGCTGTCCGGCGGTGAAAAGGGCAGAATGCTGTTTGGGAAACTGATGTTGCAGCGGCCAAATATTCTGGTGATGGATGAACCTACCAATCACCTGGATATGGAATCAATTGAGTCGTTAAATATGGCGCTGGAACATTATAAAGGCACGTTAATATTTGTCAGTCATGACCGGGAGTTTGTCTCATCACTGGCCAGCCGGATTATCGAAATTACCGGACAGGACGTGCGAAACTTTGTTGGTACCTACGAAGAGTATTTAACGGCACAAGCCAGTTAGTCACTGCGTTTTATAAAGCTACCCTGATAAAACAGCCGGTTACGCCCTGACGTACCGGCTTGTTTTTTTCTACGATGCCCCCACCTTTCTGTTATTGCATGATGTTAGTGACAAACGAAGTTTGCGCCGGTGCACATCCGGCTGACGCCATGTTTGGCAAAACGTTAATTAACTCAGGAGACGGTAATATGAAAGTAAATATCGGCATAGATGAAAATGAACGTAAAGCGATATGTGACGGGCTGGCAGGCTTACTTGCCGATACCTATACCTTGTATCTGAAAACCCATAACTATCATTGGAATGTTACCGGCCCGATGTTTCAAACCTTACATACCCTGTTTGAAGCCCAGTATGTTGAACTGGCCGAAGCTGTCGATGTGATTGCTGAGCGGATCCGTGCCTTGGGTGAGTTTGCGCCCGGCTCCTATAAACAATTCGCTAAATTAACCAGTATTAAAGAAGCAGATGGTATCCCTACCGCTGAAGAGATGATTAAAGATTTAGTAAAAGGCCAGGAAGCGATCGCTAAAATCGCCCGCTCAATTGTACCGGTAGCGGATAAATCATCAGACGAAGTGACGCTGGATTTATTAACTCAGCGCATGACAGTTCATGAGAAAAATGCCTGGATGTTGCGCAGTCTGGTTGCCTGACAGTAGCGACGGGGTTTATCAGTGAGAAGCAGCGCTTAAGCGCTGCTTTTTTATACGCATTTATCTGAAAACCACTTTTCATGCGGTAGGCAGTAAAAAGTACTAAGTTTTTCCGGGAAAAACTTGTAAAATCAGCACCAGCAGTAACACTTAAAAGCGTCTGATGCTTTTGGTGCTAATAGAGTCAACCGGAGATGTCCCCGATGAACGCCTTGCAATATGCGCAAAATGCTGTCGAATTATTTGCTTTTCCTGATAGCTACATCCGCGTTAAAGAGTTGATGGAGTCGGATACAGCCAGTTTGGACGACATTGCCGAAGTTATCTTACTGGATCCGGTATTAACGTCTAAACTGCTTAAGCTGGCAAACAGCGCGGTTTACCGCTTACCTTATCAAGTCG
>NZ_JAWVZF010000039.1:0-19488 GCF_033722355.1 Arsukibacterium sp. | reverse complement strand
TTACCGGCACCGGTTTCACCGGTAATGGTTGACATACCGGTTTGCCAGTCAACTTCCAGTGCCCGCACAATAGCAAAGTTGCTGATATGAAGATGGCTTAGCATGCTGTGACTCCAGTCAGGGAAAATTACTGTTAATAATGCTGTGTTTAGATACAGTGTAAATTTATACAGTAATTTGTAATTATGCAAGCCTGATTTTTAAATACCAGTGGTCGGTTAATATAGCTTGGCGCCCCAGCCAAGTTTATTGCGCAGCACATGATAGTAACTGTAGCCAGGCGGATGAACCAGCCTAAGTGGCGTAGGATGTTTACGGATAAAAATTTCGTCGCCGGGCATAACCGCCAGGATAACATGACTGTCGCAACTGATTTGCAGATGAGCATCATTACTGTCCGCGACTTTCAGACAGATTTCGCTGTTGCCGGCCACTACCAGGGGTCTGCTGCTTAAGGTATGAGGGAACATAGGTACCAGACACATAGCGTCTAAATCGGGTGTCAGAATAGGCCCGCCGCCCGATAACGAATAGGCCGTAGAGCCGGTGGGGGTGCTGATAATTAGGCCATCCGACCGCTGGCTGTAAACAAACTCATTATTGATATAGGCTTCAAACTCAATCATATGCGCCACTTTATCGGCGTGCAAAACGGCTTCGTTTACTGCGCTGTTGCTGCTTTTAATGCTGCCATGGCGATGAACTGAGATTTCCAGTAAGTTACGCTTTTCGGTGACAAAGTTGCCATCCAGTACGTCAGATAACGGTTGTTCAAAAAACTCTGGCGCCAGATCCGTTAAAAAACCCAGGTTGCCCCGATTGACACCGAGCACGGCGACATCGAATCGTGCCAGTACCCGGGCGGCGCCCAGCATATTGCCATCACCGCCGACGACAATGGCTAAATCGCAGGTTTTACCCAGATCAACCAGATCAAGTACTTTCGCATCAGCCAGTGCTAATGACTGAGCAACCCGTTCTTCAACGAAAACTTCAAGACCTTTTGCTAGCAGGAAATGATAGAGGCTGACCAGCGTATGGTTGGCTCCCTGATGATTCGGTTTACCAATCAGACCGATTTTTGTAAAAGCAAGACTCATATTTGTGTTCCCGGCTGTCATTTTGCCAGTATAGCGGCCCCTGTGTTCCGCGACCAGCCTCTGCGTTCTTTTAGTGATTTATCAACTTGATATTGCTAATTTAGCCCCCAGATCACTTGCCAGCACATAATAAGGTAATGGGTAGTATGGCCGTGGCGCTAAGCAGGGCAGAGCTAATTTTAAAGCTGATTGTTGAGCAATATCTGGCAGATGGGTTGCCGGTATCCAGCAAGCTTATCGCGGAAAATCAGGCGTTGGATGTCAGCTCTGCTACTGTTCGCAACACCATGGTGCAGCTTGAACAGCAAGGCTTCATCCGTTCCCCTCACACGTCGGCAGGCAGGGTGCCCACTACTAGTGGTATCCGGTTTTTTATCGATAAAATGCTGACGATGCAGCCGTTAAGTGGCCGCTGGCAGGCTGAGATTCAGCGCCGGCTGGTGCCCACCCTGCCAGTATCGTTATTGTGCCAGCAAGCCGGCCAGTTACTGACCAACCTGACCGGCTGTGTGGCCATCATCAGCGCGCCCAAAGCCAGCGGCCGCGAAGTCAGGCAGATTGATTTGGTGCGGCTGGCCAGTGACCGGCTATTGCTGGTGGTGGTGGATGAAGATGGCGATATTCTGCATCGGGTACTCGACTGCGCTCAGAGTATCGACAGCGCCACCCTTAGCAAAGTGCTGTGTTTGCTCAATGCGGCGCTGGCCAATGGCCAGTGGCAGGATGGTATTGCCCGGCTTGCCGGCATGGCCAAAACAGAAACCGGCGGCAGCCAACTTTTGATAAATAGTGTGCTGGGACAGCTGAGTCTGGATGAATTTTTACAGCATCAGCCGCTTATTTTTGGCCAGCATCAATTATTGCTGAGTCCTGAATATCAGCATAATCCGGCGCTGCAACAGGTTTTCCATATGCTGGAGCAGCCAGCAGGGTTAATTGATTTATTGCAGAAAGTGACATCAGATGAGCATCCGAAATTGATCCTGGGTAAGGAGTCTGGCTTTGTTGAGCTGGCGCCGGTCAGTGTTATCAGTCAGCGCTATCAATCGGCCCCGCACCGCTTTATTGCGTTACTCGGCCCCAGACGGATGAACTATGCCCGGCTGGTTCCACTGGTGGAGGCCTGTGCGCATCGTTTAAATTTAAACTTGAATCGACAGAATCAATCCCCATAATAGACCTACTTTCATTTGGAGTAGTTAGCATGACTGAGCAAGCAAAGCCGAACGAGCGGGCTGAAGAGATGAAACAAGATACCCAGCAGCCAGAAAATAAAGCCAACGATCAGGCTGATACCGTGGAATTGTCGGGTGAGCAGGCGGTAATTTCTAAACTGGAAACTGAGCTGGCTGAAATCAAAGCTAAGCTGGCGGATCAGCAGGATTTAATGCTGCGAATTAAAGCAGACGCTGAAAATGCCCGGCGTCGCGCCAGTCAGGACGTGGAAAAGGCCCATAAATTCGCGCTGGAAAAGTTTGCCGGTGATTTGTTACCAGTGGTCGACAATCTGGAACGGGCATTGGCATTTATTAACCGTGAAGATGAAGCCTTTACCGGTATCATCGAAGGGGTAGAGCTGACGATGAAGAGTTTTCTGGATACCGTGGCGAAATATGGCGTGCAGCAAATTGATCCGCAAGGGCAACCCTTTAATCCGGACTTACACCAGGCCATGACCATTCAGCCAACCGCTGATGTTGCGCCAAACACCGTGACTTTTGTAATGCAAAAAGGCTATGAATTAAATGGCCGTTTGCTGCGTCCGGCGATGGTTGGGGTGTCAAAAGCACCAGAATAAATTCATTAAGTAATAAAAAAACCGGCTATTGCCGGTTTTTTTATTTCGTTCGAAATACCAGAACTATAAATTCCCCCAAAAATCAGGGTTCAGACCATTTAGTATGAAGCCCAGCCTGCTGCTATGGTTAATTTAGCGGTGGCAACAATCGGCCTGTGGCGGCAAAGGCGACCATGCTTACCAGCAACTATAAAGCGCGAGCCTGAGGAGCACCAGATGAGTAAACGTGTCATTGTTATGGGCGAATGCATGGTCGAGTTATTTGAGCAAGCTAAAAACGTCTATCACCTGAATTTTGGCGGCGATGTGTTTAATACTGCCGTCTATTTAAAGCGAAGCTGTGAAGTACCGCCAGATGTGCAGTTTTTCACTGCGGTTGGCACCGACCAGATCAGCGATAAGCTGGTTACAGCGGTGCAGCAGGAAGACATTGATACCAGACTAACGCTGCGCAGTAAAACAGCCGGTCCGGGTTTGTATATGATTAATACCGATGCTGTTGGCGAGCGCAGTTTTGTCTATTGGCGTGACAGCTCTGCTGCCAAACAGGTCATGCAGTGTTATACCGCGCAAAGTAATTATGATGCGCTCAAGGGTTGCGATATGTTTTATTTTTCAGGTATTACCCTGGCGATTTTACCAGACGCTGATCGCACTACATTATTTACCCTGATAGAGCAGCTAAAGCAGGATGGCAGCCAGATTGTGTTTGACCCTAATTACCGGCCGGTGTTGTGGCCCAATACCGATACCGCTAAAGCAGCCTTTGTTCAGGCGTACCGTTTAGCCGATATCGCCTTACCGGGGCTCCATGATCATAAAGTGTTGTTTGGCGCTGAGCGGACCGATGAAGTTGTCGAACAGCTAACCGAGCTGGGCGTGGCGGAAATTATTGTCAAAGACGGAAAACACGGCATTAATGGCCGCTTTGAGCAGCAATGTTTCAGCGTACCGGCCCATCCGGTGAGAAAAGTGGTGGATACCACGGCTGCCGGCGACGCGTTTAATGGCGGGTACTTAGCCGCCCGGCTTGGTGGCATAGCGCCGCAGCACGCAGTCAAGTTTGCCGCCCGTCTGGCTGGTTTTGTGGTAGAACACAGCGGTGCCATTGTCAGCAAAGAGCACTTTAATGGCTTCTGGTCAAAGCACCGGCCAGCAAGTTTTGCCGTGTGAACAGCACAATCTGCTGATACCTGAATATGGTATATTGTAAGGCATAGCCAAAAACGCTAAAACCTGTTATCACATAAGCTAACTGAAGTTTTGAGATGTGTTGCTGTGACACTACCTGCTGCATTCCAAAAAGCTGTAAAACAAATCATTCCTGCCGATCGCTACTTCGACGATCCTATCGTTACGTTAGCCTACGGCACCGACGCCAGTTTCTATCGGCTGTTACCCAAACTGGTGCTGCGGGTAGAGTCTGAGGCAGAGGTAGTGACACTGCTTAAGCTGGCCAATCAGCATAAGGTGGCTGTGACCTTCCGGGCGGCGGGTACCAGCTTATCTGGCCAGGCAGTCACCGATTCTGTGCTGCTGGTACTGGGTGAGAACTGGCAGCAGCGTGAAGTGCGTGGCCTGGGCGAGCAAATCCGTTTGCAGCCCGGGGTGATTGGCGCAGCCGCCAATAGTGTGCTGACTAAGTTTCAGCGTAAAATCGGTCCCGATCCGGCATCAATTAACAGCTGCAAAATTGGTGGTATTGTTGCTAATAATGCCAGTGGTATGTGTTGTGGTACGGCTCATAACAGTTTTAATACGCTGGCCGCGATGCGGCTGGTGCTGTTCGATGGCACTGTGCTGGATACTGAAGATAACGCCAGTGTTGATGCATTTAAACATAGCCATGCAGAGTTGCTGGCTGAGTTATCGTTATTGGCAGAGCAAACCCGCGCTGATGAGGCGCTTTGCGGCAAAATCCGCCATAAATACCGCCTAAAAAATACCACCGGCTTTTCGCTTAATGCATTAACCGAATTTACCGATCCAATTGATATTCTTATTCATCTTATGGTGGGCTCTGAAGGCTGTTTAGGCTTTATCAGTGCCGTTACCTATAACACGGTACCGGATTATCCACACCGGGCAACGAGTCTGCTGGTGTTCCCCACCGTTGCCCAGTGCTGTCAGGCAGTACCTGTATTAAAGCAGTTGCCGGTATCGGCGGTGGAGCTATTGGACAGACGCAGTTTGCGCTCCGTCGAACATAAGGCCGGAATGCCGGCATGGATAAAACAGGTATCGGATGGCGCCTGTGCTTTACTGATTGAAAGCACCGCAGTATCAAGCCAGACCTTACAACAGCAACTTGCTCAGTTGCGGGCGGTGGTGCAGGGCTTTGAGCTGGAGCAGCAGGTAGATTTCAGTACCGACCCTGCGGTATACAACCAGTTATGGGCCATTCGCAAGGGCACCTTTCCTTCAGTAGGTGCAATGCGTGATACCGGCACCACGGTGATTATTGAAGACGTCACTTTTCCGCTCGGGCAACTGGCAGAGGGCGTAACGCGGCTGCAGCAGTTATTTGCTAAATACCACTATGACGAGGCAATAATATTTGGCCATGCTTTAGAGGGCAACCTGCATTTTGTGTTTACCCAGGGCTTTGATGACCCGGTCGAAGTTAAGCGTTACGCCCGTTTCATGCAGGAGGTCACCCAACTGGTGGCTTGTGAGTTTGGCGGCTCGCTGAAAGCCGAGCATGGCACAGGGCGGAATATGGCACCCTTTGTTGAGCTGGAGTGGGGAAGTAACGCGTACCAGCTGATGTGGAAGCTGAAAAAGCTGTTGGACCCACAGCATATTCTTAATCCCGAGGTGGTACTGAGTCATAACCCGCAATTGCATTTGCAGAATTTAAAGCCATTACCGGCGACTAATCCACTGGTCGATAAGTGCATTGAATGCGGGTTTTGCGAGCCGGTTTGCCCGTCGCGCAAGTTAACTTTGACTCCGCGCCAGCGCATTGTCACCCGGCGCGAAATCTCGCGCCTACAGGCAACCGGCGAAGATGTAGTGCGGCTTAAGGCTTTACATAATGCTTATCAGTATGCCGGCAATGATACCTGTGCAGCCTGTGGTATGTGCAGTACCGCTTGCCCGGTTGGCATTAACACCGGTGAGTTAACCCGGCTGCTGCGGGCTGGAAACAACCAACGCTGGCAGGGGCTGGCTGGTTTTATGGCCCGACATTTTGCCACGGTCAGCGCCATCGCGCGCTTTGGCCTTTATGCCGGGCAGCGGCTGAGCAAGTTGATACCCGGCTGGCATCGCGCGATGCCCACCGCGATGCCCAGCGCTAAGAATACAATGTTAAATAAAGCAGCCACAGCGCTTAAGCCTGTTATCTATCTGGCCAGCTGCAGTAGCCGGGTGATGGCACCCCAGGCCGATAGTCAGGATAACCGCAGCTTAATGCAGGTAAGTACTGACTTACTGGCTAAGGCTGGCTATCAGCTGATTGTCCCGCCGCAATTAGCTGAGCAGTGTTGTGGTATGCCATTTTTGTCAAAAGGTCAGCCCGCCGCCGCAGCAGACAAACAACGCGAACTCAACCAATGGTTGCTGAAAAACAGTGCAGGCGGAAAGATCCCTATTTATTCTGACAGCAGCCCCTGCAGTTTAACCTTGCAGGGGAAACTGGACCCACAGTTGACGATAATCGACAGTGTGGATTTTTTGTATCAGTATGTCGTACCAAGGCTGAGCCTGACTCCTCTGGCCGAACCAGTAGCCCTGCATATCAGCTGCAGTGCCAGCCAGTTAGGGCAGGCCGCAACGCTTAAGCAATTAACAGCTGCCTGCACCAGGCAAGTGGTGATCCCGGAAGGGATCAGCTGCTGCGGCTTCGCCGGTGATAAAGGCTTTATCTTGCCAGAGCTTAATGCCTCAGCATTGTCAGATCTGGCCCGACAGGTAAGTAAATGCTCACAGGGGGTGTCAACCAGCCGCACCTGTGAAATTGGTTTATCGCAACATAGCGGCATTGAATACCAGCATTTGGTGTATTTGCTGGATAAATGTGCTGATCCTACCCGCACTAACCAGGCTTAACGGCTTCAGCGCCTTTGAACCAGCGGCTTTCTAATAATTCTGCTGCTGTTAACGGTTTACTGAAATAAAACCCCTGAAAATGCTGGCAACACTCAGTTGACAACACATTGAGTTGTTCAGGTGTTTCTATACCCTCTGCAGTAATTTGCAGGCATAACTCCTGTGCTAAATGAATAATAGCCAGTGTCAGCCGCCGGGCTTTGGGATCATCCAGTTTAGTGATAAAACTGCGATCTATTTTGACGATATCTACCGGATATCGATCTAAATAGCTCAGGGATGAATAACCTGTACCAAAATCGTCCAGTGCTATGCTAAAGCCGGCCACCTTCAGTTTCTGTAGCTGCTGATTAAGCCTTTCAGAATTATCCAGCAGCAGATTCTCAGTTATTTCAATAATCAGCACACTGGCGGGCAAACTGAATTCTGTTACCAGCTGTTTTAAATTTTCTGCCAGCTCTGCACAGGCAAAATCAGCAGCACTGAAATTAATACTGAGTTTCAGTTCTGGCACAGTTTCACGCCATTGTCGTAAGCAGGTTAAGCCTGTCCTTAGCATTTGCCGGGTTAACTGACAAATTATGCCAGCTTCCTCAAGCAGTGGAATAAATACATCCGGGCTGACATACCCTTGCTGCGGGTGATGCCAGCGGCTGAGTAATTCCACACTGTAAAGCTGATTTTCTGCATCAACAATGGGTTGAAAAACCGGTGAAAAAGCCCGCTGATTTAAGGCTTGCCGGATACTTTGTTGCAACTGATATCGTTTGCTTAAGTCAGACTGCATAGCACTGTTAAAACATTGGATCTGATAACCCTGCTGTGCTTTAGCCTGATGCAGTGCAATGTTGACCTGTTGGATCAGCAATTCGGAAGATTCCGTGAACGTCTCTGGATAGCTCATACCAATACTGGCAGTCAGGTTAAGGTCGGCAATTAACGTTCCCGGGCTTTCGGATAGCTTTAGCAATAAACTTTCGGCGATTTGTTTGGCTGTCTCAGTTGATGCATCTTTCAGTAAGACCCAAAATTCATCGCCATTTTGCCGGTACAGTTGATCAGCGCTGCGGATTTGCTGCATCAGCTTCCAGGCAACCGTCTGTAATAGTAAATCGCCGGTTTGGTGACCATATATATCATTAACCAGATGGAATTTATTTAAATCGAGTTTCAGCAGATAAAAAGGTTGTTGTTGTAAAAGCAGTGCTTCAATGTCCTGATGTAATTGCCAGAGCGTGGGCAGTGCTGTCAGAGTATCGAGATGTTGTGCTAACTCTGGTTGCCGCATCAATTGCCGTTTCTGCTGACGCAACAATCTGCTGCGCTTTACTCTGGCTTCTACCATCATTAGCAGCCGCCAGGTGGCAATGGGTTTATTGACAAATTCATCACCGGCAAGTCTTACGGCTGCCAGCTTTTCATCGATAGATTCATCAGCTGACATGAAAATTAAAGGTGTATCAATCAGTTCGCTGTGCTGGCGAATAATTTGTCCAAACTCCAACCCATGACAGCCGGGCATATGCAGATCGATTAATACCAGCTCCGGTTGATGAGCCAGCATTAACTCAAGCGCTTGGCGGGGGCTTTTACAGCATATCACTTTGTAGCCTGCCAGTTGCAGCACTTGCCGGTAAAATCGGAGCACATCGGAATCATCGTCTACTAACATTACCCGATAGGGATCCTGCTCAGCTTTTCGCAGCAACGTTGTTAATAACTGGCAAAGGTTTTTTGAACTCAGCGGTTTTGCCAGAAAATGACTGCTGCCGGCTCGTACTGCCGCCAGCCGATTTTCAAACGTATCAAAAGCAGAAATAAACAATACCGGAAAGCTGACCCCCTGCTGCTCTCTGACTTGCTGCAGATGATCTGCACCAGCTGTTTCTCCTTCAGGGAATTTCATGTCACAGATTGCCGCCAGCGGCTGATGCTCAGCCACCGTTTTTGCCAGTAAACGAATATCTGTCAGCGGAATGATCTCAAAGCCGGCCTGCGTCAGCGCGTCGGTGTGATACGCAAGCAAGTCAGCATCGTCGTCAGCAAACACAACTTTAAACTTTGCCGGTTTGGCTGGAACGTCGGTTACCGGGGTAAAGACCTCGTTGGTAGTCAGGGTTTTAATGTTTTCCAGTTCAGCAAGTAAGTCATGCAGTAATGCCTGTGCCTTGTTGCTGAGCTCAGCATCCTTTTCGCAGTGTTTTAAACAGCTGTGCAGCGCCTGAGCCAGCCTGGATACTTCAGGAAAACCGTAAATTGCGCCGGAGCCCGCTAACTGATGGCTGATCTGTAATAATTCCTGCCATGCAGATGAAGGGGCAGAGAGTTGAATGTTATACCAGAGTTGCTGCAGAGTTTTTGCTTTATGGCTGAGGTTTTGCCGGTATTTTACCTGCATCGCGCGCCACTTATTACTATCCATAGAGTTTAAACCATATGCTGTCAGCGTTTAACGCAGTTGTTCTAGATATTAGCAAATTATTGCCTTATTGCAGCAAAAAGGAAATTTTGTTTACAAATTTAAACTTTTCTTGCATTGAATAAGCAAATAATCAATGCTGGAAATGACAGTAAACACGGAGACAGCAAGTTGACAGATCCGACCCAACAACGCCGCAACGTTATCAAAATTTGTGTTATTGCTGCATTGCTGGTTCTGATGACATTTCTGCTGTCAGCCTGGTATGCCACATTACAGCGGGACAGCTATTTCAAATCAAGACTGAATGACTTTCAGCAAATCCAGCTGACCAAACAACAAATTCTGCAGCAGGAAGCAGAGCGGCAACTGGCGCTGGCGGTCGATCTGATTGCTGCCGATCAACAACTTTATAAATTACTACTGCAGGCTGCTGAACACTATCAGCAACAGGGAGCAGATGCTGATCTTACCAGTATCCGTCAGCAAGTTTTGCCGATCCTCGATGGCTACTGGCAACAAGTTACACCTTATGGCGCCAGTCAGTTACATCTGCATCTGGCACCTGATGCGTTTACCTTGCTGCGTGCTCACCGTCCAGAACGCCATAGTGACAGCTTAATCAGTGTCCGGCCGCTGATTATGCATAGCTTAATCACTGGTACCCGGGTAACTGGCACTGAGCTTGGCCGGCATGGCTTAGGGTTGCGGGCAGCGGTACCGGTGCTGAACGGGCAAAATCAGGTGCAGGCTGTAATTGAACTCGGTTTTGATTTACAAAATGTGTTTGCCGCCCGCCAGCAGACATATGCGCCGGGGGACAGTAATGCCGACAACGGTGATACCGGGGCTTCCCAGGGGCTGGTATTGCTGGTAAAGCCTGATATTACCTCAGTGCTGCATGATGATTTAAAAGCCGGCTGGCTCAGCTCTGCCCTCTGGCATAGTCCTTCTGCATCTGACATGTTGCAGTTTTGGTTAGACAATAACCTGATCCCTGAAGATGTCAGCGGCCCGCAACAGTTTACTCTACGCTTTAATGAACAGATTTTTGCCGTATCACTGCTTCCCTGGCCGTTATGGGACCGTGCTGCTGAGCAAAACCGGCAATTGGTCAGCCTGAGCTGGCACGATATCAGTTCGCAGATGCATGCACAGCAACGCACTGATAAGGTTATCTGGTGGACGTGGCTGTTTGCCTGTCTGGGTATGTTAATGTTGCTGCTGTTGCTTGTGAAGCTTCTTCGCCGTCAGGCCCGTCAGGAAGTATCACAACAACAACGATTGCTGAAGCAGTCAGAGCAAAAATTGTCAGCGCTATATCAATTATCGCCGCTACCAATTTTGTTAAACCGGTTTAGTGACGGAGCCTTTGTCGAGGCAAACCCGGCGATGACAAAACTTACCGGCTATTCACTGGATGAAATAAAACAGTTAAGTTATTGGGACCTGACCCCTGAGCGTTATGCTCAGGCTGAACAGGAACAGCTTAAATCATTAAGGGAAACAGGGCGCTATGGCCCTTATGTTAAGCAGTACCGGCATAAAAGCGGTGATCTTATCGATATTGAGCTGAACGGTGTGTTATTTAGTGATGATTATGATGAAAAATTCATCTGGACGATTATTACCGATATTCGTGAGATTAAACGCATTGAAAAGCTTAAAGATGACTTTGTCTCAACGGTTAGCCATGAACTGAGAACGCCGCTGACGTCTATCAGTGGTTCGCTGGGGTTGATTTTAGCCGGTGCTGTCGGCGAATTTAGCCCTAAAGCGGAAAAGTTGCTGCGGATTGCCCATAAAAACAGCCAGCGCTTAAATGTACTGATAAACGATTTACTGGATATCGAAAAGCTGGCCGCAGGCAAAATGCGCTTTGACGAAGCGCTGGTTTTGCTGCCGGCCCTGCTGGAAGAGGCGATTGAACAAAACCAACCTTACGCCCGGCAGGCAAATATCACGCTAAAGCTCGGCAATACACCAAAAGTAAAGTTGTTTGTCGATGCCGCGCGTATTCAGCAAGTGTTAGCAAACTTTCTGTCCAATGCAATTAAGTTTTCACCGGCTAATACTGACGTGATTTTAGCTGCTGAGTTAATTGAAAAACGGGTTCGGATCTTAGTACAGGATCAAGGTCGTGGCATTGCAAATACTGATCAACAGCAGTTATTCCAACGCTTTTCGCAGCTCGAACCCACCATCGGGCAGGCAAAATCGGGGACGGGTTTAGGCCTGGCCATTAGCCGGGAGATTGTACTGCAATCAGGCGGTGAAATTGGCGTTATTTCTGAACCCGGTCTGGGGGCGACGTTCTGGCTGGAGTTACCACTTTATCAGGCTGAATCGCCGGCAAACAATAATGAGGCAATTCTGGTGGTAGAGGATGACCCTGACACGGCTCATTTATTATGTGAGTTTTTAAGAGCTGAGCATTACCAAGCAGATTGGGCGGCAGATAGTCAGGCTGCCTGGCAAAAATTGGCAAAACGCCAGTATGCTGCGCTTACGCTGGATTTGAAATTGCAAAACGAGAACGGCGCCGACTTTTTCCTGCGATTAAGAGATAATCCGGCTACGGCGGATTTGCCGGTGTTAATTATTTCAGCATTTGTTGAAAAAGGTAAGCTGCAACTGGCGGCACTGGCGAATGCAGTAGACTGGATAGCAAAACCAGTAAGCCCTGAGATACTGAGCCTGAAACTGGGGCAATTGTTAGTCCAGTTGCCGCCTCAGCAGCGTCATCATCGTATACTGCATATTGAAGATGACAGCGATATCGTCACTATTATGCGGTTACAGCTGGAGAACCAGGCTGATTACTTATCAGTAGATTCGTTATCAGTTGCCAGAACAACTCTGGCAACAGCGCGCTTTGATTTGATTCTGCTTGATTTAGGGCTGCCGGATGGTAACGGTATCAGTTTGCTTCCGACAATTGCTCAGACACAGGGCGATATTCCTGTTGTCATTTTTTCTGCCCAGGAAGTCACCCTGGAAAGTAAGGAAAAAGTGCAGGCGGTATTTAGTAAAAGCCGGATAAACACCGGATTATTAGCTAAGTACCTTAAAAAGCTTCTTAATGATAATAACGGGATTAACCAATGACTTTACAGCGGGTAATGCATGTTGAAGATGATGAGTCTATCCGGACGGTGGCAGAAATCGCCCTGACCGACGTCGCAGGCTTTACATTGTTAAGCTGTGATAGCGGACAAAGTGCCCTGGCGCAGGCAGAAGCTTTTGCTCCGCAGTTAATTTTGCTGGACGTGATGATGCCGCAGATGGATGGTTTGCAAACACTGGCTGCATTAAGACAGTTACCTTCGCTAAGAACGACACCGGTCGTGTTTATGACAGCAAAAATCCAGCAAGCTGAGAAGCAGCGTTATCTGGATGTCGGTGCTATTGGCATTATTGAAAAACCCTTTGAGCCAATGCTGCTTGGCGATATGCTGAGCGAACTTTATCAGCAAAGTATCGCATCTTAGCGAACGAGGCTGGCGATGCGCAAAGCGCTGACAATAAAAATGACAGGGAACAGGGTTTAATTTCAGACGGGGCCAGGGCTCAGCGTGGTGACGTAGGTTCAACCAGGTGGATACTGAGCAGGTTATTTAACCGGGTGTGATGCGACACCACATAGATAAGAGCAGAGCTTATGCAGCGACCTGAGACACCAAAAAACGAAGCCCCCAGGCTGGCTGCTCTGGCTGCTACAGCCTTGTTAGATACCGAGGCTGAACTGCGGTTTGATCGCATAACCAGTCTGGCGAAACAATGTCTGGGCACAGACATTGTACTTATTTCACTGGTCGATAAAGAGCGACAATGGTTTAAGTCTTGTCAGGGGCTTGCTGCCTGCGAAACCTCACGAGATATTTCCTTTTGCGGTCATGCTATTTTAAGCAATGACATTTTTGAAATTTCTGATGCCAGTAAAGTGCCGCAATTTGCCACTAACCCGCTGGTTACCGGCGAGCCATTTATTCGTTTTTATGCTGGTGCGCCGCTGAATTTTTCCGGCCAGCGGATTGGCACCTTGTGCCTGATTGACCCCAGGCCTCGTCAGCTGTCGGAGCAAGAGCGACAAATGCTGCGACAATTTGCCGATATGGTCGAGCAGGAAATTACCGACAGGTTACAACAGCAGGCACATCAGCAGCTGGCCGCCAGTGAATTAATGAATCGTTCTGTATTAGATGGTACCCGGATCGGTACCTGGCAATGGAATGTGCAAACCGGCGCCACAATATTTAATGAGCGCTGGGCTGAAATTGTCGGCTATACCCTGGATGAGCTGGCACCGGTTGATATTAATACCTGGCTTAATCTGGCTCACCCCGATGACTTAATCGATTCTGGCAAGTTACTTGACCTGCATTTTACCGGCAAAAAGCCTTATTACGATTGTAAATGCCGGATGAAGCATAAGAACGGTGAATGGGTATGGGTGCATGACCGGGGCCGGGTCGTCAGCTGGACCAGTGACGGTAAACCGCTGATGATGTATGGCACTCATGCTGATATAACCGAACAGAAGCAGGCGGAGCTCGAACTTAAAGCCAGCCGTGATCATTTTCAGAATTTGCTAGCTAATATTCCGGGTATGGTATATCAGTATCGGCAGTGGCCCGATGGCAGAGCAACTTTCCCTTATGCCAGCGCCAATATTCAGAAAATGTATGGTGTTCTGCCCGGACAGGTGAAAGAGGATGCCACTTTTATTTTTGACAAAATTCATCCGGATGACTTGGCGGCTCTGGCTCAGAGCATTGAACAATCCGCAGCAGATTTGTCATTATGGCAGCAGCAATACCGGGTTTGCCTTGATAATAACGAAACCATCTGGTTGTCAGGCAGGGCGACACCAGAGCGGATGCCTGATGGCAGTACTTTGTGGCATGGTTATATTGAAGATATCACCACCCTCGAGCAACATTATCAGGAACTTGAGCGGCTTAATAAGGAATATCAGCTTAGTCAGCAGCGTCTGGAAATGGCCAGTGAGACAGCGTTAATCGGCTTCTGGCAAGCGTCTTTGATAACCGGTGAATTGTGGTGGTCACCGGTTATCTACCAGATTTTTGGTTTTGACGAGAGTATTACGCCCAGTGTGGCGCTATTTAAAAGTACTGTACACCCTGATGACCGGGCACTGGTTGCAGCCAGTGAGCAGCGCTCGCTGAAAACCGGCTTGCATGATGTTACTCACCGCATTATCCGCCCTGACGGGGCTATTCGCTGGGTACATGAACTGGCCAGGTTACTGCCTGCCGAGGAAAATCCTGATCAGACACTGGTTGGCTCAGTTCAGGATGTAACAGAGCGGATGCAGCTGCAACAGATGAAAGATGCTTTTATATCAACAGTAAGCCACGAGCTCAGAACACCACTGACTGCCATTAAAGGCGCGCTGGCGCTGCTTAATTCCGGAAAGTTAGCGCCGGTACCCGAAAAAATGCAGAAATTAATGCAGGTTGCCAGTAATAATAGTGAACGCCTGGCGCAACTGATTAATGATTTACTGGATGTGGAAAAGCTTGCACTTGGTAAAATGCCATTTAATATCAGATCTGTAGATGTGCAGGCAGAGTTGCAGCAGGCCATTGACAATCTGCAGCCTTTTGCTGGTCAGCATCAGGTAAGTATTGTGCTGCAGCCGGTTGTTTCAGGGTTAACGGTGCAGGCTGACGCACTGCGACTGCAGCAAGTAGTGACTAATTTATTGTCAAATGCGATTAAGTTTTCTCCTAAGCAGGCGAAGGTAATAGTCTCTGCCCGAAAACAGCACGATAAGGTTGAATTTAAAGTAACTGATGCCGGGGCAGGCATTCCGGCCGAGTTTCATGCCCTTATTTTTGAACGTTTCGCTCAGGCTGATGGTTCTAACCAGCGGCAAAGTGGCGGCACAGGCCTGGGATTGGCAATTTGTAAAGAGTTGGTGCAGCAGATGGGAGGACTGATTGATTTTACTTCCAAACCGGGAGCGGGGTCGAGCTTTTACTTTCTGCTACCAGCAAAGGTATCTTAACCAGTAAGTCAGGACATGTTATGCCGTCATCGAAAACTCAGATAGATATCAGCGAGGCTTTTGGCAGGGTCAGGCAACGTTTCGAGCAAAGCCTGCCCGACAGAGCCGAAGCCATGCTGCAACTGGCTTTGCAGCAAAAGACCGGCAACGAGCTTGGCCAGTTAAGGGCTGAGGCCCACAAACTTGCTGGCGCCAGTGGTACTTTTGGTTATGCGATGCTCGGCAGGCTTGCCCGCAAGATTGAACAACTGGTTGTTGATATCATTGCGCTGTCACCAGAAATGCGTGCACTGAAAATGCCCGATTTAAACCAGCAGCTCAGTGTTTTTAAACAAACGGTTGCGCACCAGCTTAATGCACCTGTTAACTTAACCTCAGCCGGGGTGCCGCTCAAAGCAGAGCAGCAGAGTATCTGGTTAATGCTGGATGCTTCTGAGCTGTTATCTGAACTAAGTGTTCAGCTGCAGGCTTTCGGGCATCCGGTACGCCACATTGCGAGTTTTGAAGAGTGTATTAAGCAACTGCAAACAGACACGCCAGCCCTGCTTTTTACTCAGGTAAAGCAGGCTGACGGTGCTGAGATATTTAAACAAAGTTTATTATTAAATTTGGTTCAGCAACGACAATGCCGTTTGTTGATGTTTTCCCAGCAGGACGATTTTTCATTGCGGATACAGGCTGCCCAGCAGCATGCGGATGATTTTTTTGTTTCGCCACTGGATGTACCAAATATGATGAGCAGGATAGCCGAGTTGCTGGAACAGGCGGGTGGCAGTCATGGTCGGGTATATATTATTGATGATGATGTGATGCTGGCAGAACATTATGAATTAGTTTTGAACGCTATCGGTATCGAAACCAGAATCAATAGTCAGCCGCAGCATATTATTGAGGAGCTGATTAATTTTCAGCCCGATCTCATTCTGATGGATATGTATATGCCGCAGTACAGTGGTGCTGAACTGGCGGGTGTGATAAGACAATATCCGCAGCTACGGCGTCTGCCTATTGTTTTTCTGTCATCTGAGCAAAATCGCGGGCTACAAAACCGTGCGCTGTCTTATGGTGCAGATGACTTTATAACCAAACCTATTGATGATGGTCAGCTTGCCAAAGCAGTGCGGGTAAGACTTGCCCGCAGTTTACAAATTAAGACTCTGATAGAAAAGGACAGCTTAACCGGTTTGGTTAAACACAGTGCGATTAAAGATGCCGCTGAACTGGAATTTGAGCGCAGTGAGCGCAGCGGCAAGCCGTTAAGTATTGTGATGCTGGATATCGATCACTTTAAAAAGGTCAATGATAATTATGGTCATGCTACCGGCGATGTAGTGATTACTGCATTAGCTACGTTGCTTCGCAAGCGGATCCGCAAAACAGACCGTGCCGGGCGCTATGGCGGTGAGGAATTTTTGCTGGTATTGCCAGATTGTGACTCGAAGCAAGCACAGTTACTGACCCGGCAAATATTACAAAACTTTGTTCTGCTGCATTTTAATACCGCAGGTGAACCATTCAGCTGTAGTTTCTCTGCCGGTGTCGCCTGCTCTGCAGATGATAAACTGCCAAGCGCAGAGCAACTGATTAATAAAGCAGATCAGGCATTATACCGGGCCAAACAGGCAGGGCGTAATCAGGTATGTCTGTGATACAAGCCACTGGCTGAGTATTCTAAAATTTTTTAATGAATAACCTTGAATCGATCAGGGCTAATCCCCATTAATCGCTCAACGCAATTGTTAATTGTTCAGAATATAAGTGGAGAGCAGTTATGGGTAGAATAATCGGTATTGATTTGGGTACAACCAATTCATGTGTTGCTGTGTTAGATGGCGACAAACCTCGGGTATTAGAAAATGCAGAAGGCACGCGTACTACGCCTTCAATTATTGCTTACGCTGAAGATGGTGAGGTGTTAGTAGGTCAGCCGGCAAAGCGTCAGGCGGTTACTAACCCTAAAAATACCCTGTATGCGATTAAGCGTCTGATCGGCCGTCGTTTCGAAGACGAGGAAGTGCAGCGTGACATCAAAATCATGCCTTTCAAAATTGTGAAGGCAGATAATGGTGATGCCTGGGTTGAAGTTAAAGACAAGAAACTGGCTGCGCCGCAAATTTCAGCTGAAGTGCTGAAGAAAATGAAGAAAACCGCTGAGGATTTCTTAGGCGAGCCGGTAACTGCTGCTGTTATCACCGTACCCGCGTATTTTAATGATGCCCAGCGTCAGGCAACGAAAGATGCTGGCCGTATTGCCGGTTTGGATGTCAAGCGCATTATCAACGAGCCAACTGCTGCCGCGCTGGCATATGGTATGGATAAAAAGAAAGGCGACACCAAGATTGCAGTCTATGACTTAGGTGGCGGTACTTTCGATATCTCAATTATTGAAATTGACGATGTGGACGGCGAGCAAACCTTTGAAGTGTTATCAACCAATGGTGATACGCATTTAGGTGGTGAAGACTTTGATAACCGGGTCATTAACTACCTGGTTGAAGAGTTTAAGAAAGAGCAGGGTATGGATCTGCGAAACGATCCCCTGGCGATGCAGCGCTTAAAAGAAGCCGCTGAAAAAGCCAAAATTGAGCTGTCATCAGCATCGCAAACTGAAGTTAACCTGCCTTATATCACCGCAGATTCTTCAGGTCCAAAACATTTAAATATTAAAGTAACCCGTGCCAAGCTCGAGTCATTAGTTGAAGACTTAGTGCAGCGCACTTTAGAGCCGCTGAAAAAAGCCCTGGCCGATGCTGATCTGAGTGTCAGCGAAATTAACGAGATTATTCTGGTTGGCGGTCAGACCCGGATGCCAAAAGTCCAGGAAGCCGTGTCTGCGTTCTTTGGTAAAGAACCGCGTAAGGACGTCAACCCGGATGAGGCGGTTGCAGTAGGCGCTGCTATTCAGGGTGCCGTGCTATCTGGTGATGTAAAAGACGTGCTGCTGTTGGATGTGACACCTTTATCTCTGGGTATCGAAACCATGGGTAGTGTGATGACGGCGCTGATTGAGAAAAATACCACTATTCCGACCAAGAAGTCACAGGTGTTCTCAACAGCGGATGACAATCAGTCTGCGGTAACCATTCATGTGTTACAGGGCGAGCGTAAACGCGCCAGCGATAACAAGTCTCTGGGCCAGTTCAACCTGGAAGGCATTCGCCCGGCACGGCGCGGTGAGCCGCAAATTGAAGTAACCTTTGATTTAGATGCGGACGGTATCCTGCATGTATCGGCCAAAGATAAAGACACCGGTAAAGAGCAGAAGATCACGATCAAATCCTCTTCTGGCTTATCGGAAGATGAAATCGCAGCGATGGTTCGTGATGCTGAAGCACACGCTGAAGAAGATAAAAAGTTTGAAGAGCTGGTTCAAACCCGTAATCATGCCGATGCCATGGTGCATGCTACCCGTAAACAGCTGGAAGAAGTGGGCGACAGCTTAAACAGCGATGATAAAGCCGCGATTGAAAAAGCAATCAGCGAGTTAGAAACGTCGCTTAAGAGCAGCGATAAAGCTGAAATTGATGCCAAAACACAGGCGTTAGCCCAGGCGTCGCAGAAGCTGATCGAAGCCGCTCAGGCCAAAGCCCAGCAGGGTGGAGCCGATGCCGGCCAGCAACAGGCAGCTGGTAATGACGATGTTGTTGACGCTGAGTTTGAAGAAGTAAAAGACGACAACAAATAATAAAGGCCCGGGCTGCAGCTTGCTGCAGCCCTTTGACTAAGAAGTAAGCACTGAATTTATGTCAAAGCGTGACTACTATGAAGTATTGGGTGTCGCTAAAGGCGCCGATGATAAAGACATCAAAAAGGCTTATAAACGCCTCGCTATGAAGTTTCATCCTGATCGCACTCAGGGTGATAAAAGCATGGAAGAGAAGTTTAAAGAAGTCCAGGAAGCCTATGAGGTTTTATCAGACGAGCAAAAACGCGCTGCCTATGATCGTTTTGGCCATGCCGGGGTAGACCCCAGCCGCGGTGGCGGCGGTGGTTTTGGTGGCGGTGCTGGCGCGGGTGACTTTGGTGATATTTTCGGCGATGTGTTCGGTGACATCTTTGGTGGCGGCGGACGTCGTGGCCAGTC
>NZ_JAWVZF010000038.1:0-19652 GCF_033722355.1 Arsukibacterium sp. | reverse complement strand
TTTACCCGGCTGTGCCCTGAGCTGCTGCAAGGCGGCAAAACCCTGGCCGGCACGCCGGTTAGGGTGCAGTTGTTAGGGCAAGAGCCCGGCTGGCTGGCCGAAAACGCGCTGCGGGCAGTTGAGCTGGGATCACCCGGCGTCGACTTAAATTTCGGTTGTCCGGCAAAAGCGGTAAACAAAAGCCGCGGCGGTGCGGTGCTGTTAAAAGAAACCGACAAGCTGTACCGGATTGTTAAAGCGGTGCGCGATGCAGTACCGCCAGCCTTTGCCGTCAGCGCTAAAATCCGTTTAGGTTATGAGGATACCAGCCTTACCCTGGATAATGCCTGCGCTATTGCCGCGGCCGGTGCCAGCAGTTTGGCCGTGCATGCCCGCACTAAAACCGACGGATACCGGCCACCAGCCTACTGGCCCTGGATTGCCCGGATTAAACAGCATGTCTCTATTCCACTGATTGCCAATGGCGAAATATGGACCGCCAGCGATGCGCTGCTTTGTCAGCAACAAAGCAATTGTCAGGATATTATGCTGGGCCGTGGCGCACTGGCGATGCCCAACCTGGCACAGCATATCCGCCTGCAGCAGCCCGCCATGCCTTGGCCTCAGGTATTGCAGCTGTTAATGCACTACTCCGAATTTGAAATTGCCGGCGACAAAGGCAAATATTATGCTAACCGGGTAAAACAGTGGTTTAGTTACTTAAAATTGCAGTACCCTGAAGCCCAAAGCTTATTCAGCCAACTGCGGCTGCTTGGCAAAAGCCAGGATATCCTAGCGCTGCTGCAACAGCAGTTAGCCAAATAATCTGAAGCGTCAGCGGCGTACAACGGGAGTAACAGATGCAGCAAGGCAGCCTGATATGTGTTGGCACCGGTATTATGCTTGGCGCCCATCTTGACCCCTTAAGCCGCAACTATATAGAGCAGGCCGATGTGGTGTTTATGCTAATGGCCGATGCGATGACCGAGCAATGGCTACTGCAAATGCACCCCGACGTCCGCTCGTTACAGCCTTATTATCATCAGGCGCCATCGCGCCAACATAGCTACCAGCTGATGGTCGAGGCAATGCTGGCTGAAGTAACAGCCGGTAAAAAAGTGGTCGGCGCTTTTTATGGTCACCCGGCGGTGTTTGCGCTGGTGCCGCATGAGGCGGTGCGCCAGGCCCGTGAGCTGGGTTATTACAGCAAAATGCTGCCTGGTATTTCAGCAGAAGATTGCCTGTATGCCGATTTAGGCATAGATCCGGGCCGCTATGGCTGCCAGCTGCATGAATGCAGCCAGTTTATGTTTTATCAGCGCACTATAGATACCGCAGCCTATTTAGTACTGTGGCAATTGGGGGTGGCAGGAGATCGCAGCCTGGCCCGTTTTAGTACCCCCGGCCAGTACCGCCAGCTGTTAACCGATTATTTATGCCAGTTTTATCCGCCGGGGCATATGATTACCCTGTACGAAGCGGCCAGCCTGCCAACCGAACAGCCGCGCATTGATAGCCTGCCACTTAATGCGCTGGCCAGTGCGGCCGTGACCGGCAAAACCACACTGGTTATCCCTCCGGCCAGTAAACTGCAGCCGAACACGACCATGCTGGCCCAGCTGGCTGCGCTTGATGCTCAGCCCGATATTAAACCCGATGCCACCAGCTGAGCCGGTATTAAGCCTGTCGCCGCTAACGCCAGCCGCAGAGCCGCTGTTTATTGCACTTTTTAGCTGCCCGCAGGTAATGCAATATATTCAGCCGCCGCTAAGCGTGGACGAAGCGCGGCAACGTTTTGGCCGGATCCTTAAACTCAGCACTGGGCCGGCCTATTATCTGGTTAACCATAGCCCCAGCCAGCAAAACATTGGCCTGGCCATGCTGAATATATTGCCAGAGCAAGGCAGTGCCGAAATAGGCCGGATGCTGCTTCCGGCCTGGCAACAGCAGGGGCTGGGTACCGCGCTTGGCCAGTTACTGCTGCAAACCGCCAGCGCAGATAGCCGGGTGACACAGCTGACCACGCGTATTCACAGCACCAATAACGCAGCTATTAGCTCTGCCCGTAAACTGGGTTTTGCACAACAACACCGCCTGCCAGACGATTTTTTACTGTTCAGTCTGCAAATAAAATAAGCACAAATAGTACTTGTAGCTTTTGTTAAAACTACCTAAATTAGGCATAACTTCTTAGCAATGCCGACCATTATGCCAAATATTACCGAACAGTTAGTTACCCTGGCGCTGCAACCCAACTGGGATAACACGCCGAGTGAAGCCGTCACTGCACTGCAACAGGTGCTGGCCAGTGACGAGCAGGCGCTGCTAAAAGAGAAAATTATTTGTTTTATAATAACTCCTGCCCCTGAGGAACCAGAGAAACAGGAACCTCAAGAACCTACAACGCCAGAACCTGAACCTGAACCTGAACCTGAAGATAATAAAGATTTATTAAAATCAGCAGTTTAAGCGAATCATGGCAATACCCCGCTTACTGATTAAAATTATGGTTTTGGCTATATGTTTATGCATATTCAAAGTGTATGGAATAACTGTAACCGAAAATCTGAAGAAACTAGATGAACTTAGACTTAAAGATCCGGTACAGTTTAGTTATGCACTGCAGGCTTTAAAGGCAGAACTCGATACTCATAATTTAACTGCCACTGAGCAACAATATCTGGATCTACTAACTGCATACGATCTCACCACTAGAGGTGATTTTAAAACCGCATTGGAAATTCTGGAAAGTATTGATTTTAAGGACAATAATCTGATTACTTTAAGAGTAATTGGCCTTAAGGTTAATATTCACATACTGAGTTATCACTACCTTGAAGCTTTCCTCAGTGTTGAGCAACTATTAACTGCGTTACCAACACTGACAAATGACCTGAACTACTATCAGGTAATTGGCCAGGTAATCCTGCTTTTTAATAATATTGAACGCTATGACTTAACCCAGCAATTAATTGAAAGGGGATTATCTCTTAGCAAGAATGAAAGTTTGAGTTGTCGCTTAATGGCTCTCGGACTGCAAGGCACTTACCATACAGCCGGTTTTGACACCTATCTCACCAAATTTAATGAAGCCAATACGCTGTGTGAACAAGCGGCGGAATCTGTCTTTCAGTTGCTTATCATCCGCAACCATCTGTTTTACCTGCTGGAGCAACAGCAATATCACACTGTGCTGCAGCTGTATCACCAGCACCTGCCTAAAGTACAGGAGACCCGCTACCCGATATTAAGCGCCGGCTTTAATGCGGCCGCAGCCGAAGCACTGTTGCATTCAGACCAGCTGGAGCAGGCAGTTACGCTGGCGGCAGAGGCTGAGCGTATTTTACCCACTGATCGTAACGATCCTGCTGTACTGGCCACCTACCGGGTGCTTTATTTACTGGCCAAGCAGCAGGGTGATTTTCAGCAATTGCTGCAGTATGCTGATAAGCTCAGACAAACCGAAGTAGCCATTGCCGAGGAAAAAGCCAGTCAGCAACTGGCTTACCAGATGGCCAGCAGTGAAGCTCAGTTGCAGGCACGCCATATAGCCCTGCTCGATAAAGATAACGAACTGCTGTCGCTGGAGCGAAATTTATATCAGCAACAGGCAAAAAACCGTAACTTAATGCTGTATTTGTTGATTAGCCTGACACTGATGCTGGCGGTGCTGGCTTATCGCGGCATCAAAGGCAGCCGCCGCTTTCGGCACATGGCCGAGTATGATCAGCTTACCGGCATCAGCAATCGCTACCATTTTAACCAGCAAGCCAGGCTGGCTATTAGTTACTGTCAGAAAAAACAGAAGCCGCTTGCTGCTATCTTATTTGATTTAGATTATTTTAAGAGTATTAATGATAAATTCGGCCATGCCGCCGGTGACTGGGCCTTACAACAAGTGGTGCAAACTTGCCGCCATTTTATGCGTAACAGTGATATTTTCGGCCGCATTGGTGGTGAAGAGTTTGCGATAGTGTTACCCGACTGCGTGTTGTCTAAAGCAGAAATGCTGGCCGAAATATGCCGTGAGGCCTTAGCAACCATTAATACTGAGCAGTATGATCATCAAATTACCATCACCGCCAGTTTTGGGGTCAGTGATGTAAGTCAGTCGGGCTACGACCTAACAGAACTGCTGGCCGACGCTGACAAAGCCTTATACCAGGCTAAAAGAAAAGGCCGTAATCAGGTTTACAGCTCATAAAAACTGCGTCTGGCAGACGCCGGTCATCTCCTTCCTTTATTGTTTACAGTTGTAACTGGTCTTTCCAGCCTGTTTTTTTTGCATTGTCACTTGCTCAAAATATAAACAACACCTTTACTTTCTGTGGCCTGTTTTAAGCCGGTTTTCTGAGCTGTTTACCTTTGCTTTTCTGGCCTGCAAAGCCGCTTAACAGAACCATGGGGGTGCTGTTAAGGCGCACTAATGAGAAATGGAGTATTCATAAATGTCCTCAAAAAAAAATAAATTTGCCGGCAGCGTCCGGATTGCTTCAGCCTGCTTGCTGGCATTTAGCATTCAGGCAGCTTTAGCTCAGCAACAACTGCCGGTAAATGCTGCAGAAGGTGGCAACCTCTGGTTTGTCGAGTTGTCTGCTAACCCCATCGCCGATGGTAACTCAAAGAAAAATATTGCTGCTGCCCAAGGACAATTTCGCAAGGCAGCGAAAGACGCCGGAGTGCAGTTTAAAGAGCGGCGCAGTTTTGACACCTTGTTCAACGGATTTTCAATAGAGATCAGCCCGGCTGAACGCGCTAAGTTAATGCAAATTCCCGGCGTTAAAGCAATTTACCCGGTAGAATTAATTCAAACCCCTAATCCCGAAATTAACAGCGGCGGTTCTGCTGCTGATATGGCCACAGCGATTAGTATGACCGGTGCTGATATCGCGCAAAATACGTTGGGATATACTGGCACCGGCATTAAAGTCGCTGTCATGGATAGCGGGATTGATATTGACCATCCTGATTTTGGTGGTAACGGCAGCAATGGTTCAACCGCATTTCCAACACCGCGAATCGCCTATGGCTATGATTTTGTTGGTGATGCCTTTAATGCTGACCCGACCAGTCCTTCCTATAACCCGGTTCCCAATCCTGATGATAACCCGGATGACTGCGGTGGCCACGGCACTCACGTAGCCGGGATTGTTGGCGCCAATGGCACTGTTGTCGGCGTGGCTCCTGATGTTACCTTTGGTGCCTATCGGGTATTTGGCTGCAACGGCAGTACCACTGCCGATATTATGATTGCAGCGATGGAGCGGGCCTATGCAGATGGCATGCATATTTTAAATATGAGTATTGGCTCCGCATTTCAATGGCCACAGTATCCCACCGCTCAGGCGGCAGATCGTCTGGTTGAGCAAGGCATGGTGGTCGTCGCCTCAATTGGTAACAGTGGTGGCAGTGGCCTGTATTCTGCTGGTGCGCCGGGTCTTGGTGAGCATGTGATAGGGGTAGCATCTTTTGATAATGTCACCCTGTCTGACGTGCTGCAAGTTGCCGGCCGTAATATCACTTATAACACGATGAGTTTCAGCGTACCGGCACCCACTGCTGGCAACGAAGATCTGGTCTTTATTGGCCGGGCCTGCAACGGTGATCCATTATTAGCCATTCCGGCAGGCAAAGCGGCCCTGGCAGAGCGGGGAGTCTGTACCTTTAGGGAAAAAGCACTGAATGCGATAAATGCCGGTGCGACCTCAGTCGTGATCCATAACCTTAATCCAGGTAATTTCAGCGGTACCCTTAGCGGCCCTGTCGGACCGGTACCCGTGGTAAGCATCTCGTTGGAAGATGGTATGTTTATCAGAGGCCAGGCAGCGCCAGTGCTCACCTGGACCGATCAGAAGCTACCGGTAGGTGGTCTGATTTCCAGCTTCAGTTCTTACGGGTTGTCCCCCGATCTGGCATTAAAACCTGATATCGGTGCGCCGGGTGGTAGCATCTTCTCTACTTATCCGCTGGAGCGTGGCGGTTTTGCTACATTAAGTGGCACGTCAATGTCCTCTCCTCATGTTGCCGGCTCTGCGGCGTTATTGCTGCAGGCAAAACCTGAGACACCAGTGATGTCAGTCCGCTCTGTGCTGCAAAACAGCGCCGACCCAAAAGTCTGGTCGCTAAACCCCGGTTTAGGTTTCCTGGATAATGTCCATCGGCAGGGTGCAGGTATGGTAGATGTGGATGACAGCATCACTGCCAACACTTATATCACACCGGGTAAAATAGCTACTGGTGAAGGTGAAGCCGGGCCCTTTAGCCAACGCCTGACGGTATATAATAATGGAACCGAGGCAGTCACTTATCAGCTGTCTTCGGTGAATGCCCTGTCAACCGGCGGCATTATTACGCCCAGCTTCTTCGCAGGTAATGCCAGTGTTAGCTTCAGTAGCGATATGCTGACCGTAGCGCCAGGCAGCAGTGCGACGGTCGATGCCACCATCACTCCGGCTACCCTACCTGACTATGGTCAGTACGGTGGCTATATTGTATTTACGCCAGATGATGGCGGACAGGCTTACCGTGTGCCGTTTGCCGGCTTTGTCGGTGATTATCAGAGCATTCAGGTCTTAGCGCCAACGGGTAATGGCTTCCCATGGCTCGCTCAGCTGAGCGGTGGCTTCTTTGCCCCTTGCACCGTCAATTGCAGTTACAGTATGCAGGGAGATGATCTGCCCTGGTTCCTGATCCACTTTGATCATCATGCCCGCTATATGGAAATGAATATCCTGCATGCGGGTTCAATGCAGCCTGTTCATCCGGTGTTCCATAAAACCAATGTGTATGATTATCTGCCCCGTAACAGCACTCCAACAGGCTTCTTTACCTTCAGCTGGGATGGCACACGCATCCATAGTAACGGCGGTAAAGGTAAAACAAAAGTCGTGCCTGATGGCGATTACGTATTGCAGTTAAGAGTACTGAAAGCGCTCGGCGATGAAAGTAATCCTGCGCACTGGGAAACCTGGACCTCGCCAGTTATTACCATAGCCCGTTAAGCGCAAGCTTAATACGCAAAAGGCGAACCAGAGGTTCGCCTTTTTTCCGTTTAGCAGCCGGTCTTTTTTGCTGCTAAGACCAATTCAACACTACCTTGCCTGACTGGCCGGAACACATAATGTCAAAACCTTCCTGGAAGCGCTCCATCGGCATTTCATGCGTTACCATCGGCGTTAAATCCAGCCCTGACTGAATTAAACTGGCCATTTTATACCAGGTTTCAAACATTTCCCGGCCGTAAATCCCTTTAATAATAAGCCCTTTGAAAATGACTTTATTCCAGTCGACTGCCATATCTGACGGTGGAATGCCTAGCATAGCAATCTTGCCACCATGGTTCATGGTATCGAGCATGCTGCGAAACGCTGAGGGCACCCCGGACATTTCCAGTCCGACATCAAAGCCCTCTGTCATGCCAAGCTCTTTCATCACATCTTTTAAATTCTGTTTGCTGACATCAACTGCTTTTGTAGCACCCATTTTCAGCGCTAAATCCAGCCGGTACTGATTAACATCCGTGATCACCACATGGCGGGCACCGACATGCCTCGCAACTGCCGCCGCCATAATACCAATAGGACCGGCGCCGGTAATCAGCACATCTTCGCCAACCAGATCAAACGACAGAGCGGTATGAACCGCATTGCCGAAAGGATCAAATATCGCCGCGATATTATCCGGTATATTGTCGGGTAATTTAAAGGCGTTAAACGCCGGGATCACCAGGTACTCGGCAAAGGATCCCGGCCGGTTAACACCCACACCAGTGGTATTACGGCACAAATGAACCCGGCCAGCACGGCAGTTACGACAATAGCCACAGGTAATATGACCTTCACCAGACACCCTGTCACCTACTTTAAACCCTTTGACTTCAGAGCCCATACCCTCAATAACACCAACGTACTCATGGCCGACAACCATACCGTGCGGTATCGTATTCTGGGCCCATTCATCCCATTTGTAGATATGGACATCGGTGCCGCAGATCGCGGTTTTTTTTATTTTAATTAACACGTCATTCGGACCCACTTCCGGTTTTTCAACCTCAGTTTGCCAAATGCCCGGTTCTGCTTTTAATTTTGCTAATGCTTTCATTTTACGTCCCGCCCTTATGCGATCACGCCCATGTCTTTACCTATCCGGATAAAAGCAGCAATTGCTTTATCCAGTTGTGCTTTGCTGTGTGCGGCGGAAATTTGCGTCCGGATCCGTGCCTGCCCTTTGGGCACCACCGGAAAGGAGAAACCCACCACATAAATACCTTCTGCCAGCATCCGTTTTGCCATTTCGGCCGCGACTTTAGCATCGCCCAGCATTACCGGAATAATGGCATGATCTTTCCCTGCCAGGGTAAAACCTGCCGCCGCCATTTTTTCGCGAAAATAATTGGCGTTCTGCCATAACTTCGCGCGCAATTCATCACCTGACGCCAGCATCTCCAGCACTTTAATCGATGCGGTGACGATAGACGGTGCCAGGGAATTTGAAAATAAATAAGGCCGTGAGCGCTGGCGCAGCCAGGCAATCACTTCTTTTTTACCGGAGGTATAACCGCCTGAAGCGCCACCAAGTGCTTTACCCAGGGTGCCGGTAATAATATCTACCCGCTCCAGCACGTCACAGTATTCGTGAGTACCACGGCCATTTTTACCGACAAAACCGACCGCATGGCTATCATCGACCATGACCAGCGCGTTGTACTTATCAGCCAGGTCACATACCGACTTTAAATCAGCGATAACGCCATCCATCGAAAATACACCGTCAGTGGCGATCAGTTTAAAACGGGCGCCGTCGGCATCAGCCTGTTTTAACTGGGCTTCCAAATCTGCCATATCATTATTGGCATAGCGGTAGCGCTTCGCTTTACACAACCTGACACCATCAATAATCGAAGCATGATTTAACGCATCAGAGATAACAGCGTCTTCTGCGCCTAAAATAGTTTCAAATAACCCGCCATTCGCATCAAAGCAAGAGGAATACAAAATAGTATCTTCGGTACCCAGAAACTCGCTGATCTTCCCTTCAAGCGTTTTATGAATATCCTGAGTACCACAAATGAATCGTACCGAGGCCACGCCAAAGCCATGGCTATCCAGCCCCTGTTTGGCCGCTGCAATTAAATCCGGGTGATTAGCCAAACCTAAATAATTATTGGCACAGAAATTTAATACCTGAGTTCCGCCTACGGTAACATCGGCCTGCTGCTGGGAGGAGATAATCCGTTCTGCTTTAAATAACCCTTCAGTGGTTACCTCTTCGATTTGCTGTTGTAAATGTTGCAGAAAAGCGCTGTTGCGCATGCGGCCTCCTGGTTGGCGATAGTCTGAGCAGATTTAAAAGATGCACATTGTAATGGTTAACACGCTGCTATGCAGCGTTTGGTTGTCACGTTGCAATATGGTCAGGTTTACAGCTGTAAATAATCAGATACAAGCCGGCTGGTTTCAACTAGCTGGTCTGATCTGCACCCGCCAAATTGGCATAGTGCTGTTGTAATTTACTGATCTGCGGCAGAGCCTGAACGGTGGCATAAGGTTTAAACAGTAATAGTACCTTTAACACGCCCTGATAAACACTTGCCTGATCAATGGCTTTGTCTGGAGCCTGAGTTTTCAGATAACTTATCCAGAATGTCACCAGCAACTTAATGCTATGAGCAAAGCCGGTGATGTCTTCATCGGCAATTTCAATAATGGCTTTTGCCTTCAATACCTTCAGCACTGAAATCACCCGCTCCAGCACACCTTGTTGTACTTTGGCGTAATCCTGCTGTAAGGCACTGTCACGGGCCAGGATATCCGGCAGATTGGCATAGAAAAAATGAAAACGCCACATCAGCTCGAACACCGCATCCAGATACTCCGCCAGGGCATCAAGCGCCTCTGTCTTAGCCGCTGGCGGTTTAATTCGGGTTTCCAGTAACTTGGCATACTCTTTAAAAATCTGCCGGACAATGTCTTCTTTATTTCGAAAATGATAGTACAAATTACCCGGACTGATGCCCAGATGGGCCGCGATATGATTGGTGGTTACCTGACGTTCACCAACCTCATTAAATAACGCAATACTGGCCTGCAGAATTTTATCTTTGGTTCTGAGCTTTTTTTCCATGTCGGCAGCTAAGCTTCTTTGTTGCTACAGTAATTTGCTATAGTAACGCCAAACTGACTAAAAACTCTAGTCGCTTACGCCTTCATGGCATCGGCTGACGACAACTTAAGCATATCAATATGAAAGTAAAAGCCATTTATCCAGGCACCTTCGACCCATTAACCAATGGTCATAGTGATTTAGTATTGCGGGCTGCCAGGCTGTTTGATGCCGTGGTTGTCGGGGTCGCGGCCAACCCGAGTAAGCAACCCTTGTTCAGCCTGGATGAACGGGTTCAACTGGCAGAGCAGGCGTTTGCTGGCTGCAGCAATGTGCAGGTCATTGGCTTTTCCGGTTTATTAGCGCAGTTTGCAAAAGAGCAACAGGCTCTGGTGCTGCTGCGGGGAGTGCGCGCTGTGGCCGACTATGAATATGAGTTTCAGCTGGCCAGCATGAACCGCCAGTTGAATCCGGAGCTTGATAGCCTGTTTATGACCCCGTCGGAAAAAAATACCTTTATTTCGTCTACCCTGGTCAAAGAAGTGTGCCGGCATGGCGGTGATATCAGTAGTTTTGTGCCCGCTCATGTTGAGCGGGCTTTACAGGCAAAATTCAGAAAAAACTGACCTGGAGCATTAACGCCAGCTTCTCAGTTTATGCCCTTTGAACGCATAAAACAGAATATAAGCGTAACAAGGCAGCATCATCCAGTAAGCAAGCTGGCTATTGCCGCTGGTGTGAGCCAGATAACCATAAACCAGCGGTAAAAGCGCGCCGCCAGCAATACCCATAATCAGTAAAGCCGATCCGGTGCTGGTAAGCTTACCCAGTCCCTGAAGGGCCAGCGGCCATACTGCCGGCCATACCAGGGCATTGGCAAACCCCAGTAATGCCAGAAACAATACGGTATCGGGCACCAGTGGAACACCCCACCAGCCGAACAGCATGTCGGCCAGTAAATGGCTTTCCGTACTACCGAACATAACACCCAGGGTAAACACGATGCCAAACAGCGCCGAGCCTTGCAAAGCCCGCTCCTGGGATAAGTATTTTGGAATACAGCACACCCCAACCAGATAACCCAGTACCATAAATGCCATAGTATAAGACGTTAAAGCACCAAAATGAGCCACACCCAGCCCCTGGCCATATAAACCAATAGTATCACCGGCAATAACCTCGACCCCGACATAAACAAACAGGGCAAGCACACCCAGCATCAGATGTGGGTAACTAAACACAGCCGTCCAGGATGGGTTGGCAGCCGCAGTATCGTTACTGTCATTTAAATTTAACTCAGGTAACGGTGAAAACTTTACAAACGCCGCCAACAGCAATAATACTGCGGTCATATAAATATATGGCGTCACCAGGCGGTTAGACAATTCGGCCAGTTGTTCACTTCGTTCTGCTGCTGGCAGCAACGCCAGTGCCTCCTCTGAAAACTGCTCAATACCGGTTAATACCCAGGCAGTAAAAATAATAGGCACGATAAAACCGGCCCCCTTGTTAACCAGCCCCATAATACTGATCCGCATCGCGGCACTTTCACGTGAGCCAATACAGACGACATAGGGATTGGCAGCAGTTTGCAAAATGGTCAGACCCGTGCCGAGGATAAATAGGGCAGCCAGGAATAATGCATAGTGAGATGTTTGCGCCGCAGGAATGAACATAATGGCGCCGATGGCCATGATCAGTAAGCCCAGCACCATGCCATTTTTATAACCTGCTTTGTTTAATACCAATGACATCGGCAATGCCATCACCACATAGGCAATGTAAAATGCAAACGTCACCAGCAATGCCTGAAACTCATTCAGATCGCAGACAATTTTTAAAAATGGAATTAATGAGCCATTCAGCCAGGTAACAAAACCAAAAATAAAGAATAAGATGGCGATAATAATCATTGGCAGCAAGGCACTTTGGCGCCCGGGCCGGGCAGCAGAGGTATTCATCTGGTTCATTCCCTTTGTCCTGTTTATTCCAGCGGCCGCACCTGATAAACAGTGCTGCCGGCTATCCAGTTATGCTGAACCTGAAACTGTTCATCCAGTAATACCATATCAGCCCGATATCCCTGACGAAGCCGCCCATAGCGGTCAGCACAGCCTAACGCCTCGGCAGGATAAAGCGTCGCCATTCGCAATGCTTCATCCGGTTCAACCGCAAGGGCCTGGATGGTATAACGCACCGCACTTGCCATATCCAGCACAGAGCCCGCCAGTGCCCCGGTTTCGTTAGTCAACTTGTTACCCTGGCGGATAACTTTACCGCCAAAAAAAGCAAATTCGCAATCCGTGGTGCCAACCGGTGACATCGCATCGGTTACCAACAGCATTTTACCCTTAGGTTTGGCGGCCAGGGCCAGCTTTGCCGCAATAGGATGCAAATGCTGACCATCCAGAATTATGCCACACCAGCTGTCAGCATCTGTCAGTGCCACGCCCACCATCCCCGGCTCGCGTGACGTCAGTGGCGACATCGCATTATATAAATGGGTAAAGCCTCTGGCTCCGGCAGCCAGTGCAAGCTCTACTGTCGCAGCATCGGCATCAGAGTGGCCCAGCCATACCTGCATGCCAGCCTCTGTTAATTGCTTTATTTGTGCCGGCGTCACATTCTCCGGTGCCACCGTAATAAGCTTGATGCCAATATCGTTGCGCTGATAAATCGCCATTTCAGAGTCGGTAAGCGGTCGGATATGGCAGGCAGGGTGAACTCCCTTTTTGGGGACAGATAAATGCGGACCTTCAAAATGCAGGCCAATAATACCCGGTAATTTTGCTGCAATAGCCTGCGCTACCACATCTGCCGCTTGCTGCATTACCGAAACAGAATCAGTAATAACAGTCGGTAGCATGGCTGTGGTGCCAAAACAGGCATGCGCCTTTGCCATTATTTGCAGAGTAGCTAAATCGGGGGCCGTATTAAAGAGTACGCCGCCACCGCCATTCACCTGCAGGTCAATAAAACCCGAGGCCAGCGCCCCGGCATGAACGGCACCGGCTGCTGGTCTTATCCCGGTAATGATGCCTTGCTGCCAGCTTAGCTCAACATTATAGTGCCAGGTGTCGCCATCAAATAACCGGGCAACAGCAATACTGCCGGTTGTCAGGTTCTGTTTTGCTGCTGTCATCATTTGGTCATTCAAATTAATGTGCCCTACTCACTATGCCAGAGCCATAATTAAACTCAAGCCACCCTGCAACAAGGTGCTGGCTGACTAAGCTATGTGACGGCTAACCGCGGCTCAAGCCAGACAGCCTGCCGGGAACCTGAAAAAAAATGGCACCCTCAAGTGCCATTTTCTCCGCATGCTACTTAAGCCGGTTTTGCCAGCTTCTGCACCAGTTTCTGCGTATGCTGCAGTGACATCAGATGGGCGTAGATGGCTGTCAGAAAGCCTGACTTTCTAAGTTCCAGAAACGCGTCATTGTCCAACTCGTTGAGCTTTTTCTCGTCAACCATATGAATCCCGTTGATATTACGGGGTTCACCGTCGACGGTAATAGTAAGCACCTGCTCTTTAATCAGCCCCAGGCTTTTTAATTTCGCACTGAAACCACGGGTCATCTGACTGTATTCTACATAATCACTCATTTGTTTTTTGCGATCGGCCAGATAATCGGTTTCACTGCCGTCGTCTTTAAATAACGGAAAGCCTTCATTTTCATTTACCCGTGCTGACGATTCATCCACTGCCACCACTAACCGATCACTGTCTGGATCTGGTTGCACCAGCACTAACGGATAATTGCGTGCAACACGCGGTACGTAAAGAGCCTGCCATTTACCCTCTTCAATTATCAGGTTCTGGTTTGCAGCTAACCCCAGTAATACCACCGGCTGAAAACTGTCATTCTGGCTATCTTTAACAAACACAACGGGGAATTCAGCCCCAGCCACCACAAATTCGTGCACGACTATTGGCAGCATATGCTCATTGGCAATATGACTAAACGCATTCTCATTACTGATTTTAGTTTTGGCGTGTTGTTGTTTATTTAACGGGACTACTTTCTTCTGTTCCATAGATAACTCATTGTAATGGGATTTTTAAGATACCAGTGCGTTGCGGCATTTATTTTTCGGCAGCATCATCAGCTGCCACCGTCTGTTTTACTGGCGTACCGGCGTTATCTTGCGTTAAGTTGCGCTGGTAATCAACTGCTGAATGCTGATAAAACAAGGCGCCGCGGGGAGATTAGAAAAAAAGCCACTGATAACAGCGGCTTTTTTATCCAGGATAAAAGTCATTAAGCTTAGCCGGCACTAAACTGATAATAAGTGGGCGCGTTCGGCCCTACCGGGAAACCTGCAACAAACACCCACAAGATGAACAACAGTGTCCAGCCAATAAAAAATACCATCGAATAAGGCAACATCGTGGCAATCAGCGTTCCCAGCCCCATATCTTTTTTGTAGCGTGCCGCAACAGCAAGAATAAGACCAAAGTAACTCATCATCGGGGTAATAACATTGGTGACCGAGTCACCTATCCGGTAGGCTGCCTGGATCACTTCCGGTGAATAACCGACGATCATCAGCATAGGCACAAATATCGGCGCGGTAATAGCCCATTGCGCCGATGCTGAACCGAGCATCAGGTTAACAAAGCCGCACATCGCAATAAAGAACACAAACAGCAGGGGCCCGGTCAGTCCCATCTCTTGCAGGGCGGTAGCCCCTTTAACGGCGAAAATAGCCCCCATATTTGACCAGCCGAAAAAGGCCACAAACTGCGCAGCAAAAAACACCAGCACAATATACAGCCCCATCGAGCCGATGCTTTTGGACATCGCATTAATGACGTCACGATCGGTTTTCATGGTGCCGACAATTTTACCGTAGACAAAACCCGGAATCGCAAAGGTGATAAAAATAAAGACCACTATGCCTTTTAAAAACGGGGAATCCGGCACGCCGCCAGTCTCCGGGTTACGCAAAATCCCCCACTCCGGCACTATACTTAACGCCAACAAAATGGCTAACAGTAAAAAAGCCAGGCCAGCCCCTTTTAACCCTAATTTTTCCCGAGCTGTTAACTTATCCAGCTGCTGTGCGCCTAAATCAATAGACGCCTCATCTGCGTTATATTTCCCTAATTTTGGCTCAACAATTTTTTCGGTGACAATGGCGCCTAAGGCGGCGATTACAAAAGTACTGGCAATCATAAAATACCAGTTTGCCTCCGGACCGACATTATAGGTGGGGTCAATCAGGTTAGCGGCTGATGTGGTAAAGCCGGCCAGCAACGGGTCAACCGTACCAATAAATAAATTGGCGCTGTAACCGCCTGAGACGCCAGCAAAGGCCGCAGCCAACCCTGCCAGTGGGTGACGGCCCAGAGAGTGAAATATCACTGCCGCCATTGGAATGAGCACCACATAACCCAGCTCTGACGCGGTATTTGAAATAATACCGGCAAATACTACCGTTACGGTAACCATCCGCGGCGAAGCATTCATCACCAGGCCGCGCATCGCCGCCGAAATAAGACCTGAATGTTCGGCAATACTGACCCCGAGCAGGGCCACCAGCACCACACCAAGGGGCGGGAAGCTGGTAAAGTTAGTAACAAGATTAGCGATAATGCGTTGCAAACCGTCGACACTGAACAGACTGACCACCCGGATAATACCATCCGCTGAGCGTCCGGCTGCCCCTTCTGGCCGCGGGTCAATGGCGCTGAAATCGAAATAGGCAGCAACGCCACTGCCAACCACCACCAGAAGGGCAAATAAGGCAAATAACGTCACCGGGTGGGGTAATAAATTCCCCAGCCACTCTACCGTATCAAGAAAACGGGTAAACCAGCCACGCTTGGGCCCTGCCGGAGCAGGTGTTCTTCCAGCGTTTGTCATAAATGGATTCCTCTTGGTCAAAGCGCAGATAATGTTGTCAATTATCCGGAATTAGTTGATAGCTTTTTACTTATTTTAAGGCTCACAGCAGAAAAGTAGCGCAAGAGCCTGATATATCCCAACTTAATGGCGCCAGAATGCCACCTTAAGCTGACTTTTTATAGTATTTATCAGCCAAATCTATCACAGGAAGGGCTGACGGCAAAGCCTGAACCTTTGATACAGCGGGCTATCCGGCCAAACCAGAGCTGAAAACAACAAAATACGCGACAAATTCTCTGGTGTATCAGCAGTGTTTTGCAGCAGTTGTCTGCCTACGTAGCACTACATAGCACTAAAGTACCGTTGTAACTGCTGCCATGGCTGCCTAGCATAAGCAATCAATGATTACAGGAGCAACCTTATGCGTGCAGTGATTACCGGGGGTACCGGCGGTATCGGTTTTGCTATCGCCAGCCACTTTGGCAAAGCAGGTTATCAGGTGGTGCTGGCCGACTTAAATAAGGCACTGCTACAGCAAAAAACCAACGAACTTGGCAGCCAGGGGATTAACGCTGACTATTGTGTGCTGGATGTGACCGATCAGCAGGCCATTACCGACTGTGCCAGCCGTTTTCCGGCTGACATTCTGGTCAACAATGCCGGTATTCAGCATGTCGCCCGGCTTGAAGACTTTCCGCCGGAAAAGTGGGCTTTACTGTTAAATGTTATGTTAACCGGTCCGGCAATGTTAACCAGAGCCATGCTACCTTACATGCGTAATAATAATTTTGGCCGGGTTATTAATATCGGTTCAATTCATGCCGTCATTGCCTCGCCTTTCAAGTCAGCCTATGTTGCCGCCAAGCATGGCCTGCTTGGGTTCAGCAAGGTGGTAGCGCTGGAAAATGCCGATAAAAACTTTACGATTAATACCATTTGCCCGGCCTATGTGAAAACGCCGTTGGTGGAGCAGCAAATTGCCGCTCAGGCCAAAGAGCATAACCTGACAGAGCAGCAGGTCATTGAGCAGATTATGCTGGCACCAATGCCCCAGAAAGCCTTTATTGACGTCAGTGAAATCGCGGCAATGGCGGCGTTTCTTTGCCAGGATGCCGCCAGACATATGACAGCACAAACCCTGATCCTCGATGGCGGCTGGACCGCCCGCTAGCACTGCACCGGGATCTGAGGCACAATCGGCCAATGAGTAACTGATGACCTCACCCCAGCAAATGATTGAAAATGGCAGCGGCATTGGCCTGGCGACCATAGCCGCCATATCACTGGTATATCTGCTGATTTTATTCAGCGTGGGCCGCTTTGGCCGGCGTATCACTGCCCGCCACCCACTGGCGCCCTGGATATTCAGTTTTGCCTTATCTATTTATTGCACGTCCTGGGCATTTTACGGTGTAACAGCACAGGCTGCCGTAAATGGCTGGTGGATCCCCCCCACCTATATTGGCTCTTTTATTCTGTTCTGGTTTGGTTTTAAATTAATTGCCCGCATTGCCATTGCCTGCCGGCGCTACCGTATCACCTCCGTCGCCGATTTTATTGCTACCCGGTTTGGCCATTCCCGCTCGCTGGCAGTCATTATCACGTTAATTCTGATTATGGCGGTGATCCCTTATATTGCGTTGCAGTTGCACGCTGTATCTACCAGTATCAATACCCTGGTACAGGCAGAAGTTGGCCAGAGCTGGTATACCGATACCGGCTTTTACGTCAGCTTGTGGATGGCCGTATTTGCCCTGCTGTTTGTCGGTAAGAGCGCCAGAGCTCATCAACCCAACCCCGGGCTGATGACCGCCATTGCCTTTGAATCACTGATTAAACTGTTAGCCTTGCTGGCGATCGGCTGTTTTGTGGTGTTTGGCATCTTCGACGGTTTTGCCAGCATTTTTGACAGTGCTGCCAACCACGCTGCTATTAGTGAATTACGGCAGCAGGCTCTGCCCATGCATGCCTACTGGCTGCATGCTTTGCTGGGGTTTTTCGCAACCTTGTGTTTACCCAGACAATTTCATGTCAGCTTTGTTGAAAACCAGAATTTAAGTCACTTGCGTAGTGCCCGCTGGATTTTCCCATTGTATTTATTGCTGATGAGCATTTTTACCCTGCCGCTGGCGCTGGCCGGCGTCATGCTGCTCGGTAACAACGTTAATATTGATGTGGTGGTGCTGCAACTGCCATTGGCGGCAAACCGCACCGACATTGCCCTGCTGGCTTATCTTGGTGGCTTTTCTGCGGCAACCAGTATGGTGGTGGTTGCCACCGTCGTGCTCGGTATTATGATTACCAACGAATTGCTGGCACCGCTGATTTACCGCAGCAGTCAGCTGCAGCCGGAACAACAAAACAAAATAAAAGTCGCCACGCTGCGCCGCTCGGCCATGCTGACTGTAATGGCTCTGGGGTTTGTTTACTACCGGTTTATTGGTACCGAAACTGGCCTGGCTCAGCTAGGGCTGATGGCCTTTGCGCTGGTGGCCCAGCTGGCCCCGGCATTAATCCTGGGGTTGCTGTCACGAAAAGTTAACCGCCAGGGTGCTATTGCCGGTGTGCTAAGCGGTGCGGTGGTGTGGGCCTATATTCTGCTGTTGCCGGAGGTCAGTCGCGCCGGTTTAATGGGCTCTGGCTGGCTGAGCCAGGGTCCTTTTGGTCTGTTATGGCTCGCCCCGCAACAATTGTTTGGCTGGCGCGCCGACCCGTTAAGTTTGGGTGTCCTGTTAAGTTTATCGGTAAACTGTCTGATGGTATTGCTGGTAAGCCGGTTCAGTAATACCCGGGTCAGCGAATGGCTGGAAAGCGGCCGTTTCTTAAGAACTCAGCTAACTCATGATAATAACCGGCGCAGTCTGGCACTGAGCGTGCAGGATTGTTTTTTACTGGTAAGACGCTTTGCCGGCGAGAAAGAGGCAAGGCGGCTGTTATTGCGTAATTTAAAAGACCCGAATCCGGCTCAGAATCAGCTGGCCCCCCCTAATCTGGTGCAAGCGGCCGAACGCACGCTGGCAGCCGTCGTCGGCGGTGCTTCAATGCGGCTGATTATGGACGCTGCCGGTAAACATGCTCAGTTACCGATGGAAACGGTAGAACGTTTTGTTGATGAAGCCAGTCAGGTTTTTCAGTTTAACCAGGCATTACTGCTCTCAACCATTGATAATATCAGCCAGGGAATAAGCGTAGTCGATGCTGATTTAAGACTGATAGCCTGGAATCAGCGCTATATTGATATGTTCAGTTATCCGCCCGGTATGGTGGAAGTAGGTAAGCCGGTGGCTGAGGTTATTCGCTTTAATCTGCAGCGGGGGCTTATCGACAGCGAAAATATCGAGGCAGAAATCAGCAAACGGCTGAGCTTTCTGCGCCAGGGTAGCAGTTACAAATTTCAACGTCAGCAACAGGATGGCAGAGTGCTGGAGATGCAGGGCAACCCGCTACCCGGCGGTGGCTTTGTTACGACCTATACCGATGTCAGCTCTTTTATTGAAGTTCAGACTCAGCTGGAGCAAAGCAATACCTTACTGGAACAACGAGTGACCGAGCGCACCTACGAACTGCAACAATTAAATCAGCAACTGCAGCATACCCAAAAACAACTGGAAGCCAGTACCGCCGCAAAAACCCGTTTTTTTGCCGCAGCCAGTCACGACTTAATGCAGCCATTTAATGCTGCGGCACTATTTGCCGGCTTGCTGCGCCAGCAAAGTACCA
>NZ_JAWVZF010000037.1:0-20140 GCF_033722355.1 Arsukibacterium sp. | reverse complement strand
TATTAAGTTAAATATGGCTGCTGACGGCAGACAATATCAGTTGAGGTTAAAAACGCCGCTGATACCGCGCGGTGTGGCTTATGTTGCCGATTTTATCAGTGTTAAAGATCAGCAAAGTTACTATTTTGAGCTGGCCGACTTTTCTGGTCGCTATCGTGGTCGGTCATTAAACAATCTGCCAGCACTGAACCTGTCTGATGTCAGTCACATCAGCGTGATGCTCGCAGACCAGCATAATGGGCCCTTTAGTATCGTGTTGTACTCCATCAGCTTATCTTCAGCACAAACAATATAAACAACATCAGGTGTTGCAGTTCACGGTTCTACCGCCTTAATACCAACCTGAGTTATCAGGCCGCTTTCATCCAGTTCCCGAACGGTAAGCACCAACTGATCAAGCCTTACCTGATCACCAATAACCACCCGGCGGTGAAAACGCTCACTGATATAGGATGACAAACTTTGCTGCTTGTTCTGATCCGCCATATTGATGGTATAAAAGGCATCTAAATCGGCCAGGCTGACGTCACCGTTTAAGACAAAATCGCCAAAGAAATTACTGTTACTCAAGCCAGACGTGTCTGCTTCACTGGCCAGTACTTCACTGATTTTTCTCACATCTTTCAGTTTGGCCAACACCATTACCGTATCCCGAGTGTTAAAGACCGGTTCTTTATCCGGTAACTGCCACTCACCATCGCGGATAATACCAAGAAATTGTACGGCGACGCTGAATTTTAAATCGTGCCAGCAGACACCACGAATAGGTGACTGTTCCTCAACCTTAAATGCCAATACTTCCATGACATCTTTGCTGGGTATTGCATCAAGTGGCATTGCCTGATCAGGCTCTAATTCGCCAGGCACTTCCAGTTTTAACCAGCGGGCTACCGGTACCAGGGTCCAGCCCTGCAATACCAATGACACAATAACCACAACAAAAGCCACATCGAAATATAAGTGCTCATTTGGTACACCGGCCAGCCATGGAAACAATGCCAGAATAATCGGTACGGCGCCGCGCAACCCTACCCAGCTAATAAATATTTGGTCTTTAATAGGAAATCGAAAAGGAATTAAACTTAACAGCACCGCCAAAGGTCTGGCAACAAAAATCAGAATCGCGGCCAGTATTAACGCATCAGTTAAATGTTCTTTTAAATTAGTGGGTACCACCAGTAAACCCAGCATCAGAAACATACTGATCTGACTTATCCATGCCAAGCCATCATGCATTCTGAGAATATGAATAATTTGCGGCAACCTGGCATTACCAACCAGATAGCCCATCAGGTAAACCGCCAGAAAACCACTACCGCCAAAACTATTGGTAATAGCATAAATAAAAATACTGCTGGCGACTGCAAGTAACGGGAAAAATGCAAAACTCAGCGGCAGTTTTCGGCATAAAAAAACGAATACTCGCCCGGCACCATAACCCATGGCACCGCCAACCACCGCCTGCTGTAAAAATGACACTAAAATCAGCCAGTCCAGTTTAGCATTCTGGGCTAACACACTAACCAGCGTCAGCGTCAGCATAACAGCCATCGGGTCGTTACTGCCAGACTCTATTTCCAGAGTAGACGCTACCCGCTGTTTAATTCTGAGACGTTGAGACTGAAATATCGAAAACACCGCTGCCGCATCGGTAGAACTTAAAATGGCGCCCAGCAGCAGCCCCTCAACAACTGAAAGTTCAAGCAGATAAGCAGCAGAAACCCCCACTACCCCACAGGTAATTACAACACCTACGGTGGCCAGCATCGACGCCGGCGCCAGAGCCACCCTGAAGCGTTCCGGGTGAGTCCGCATTCCGCCGTCAAACAGAATAATGACTAGCGCTATAGAGCCTATCAGAAATGCGGTTTCAGGATCATCAAATAGAATGCCAACAATACCGTCTTCACCGGCAATCATGCCAATGACTAAAAATATCAGTAACATAGGCGCGCCAAGCCGCGCTGATATCAGCGTAGCAATGATACTGACGAAAAATAATAAGCCACCAATTAAAATAGAGAGGTTTATCGCATCCAAAAAAACCTCCTGTTCATTATCAAGTTTAGCTTCTGGCGTTGATGATTTCGTTTACCACGGCCTGAAGTGCCACCAATGGTGATGTAGCCTGGGTAATGGGCCGGCCAACCACCAGGTAATCGACCCCTGCTTGTACTGCTGCAGCTGGGGTCATAATACGCTTCTGATCATCTGCACTGCTGCTTGCAGGACGTATGCCGGGGGTAACTAATTGAAAATGTTCACCAAATTGCTGTTTTAATTCAACTGCTTCCTGGGCTGAACATACCACACCATCTAAACCGCTTGCTGCTGCCAGTCCGGCCAGTTTTACCACCTGTTGCGCCGGAGTTAGCGATATGCCGAGTTCTGCTAAATCACTTTGCTCCATACTGGTTAGTACGGTGACAGCGATAAGCTTTGGCTTATTAATACCATAGCGCGCAATCGCTTCCCGCGCGGCAGTCATCATTTTGCTGCCGCCACTGGCATGGACATTCACCATCCATACCCCCAGATCCGCCGCAGCTTGTACCGCTTTGGCTACCGTATTCGGAATATCATGGAACTTCAAGTCAAGAAATACTTCAAAATGCCGTTGCTGAAGTTCTTTAACAAAAGCCGGACCGAAATGAGTAAACATTTCTTTGCCGACTTTTAAGCGGCACAGTGCCGGATCAAGTTGTGCTACTAAATTAAGTGCTTCAGTCTGGTTGGCGTAATCAAGCGCAACGACAACAGGAGTGTGACAAGACATCGATATTCCTTTTATACAGCAAATATTCTAACGGCCATCAATACCGGTAATGGGCTCCACAGTTTCCCACTGCTGACAGGAAGGACATAACCAGTATTGCTGACGGGTTTTAAAACCGCAATTGCGGCAACTATATAACACTTTATTAGCCAGGTAGGCCTGCACCAGCTCTTCTACAGATAACAAAGCTTGTGCTGCTGCGGAAGATTGATGCTGCCGCACCTGTAATAATTTCTGAAATAGACGGATACTGGGTTGCTGTTGCAGTTTATCCAGTAAAAATTGTTCAGCAGCTTTGGCTGAACCATGCTCCGCCAGCCAGTCAGCCAGCAAACCACTGGCCGTAACATTATGTTGTTTATTTGCCAGTTGACTAAGTAACTGATACCACTGATCACCGCTGAATTGACATCGTTGTAATAGCGGCAGCACCTCAGCGCTCCACTGTGGTTTCTGTTTGATGATACTCAGTAGCGGAATTTTTGCCTGATCGCCCTGCTCTTTTGCCAGATAAAACTGTGCCTGAGCAAAACGCGGGCGGATAGCCAATGGGTTACTGTCTACCAACTGTTGCAGCCGTTTAATATCCGGCTTATCCTGCATCGCTTCAACAGCCATATTAGCCAGCGCAATTTTTAATGACCGTGACTGACTATTACTAACTTCATTTTCAAGCGCCAACGCTTTATGCCAGTCATGGCTGGCAGTAAAAATACTGAATAACTGTTTCAGTGCCGGTTCACGCCAGCGTGTGGTGTTAACTAATGGGGTGGCCAGACTTTCCGCTCTGTCATACAAACCGGCAGAAAAGTAATCTTTTGCCAGCTCATACTGTATTTGCTGGGCCTGTGGTTTTGCCAGTTTCAGCTGATGTAATTTTTCATGAATACGAATTGCTTTGTCCCAGTCCCCTTTGCGCCGGAACAAATTAGCCAGCGCCAGATAGGTTTCGATAGTAGCAGCTTCGATATCCAGCAGTTCAAGTAACTGCTCGATTGCTTTATCTTCCTGATCTGTTAACAAAAAATTTAGACCAGAAGAAAGGTTGCGGGTAACACTGGCCCTGTCTTTTAACTCGGTATGTTTTACGCTATTTTTACCCATAAACCAGCCGTAAGCAGCGGCAACAGGCAGTAACAGAAATAGCAGTTCCAACATAAAGTCAGGTTTTCTCAGCGGTGGGTTTAAACCAGTTTTTGGTGCGGCGGGTCATACTTAACCAGGCTGCAATCAGAAGTCCCAGCAATACGCCGGTAATCAGGAAAATAATGGCGACATCGACTACCCGTAACTGCAGTTTAACTATCAGAAAATGCACATCTGTCAGTTGCTGGTTAATTGCGCCAAAGACGAAACCTACAATCAGAAAAGCAATAATCAGTATCAGATACAGTAATCTGCTCAAAAGACTCTCCGTGTACTGCAATTGACCTGATTAAGGATCAGGTATTATCTTTTACCCGATCGCGTAACTCTTTACCTGGTTTAAAGTGCGGTACATATTTACCGTCTAATTCAACTTTATCACCGGTTTTAGGATTGCGACCAATCCTCGGAGCACGATAATGCAGTGAAAAACTGCCAAAACCGCGGATCTCTATGCGTTCATTAGATGAAAGTGACTGGGCCATCTGTTCCAGAATTTCTTTGACAGATGCTTCGACATCCTTGACTTGAATATGCGGGAAATCGGTTGCTAATTTTTCAATCAATTCAGACTTGGTCATAGACCCTCCTGCAAAACCCAAATGATAAAGCAAGGGGCAACTGCCCCCTGCTTCGCCAGCAATTAATCCTGCTTTTGAGCAGCTTTAAATGCTTCGGCCATAGCGTTACCACCAAAGTCAGCTTCTTGCTGCTTGGTATTAACGGTCTCCATAGCTTCTTTTTCTTCAGCTTCGAATTTCGCTTTGATTGACAGGCTGATTACGCGGTTTTTGCGATCAACACCCATTAAACGAGCTTCAACTTCTTCGCCTACTTTCAGTACCGATGATGCATCTTCAATCCGCTCACGCGCAATGTCAGATACCCGGATGTAACCCTCAACACCACCTTCTAACATCACAGTAGCGCCTTTTGCGTCAACGGCAGTAACTTCACCTTTAACGATAGCACCTTTTTTGTTGTCAGCAAGGTAACCATTGAATGGATCTTCATCCAGTTGTTTGATACCTAAAGAAATACGCTCACGCTCAGGGTCAACTTGTAACACAACGGCGTGTACTTCGTCGCCTTTCTTGAACTCACGTACTGCTTCTTCACCGGTAGCGTTCCAGCTGATGTCAGACAAGTGAACCAGACCATCTATGCCGCCATCTAAGCCAATGAAGATACCAAAGTCAGTGATTGACTTGATCTTACCGCTTACGCGATCATTTTTATTGAAGCCTTTGGCAAACTCTTCCCAAGGATTAGCTTTACACTGTTTCAGGCCTAATGAAATACGACGACGTTCTTCGTCAATTTCCAGTACCATAACTTCAACGGTGTCACCTAAGTTAACCACTTTAGATGGGTGAATGTTTTTGTTGGTCCAGTCCATTTCAGACACGTGAACCAGGCCTTCCACACCTTCTTCGATTTCAACGAAGCAGCCGTAGTCAGTTAAATTGGTTACGCGACCAGTAATGCGGGCACCTTCTGGGTAACGTGAGGCAATAGCTGCCCATGGATCTTCACCCATTTGTTTCAGGCCTAATGATACGCGCTGCTTCTCGCGGTCGAATTTCAGTACTTTAACTGGAATTTCGTCACCCACGTTAACGATTTCGCTTGGGTGTTTAACGCGCTTCCATGCCATATCAGTGATATGCAGTAAGCCGTCTACGCCACCTAAGTCTACGAACGCACCGTAGTCAGTCAGGTTCTTAACGATACCTTTAACTTCCATGCCTTCTTCTAAAGTTTCTAACAGCTGATCACGTTCCTGGCTGCTTTCAGACTCAATCACTGCACGACGTGAAACCACCACGTTGTTACGCTTCTGATCAAGCTTGATAACTTTGAATTCAAGTTCTTTGTTTTCCAGGTGCAGGGTGTCGCGTACCGGACGGACATCAACTAATGAACCTGGCAGGAAGGCACGAATACCGTCGACTTCAACCGTAAAACCACCTTTAACTTTACCGGTAATAACACCGATAACAGTTTCTTTATCTTCGCAAGCTTTTTCCAGGCGAACCCAGGCTTCATGGCGCTTAGCTTTTTCACGAGATAATAAGGTCTCACCGAAACCATCTTCAATAGCGTCTAACGCTACGTCGATGATATCACCAACGCTAACCTCGATTTCACCGTTCAGTGATTTGAACTGCTCAACCGGAATAGCTGCTTCTGATTTAAGACCGGCGTCAACCATAACAACGTCTTTCAGAACAGCAACAACGGTACCTTTAACAATGGCACCCGGGCGGGTTTCGATGGTCTTGAGGCTTTCCTCAAATAATTGTGCAAAATTTTCAGTCATAGTCACTTTTTCAGTTAAGTGCTCCACTTCGCATCATGCGTTATGGGGTTGCTAAGTTTACCGGCAACACTCCTTGTTGCCAGCTGTCCAAAATGCGGTTGTGGTATTTAACCTGCGTTCAGCAGCGACTTGCTGTTGATATGATTAAGAACCTCTTCCAACACTTGTTCAATGGATTTATTGGTTGAATCCAGTATATAGGCGTCAGCAGCGGGCTTTAACGGCGCCGTTGCCCGGTTCATATCTCGCTCATCACGAACCTGGATTTCGTTCAAAAGGTCGCCGATGTTAACATCCAGCCCCTTTTGTTTCAACTCTAAATATCTACGGTTAGCGCGTTCTGCAGGGTCCGCAGTTAAAAATATTTTAACTTCTGCCTGTGGAAATACCACAGTACCCATATCACGACCATCTGCTACTAAGCCGGGTAACTCGGCAAATGCTCTCTGCCGCCGTAACAATGCTTCCCTAACCCGTGGCAACGAGGCAATTTTTGATGCTTCATCAGCAACTTGCTGGGTACGGATCGTATGAGAGACATTTTCACCTTCCAGCGTTACCCGGGTATTTCCCTGCTCATCAGCTGTGAACTGCACATCCAGGTGCGCGGCCAGTGGTTGTAATGCTTCTTCATCATCCGCAGCAATCTGATGATGCATGGCTGCCAGAGCCAGAACCCGGTAGATAGCGCCACTGTCAAGTAATTGCCATCCTAACTTCTGAGCCAGTAAACGACTTAAGGTGCCTTTACCTGAGCCTCCTGGTCCGTCTATGGTAATTACTGGTGCATGTTGCGGCATCCTACCTCCTAAAGCCCATTAATTTGCTAAGTCAAATTTTAAAACCGCCATATTATACAGGTTTCTGTGACAAAAGCTGTGTTTAGTTACGATAAAGATGCGCAGGTCAGCCCAGTCAGGAGACTGGGCTGCATCGTTGAAATGGGATTTATACCTGTAAACTCTGGAACAGCTCAAAGTAGCCAGGAAATGTCTTTGCCGTGCAGTCAGGGTCTTCAATAGTGACCGGTGTATCACTCAGCGCTACCAATGAAAAGCACATTGCCATCCGATGGTCATTGTAGGTAGCAATACTGGCATGTCTTAATTGCGGCGGCGGAGTTATTTTCAGATAATCACGGCCCTCTTCTACGTCAGCCCCTACCTTACGAAGCTCGTTAGCCATTGCTGCTAACCGGTCAGTCTCTTTCACCCGCCAGTTATAAACATTGCGGATAACAGTCTGTCCTTCAGCAAATAATGCCGTAGTAGCAATAGTCATTGCCGCATCGGGTATGGCGTTGTAATCGCGATCAATACCAATCAATCTGTTACGCGTTACCATAATGTAGTCGTCACCCCATTCCACATCAGCCCCCATCGCCTCCAGTGCACCGGCAAAGTGAATATCACCCTGCACCGCATGTCTGCCAATGCCTGTCACTTTAATGCTACCGCCTTTTATTGCCGCCGCTGCAAGAAAATAAGACGCTGACGATGCATCACCTTCAACTAACCAATCTCCGGGCGAGTGATATTGCTCAGCACCAATAACAGTAAATCGCTTGTAATTGTCATTGCAGACTGTCACACCAAAACGCTGCATTAATGCCAGCGTAATATCAATGTAGGGTTTCGACACCAAATCGCCGACTATCTCAATCTCTGTGCGTCCGTCAAGTAATGGTGCCACCATTAATACTGCTGTCAGGAACTGACTGGAAATACTGCCATCAATTTGTAGTCGTCTGCCCTGTAATGTCTGTCCCTTAATTTGCAGCGGCGGAAAACCGTCATTATCAAGATAACGGATATCAGCGCCTAACTGTCTGAGGGCATCGACCAGATGACCAATCGGCCGTTCGGCCATTCGGGGCTCACCGGTCAAGGTGACGTCGATTGCGGAGGCGGCGAGTGCAGCCGTCAGAGGCCGCATGGCAGTGCCGGCATTACCGAGAAACAGGGTTAACGGCTCAGTATGCTCAAATAAACGACCAAGCCCGTCGACCTCGCAGCGGGTTCGACACGCTGACAACCGGTAACTGACGCCCAAAGCTGCTAAGGCGTTTAGCATGTGACGGATATCATCACTGTCAAGCAAATTACTGATTCGGGTGGTGCCGCTGGCAAGCGCAGCTAATAGCAGCACCCGATTGGAAATACTTTTCGAGCCCGGTAAGTGTATCGTACCGGCCACGCCGGCAATCGGCTTTAAAGTTAACGTCTTCATCCGTTTACCCGTTCAAATTCCTGCATAAAACTTATCAGTGTTTGCACCCCTGTTAATGGCATTGCGTTATAAATGCTGGCGCGCATACCACCAACCATCCGGTGTCCTTTTAGCGCCAGTAAGCCATGCAGCTGGGCCTGATCAACGAAGGTGTCATTTAACCGCTCGTCGGCTAGGAAAAAAGGCACATTCATCCAGGAGCGATAAGGTTTGGCGACATCATTACTGTAAAAATCACTTTTATCAATGTAATCATAAAGTAAGCTGGCCTTAACCTGGTTACGCGTTGCCATTTCCGTAACGCCACCCTGTTGTTTTAACCATTTAAACACCAGGCCAGCCAGATACCAGGCGAAAGTCGGCGGTGTATTAAACATGCTGTCATTCTCGGCAGCCAACCGGTAGTCGAGCACCGCAGGAATGGCTGAACTGGCCTGAGGCAATAAGTCTTCCCGGACAATTGCCAGTGTTAACCCTGAGGGGCCAATATTTTTCTGTGCACCGGCATAAATCACTCCGTAGCGGCTGACGTCAATCGGCCGCGATAAAATGGTCGAGGATAAATCAGCAACAATCGGTACCTTAGTCTCAGGCAGACTGGTAAATTCGACGCCATCGACTGTTTCATTCGGACAACAATGGATAAAGGCCGCATCACTGTTAAGTTGCCAGTTGCCAGGATCAATAATACTTCGCAGGTTATCGTCAGTTTTCTGTCGGATATCCAGAACATTTAAGCTGCCGTATTTATGCCCTTCCTCCACTGCCGCTTTAGACCAGGCACCGGATACAATATAGTCCGCCGCATTTGTATGGTTATTAACAGCTGCATTAAACAGATTCAGCGGTACTGCAGAGAACTGCCCCCGGCCGCCACCATGCATAAACAGTACTTTGTAATGAGCAGGAATAGTCAGCAGGTCGCGCAGGTCTTGCTCTGCCTCTGCAGCAACCTGAATAAACGGTTTGCTGCGATGGCTGATTTCCATCACAGAGCAACCCTGTTGCTGCCAGTTGATAAATTCCTGCTGTGCCTGCTGCATCACAGCCGCGGGTAACATGGCCGGACCGGCACAAAAATTAAAGGTGGTCATGGTTAGGCTCTCAAATATCGCGGTTACGCATTACTAATGTCAGTTTAAATTGAATAAATCTGCTAAAAAAAAACGAGCGCAGATGCGCCCGTTTTTTATTTATCACTGCTCAGTGTCACTATCCTGAGCCAACTGGCTATCCTGCAGATCAGGGCCTGCAGCTTGTGTATTCAACTGGGTTACCGCTGCGCTTTCATCACTATCTGCAGGTAAATCCTGTTCCTGTATCTCGTCAACTTTGGCAACACCCACCACTTTTTCCTGATCCTGGGTTCGGATCAGAATAACACCCTGGGTATTACGACCGACTTCAGATACTTCCTTAACCCGGGTGCGCACAAGGGTACCTCGGTTAGAAATCATCATAATTTCATCGGTTTCACTCACCTGCACCGCGCCAACAACCAGACCATTACGCTCTGATACTTTAATTGACACTACGCCCTGAGTTGCCCGGCTCTTTGCCGGATACTCAGTTAAGGCAGTGCGTTTACCGTAACCATTCTCAGTGACTGTCAGTACGGCGCCATCGCCATTTGGAATAATCAGCGAAACGACCGAGCCGCCCTCACGTAAGCGAATACCACGCACACCGGTAGCGGTACGTCCCATACCACGCACCTGATCTTCAGTAAAGCGTACCACTTTGCCGTCATCAGAGAAGAGCATAATCTCGTTGCTGCCATCAGTAATGCCAACACCAATCAGATGATCGCCTTCATTCAGGTTAACAGCAATAATGCCGTTGGCCCGCGGCCGTGAGTAATCGGTCAGTGCGGTTTTCTTCACTGTACCGTTAGCGGTTGCCATAAACACATATTTACCTTCCTCGTATTCACGAACCGGCAGAATTGCGTTAATCCGTTCACCCTGCTCCAGCGGCAACAGGTTAACGATTGGCTTGCCCCGGGCCGTGCGGCTGGCCAGTGGCAACTGATAAACTTTCATCCAGTACAGCCGGCCACGGTTAGAGAAACATAAAATAGTGTCATGAGTACTGGCAACCAGCAGCTTATCGACAAAGTCTTCATCTTTAACGGTGGTTGCCGCCTTACCCTTACCGCCACGGCGCTGTGCTTCGTAATCAGATAATGGCTGATATTTAGCATAGCCAAGATGCGACAAGGTAACGACCACATCCTCTTCAGTAATTAAATCTTCCATATTGATATCCAGCATATTGTCCTGAATATCAGTGCGGCGGGCATCACCATACTGCGCTTTAGCGGCTTCTAACTCTTCACAGATAACTTCCATTAAGCGTTGCGGACTTGCCAGAATATGCAGTAATTCTGCAATCAGCTCTAACAGCTGCTTATATTCGTCCAGAATTTTTTCATGTTCTAAGCCAGTCAGCTTATGCAGTCGTAAATCCAGAATAGCCTGTGCTTGTTGTTCTGTTAAGAAATACAGATTATCACGAATACCAAAATGCGCTTCCAACCATTCTGGCCGTGCAGCGTCTTTACCTGAGCGCTCCAGCATTGCACTGACATCACCTAACTGCCAACCGCGCTCAACTAAACCAACCTTGGCTTCTGCCGGGCTGGCTGACGTTTTAATCAGTTCGATAATTTCATCGATGTTAGCCAGTGCAATGGCCAGGCCTTCCAGGATATGAGCACGGTCCCGGGCTTTGCGTAAGTCGTACACAGTGCGACGGGTAACCACTTCACGCCGGTGTAAAATGAAGCATTCCAGCATTTGTTTTAAGCTTAGCAATTTAGGCTGGCCATCATCCAGCGCCACCATGTTAATACCAAACACGGTCTGCATCTGGGTGTTGGAATATAACTGATTAAGCATCACATCTGACGATTCACCACGCTTAAGTTCAATGACGATACGCATACCGTCTTTATCTGACTCATCACGCAGCGCAGAAATACCTTCAATCCGCTTTTCTTTCACCAGCTCAGCAATTTTTTCTATTAAGCGTGCTTTATTGACCTGATATGGTAATTCATTAACGATAATGGTCTCGCGACCGGTTTTCTCATCTGTTTCAATACAGGTTTTACTGCGGATATAAACCTTGCCCCGACCGGTACGGTACGCTTCTTCGATACCTTTACGACCATTAATAATCGCTGCCGTCGGGAAATCCGGCCCTGGAATAAGCTGCATCAGCTCATGCAACTCAATATCCGGATTGGCTATCAGCGCCAGACAGCCATCAATCACTTCATTCAGGTTATGCGGCGGTATATTAGTGGCCATACCAACGGCAATACCGGATGAACCATTTATTAACAGGTTAGGGATTTTGGTCGGTAATACAGCGGGTATTTGCTCGGTGCCATCATAGTTCGGCACAAAATCCACAGTTTCTTTATCCAGATCGGCCAACAACTCATGTGCAATCCGGGCCATTCTGACTTCGGTATAACGCATTGCTGCGGCAGAATCACCATCAATAGACCCGAAGTTACCCTGACCATCAACCAGCATATAACGTAACGAAAACGGCTGAGCCATCCGGACAATAGTGTCGTATACCGCACTATCACCATGCGGGTGGTATTTACCGATAACATCACCCACCACCCGGGCAGACTTTTTATAAGCTTTGTTCCAGTCGTTGCCCAATTCCTTCATGGCAAACAGAACGCGACGGTGAACAGGCTTTAAACCGTCCCTTACATCGGGTAAAGCCCGGCCAACAATTACGCTCATGGCGTAATCGAGGTAGGAGTTTTTTAATTCCTCTTCGATATTAATCGGAACTATTTCTTTGGCCAGATCTGTCATAAAACGCTAATTTCCCTTAAATCAGATAGATAACTCGCTTTTTTCGATGTTATAGAGCGCGAGACAACGCAGGATTCTACCACATAAAATGGCAGTTGCCATGCCTGTTATGCATGCCCAAAGCTGTCCGCTATTTGCTGAAACAGATCAAGGCTTTATAATGGCAAAAAATTTTAAGGCCTGAACCATGACACAAAACACAAATATTGATCCAGCTGAAATTGCGAAATTTAACGATATAGCCAGCCGCTGGTGGGATCAGGATGGAGAATTTAAACCTTTGCATCTGTTAAACCCTACCCGACTTGCCTATATCAGCGATATCGCCGGTGGTGTTTTTGGTAAAGCGATAATAGATGTTGGCTGCGGCGGCGGTATTCTGGCAGAGAGTCTGGCCCGAAGCGGTGCTGATGTTACCGGAATCGACATGGCAGAAGACGCGCTGGCTGTGGCAAGGCTGCATGCTCTGGAATCCGGAGTTAAGCTGAATTATAGCCAGCAAACGGCAGAACACTTTGCTGCCAGTCAGCCTGCGTCCTTTGATATCGTAACCTGCATGGAAATGCTGGAACATGTCCCTGACCCGGCATCAGTGGTAAAGGCCTGTGCGGATTTAGCCAAACCCGGCGGCTTACTGTTTTTCTCCACGATTAATAAAACAGTTAAGGCGTATGTGATGGCAATTGTTGGCGCTGAATATATTCTGCGCCTGGTTCCTAAGGGCACCCATCAATTCAGTAAATTTATCCGGCCATCGCAGTTGATGCGAGATATTGAACAAGCTGGTCTGGAGCTGGTCGACGCTACCGGTCTGCATTTTAATCCGCTGACCAACAGTTTTAAAACCGGTCCTGGTTTAGATGTCAATTATTTCGTGGTTGCCCGTAAGTCAGCTGAGTTCTGATACAGTACCCGTTGGTAGTGATAAAACTAAGGTACCAGGCTGTTGTTTTTTTACTGGTACCCGTGTCTGCCAAATAGCCAGTTGCACTTAAAAGCGGCTGCTTAGAACAAATAATTTTATAACTAAGAAAAAGCTTGCTTCAGTTATGCTTTTTCTATGACAAGCGATAACAGGTTAGTAGCTACTAACAGGTCGTCTTAGCGCTTTTTTTTTCGACAGCCAGCACCCTTGCAAAAGCGCCCAATCCACACTATCTTGTGATCAGTTTTTAATTTACACCTATATGTTGTGCAAAACGCCAGCAAACAGGTATTTATAATAGGCCGTGCGCGAACGGGCTGTCAGCTAATAATAACTATTGAAACGGAACTCTTCAGCGATGACGCAAAAACTCTTTGTCACCAAACGTGACGGACGCCGTGAACCCCTTGATTTGGATAAAATTCACCGGGTCATTACCTGGGCTGCTGAGGGCTTACATAATGTGTCAGTCTCTCAGGTTGAACTGAAATCACATATTCAGTTTTACGATGGCATTAAGTCGGCAGATATCCATGAAACCATCATTAAGGCTGCTGCTGATCTGATTTCAAAAGACAGTCCGGATTACCAGTATCTGGCTGCCCGCCTGGCCGTTTTCCATTTGCGTAAGAAAGCTTATGGTCAGTTTGAACCGCCTCATCTATATGATCATCTGGTTAAAATGGTTGAGGCCAAGCGTTATGATCAGCATATTCTGGCTGATTACAGCCGGGAAGAACTGGAAACTATCAACGGTTATATCGATCACAGCCGTGATTTAAATTTTAGTTATGCTGCAGTAAAACAGCTGGAAGGCAAATATCTGGTACAAAACCGGGTAAGCGGTGAAATCTATGAAAGTGCACAATTTTTATATATTCTGGTGGCCGCGTGTCTGTTCGCTAATTATCCCAAAAATACCCGGTTAGACTTCGTCCGCCGGTTTTACGATGCCACATCGACTTTTAAATTGTCACTGCCCACCCCGATAATGTCTGGTGTTCGCACCCCTACCCGGCAATTCAGCTCCTGCGTGTTGATCGAGTGCGGTGACAGTCTGGATTCTATTAACGCGACGTCCAGTGCCATTGTAAAATACGTGTCGCAGCGTGCCGGTATCGGCATCAATGCAGGTCGCATTCGCGCGCTGGGTAGTCCTATCCGCAATGGCGAAGCCTTTCATACCGGTTGTATTCCATTCTATAAGCACTTTCAGACAGCGGTTAAAAGCTGCTCCCAGGGAGGGGTGCGCGGTGGTGCGGCGACCTTATTTTTCCCATTGTGGCATTTGGAAGTGGAATCCCTGTTGGTACTGAAAAATAACCGAGGCGTTGAAGAAAACCGGGTGCGCCACTTAGATTATGGGGTACAGTTTAACCGTCTGATGTATACCCGACTGATAAAAGACGACTATATCACCCTGTTCAGCCCGTCAGACGTGCCGGGCTTGTATGATGCATTCTTCCAGGATCAGGAGCAATTTGACAAGCTGTATGTCAAATACGAAGCTGACAGCAGTATCCGGAAAAAGCGGATTAAAGCGTTAGAGCTGTTTACCCTGTTTATGCAGGAGCGTGCCAGCACCGGTCGTATCTATTTACAGAATGTCGATCATTGCAATACGCACAGCCCATTTAACCCAAAACTAGCCCCGGTGCGCCAGAGTAACCTGTGTCTGGAAATTGCTCTGCCAACTAAACCGCTTGAGCACGTTAATGACCCCAACGGTGAAATAGCGCTGTGTACCTTGTCAGCGTTTAATCTTGGCGCAATAACCGAGCTGGATGAACTCGAAGAGCTGGCAGAGCTTGCGGTACGCTCGCTCGATAGCCTGCTGGATTATCAGGACTATCCCATCCCTGCTGCCTATCATGCCTCCATCAGTCGCCGTACGCTTGGTGTCGGCGTCATTAACTATGCGTACTATCTGGCAAAAAATGGCGTTAAGTATTCTGATGGTTCGGCCAATGGCCTGACTCACAGAACGTTTGAGGCGATACAGTACTATTTATTAAAAGCATCAAACAAACTGGCTCAGGAGCAAGGTCCCTGCCCTAAATTTAACGAAACCACCTATGCTGAAGGTATCTTACCTATCGACAGCTATAAAAAAGATCTGGATAAAGTTTGTGCTGAGCCGCTGCAACTGAATTGGGAACAATTACGTAAAGATATTTTGCAGTTTGGTCTGCGTAATTCAACTTTATCTGCCCTGATGCCATCAGAGACATCATCACAAATTTCTAATGCAACCAATGGTATTGAACCCCCGCGCGGTCATATCAGTGTGAAAGCCAGTAAAGACGGGATCCTTAAGCAAGTAGTACCTGAATATGAGCGGTTAAAACATCAGTACGAACTGCTATGGGACATTCCGTCTAATGATGGTTATCTGAGCCTGGTAGCGATAATGCAGAAGTTTGTCGACCAGACTATCTCAGCTAACACTAATTATGACCCGAACAAATATGACGGCGGCCGGGTACCGATGAAGCTGTTATTAAAAGACCTGCTGACTGCATATAAGCTGGGCGTGAAAACCATGTATTACCATAATACCCGCGATGGTGCTGCTGATATGCAGGAAGATATTAAACCTGAGCAGGAAGACGACGGCTGCGCTGGCGGCGCCTGCAAAATTTAACCCGGATCAGTCATCGCTGTGCTAAAGCACAGCGTAGTAATAACAGGTTTTTAATCAGGATAGTTACAGCAATGGCGTATACCACATTCAATCGTGAAATTAATAATCAACTGAAAGAGCCGATGTTCTTTGGTAATGCTGTCAATGTGTCACGTTATGATCAGCAAAAATATCCGATATTCGAAAAGTTAATTGAAAAACAGCTGAGCTTCTTCTGGCGTCCGGAAGAAATTGATGTCAGTAAAGACCGGATCGATTTTCAGAATCTGCCAGAACATGAGAAACATATTTTCCTCAGCAACCTGAAATACCAGACATTACTGGATTCAGTGCAAGGTCGCTCCCCTAATGTGGCGTTTCTGCCGATTGTTTCCATTCCAGAGCTTGAGACGTGGATTGAAACCTGGGCATTCAGTGAAACTATCCATAGCCGTAGTTATACCCATATCGTGCGGAATATTACCGCTGAACCGCATAAAGTGTTTGACGACATTATGCTTAATGACAAAATTCTGGATCGGGCAGATGACGTTACCCGCTATTACGATAGCCTGATAGACGGCATAAATCTGTACCAGCGTTGTGGCGAAGGCGAGCATCAGATTAATGGTCAAACGATAGGTATTTCTCTGCGGGAACTGAAGAAACGTTTATATCTTTGCATGTTGTCAGTCAACGTGCTGGAGGCAATCCGTTTTTACGTCAGTTTTGCCTGCAGTTTCGCCTTTGCTGAGCGCGAGCTGATGGAAGGTAATGCAAAAATCATTAAATTAATTGCCCGGGATGAAGCACTGCATTTAACGGGAACACAGCACATCTTAAATATTATGGCCGCGGGAGACGATGACCCGCAAATGGCAGAAATAGCCAGGGAATGTGAAGATCAGGCGTACGCCATTTTTCAAAAAGCGGCAGAGCAGGAAAAAGATTGGGCCCAATATTTATTCAAAGATGGTTCAATGATTGGCCTGAACAAAGATATTCTTTGTCAGTACGTGGAATATATTACCAACAGCAGAATGCAGGCGATAGGTTTAAAACCCCGTTTCAGCACCACGCAAAACCCTATCCCCTGGATTAACGCCTGGCTGGTGTCAGATAACGTTCAGGTCGCCCCACAGGAATCTGAAATCAGTTCTTATCTGGTTGGCCAGATAGATAATGAAGTTGATGGCACGGAATTTGGCGATTTTGATCTATAAACTGCCATGCCACTGGTTATAATAGCCGGCCAGGCTGCTATCAGTTTTGATAGCAGCCAACCAACTCTTCTGCATAGTCTGGAGCAACAGCAGCAGGATGTCAGTTATCAGTGCCGGGAAGGTTATTGTGGTGCCTGTCGTTGCAAACTGATTAGCGGCACGATTCAGTATTTACATGAGCCGCTGGCCTTTGTCCGCCAGGGCGAGTTCTTACCGTGCTGTAGCATTCCGGTTACTGACATTACAATTGAAATCCCCTGATCCTCTGGTATTTTTCCGCGTTATACCGCACACTTATCCGGTAATTTTTTTGCTTTAGGGCCAGTCTTAATGAAGATAGCGTTTATCGGTTTAATGTTCAGCTTTTCTGCCGCCGCAATTGAAGTGGAGCAGCTAAGTAACTGGTTTGAGCAAGCCCGGTATCAGAAAATTGTGACCGAAATTAACCAACAACCTGAATTAATACAGCAACCCGACTTAACCGCTTTTTATGTGCAGGCAATGTTTAATCTGCGGCAACGGGAAGAAGCAAATACCTTGCTTAATCAGCTCATTACAGAATATCCACAACATAGTGAATTACTTTACCTTGCCGGTATTAACAAAATTGTACTTGCCGCCGATGGTAATATTTTCAAGGCCCGCCAGCGTACCAGCGACGGGCTGCAATTGCTGCTGCGCGCAGTAACCGCTGATGCCCATAATTATCCTGCTCAGCATGCACTAATCACGTTTTATCAGTCTGCGCCGGCTGCTGCTGGTGGCAGCCCTGAGCTCGCTGCTGAACAGGCGACAATTCTGGCTGCGCTAAACCCGTTACAGGGTGCACTGGCCAGGATCCAGATCCTGATACTGGATGAACGACTGAGTGAGGCTGTGGCACTTATTGACAAACATTTAGCAACCAGGCCGAACCAGCCTGATTTGTTGGCGGTTAAAGCCAGTATTCTGGCCAGGCAGAATGCCTATCTGGTTGCCCAGCAACTTTACAGCGAAACGGCAAAATTTAGTGTGAAGCCGAGCCAACGCTATGGGGCTTTATATCAGGTAGGACGTCTGGCAGTGCTGACCAATAGTAATGTATTAGAGGGAATTACGGCTCTGTCAGAATATATTGGTTATTACAATGAGACCGATCAAAGCCGGCTTAACTGGGCTAAATTACGCCTGGTACAATTATTTTTGCTGGCAGGCAGTGAGGCCCGTGCCGAATTATTATTTGCCGATATCGCTAATACAACCAGTGCTGATCAGGACTTTATGGATTTAAAAGACAAGATCAAGCTGCAACTGGCGGCACCATTGTAACAACCTGCCGCCAGTTGCCTGCTTTGTCATGTTGAAAACATCAGAACGTGTTACTGTCGGATCCCCTCAACATTCAGATCGAGATAGACTCTGGAAGATGCGGGCCCTAAATCGTAATTTATACCAAAATCTTTTAACTCAAATGAAGTGGTGCCGCTAAACCCAGCCCGGTACCCTCCCCATGGATCGGCGCCTTCACCAATTTTCCGGGCAACAATAACCACACCTCTGGTAATACCATTAAGCGTCAAATCGCCATGCAGATTAAAACTGCCATCGTCATTAGCGACCACACCGGTGCTTTTAAAGGACGCTTGCGGATGTTTGCTGACATTTAAAAAGTCTTCACTACGCAAATGCTTATCGCGCTCTGCGTGGTTTGAGTCAACACTGCTGGTGTCAATCACAATACTGACTTTTGACTCTGCCAACTTATCTGCATCATAACTGAACCGGCCTTCAAAGGTATTAAAGCGGCCATGCAACCAGCTGAAACCCAGATGGCTTATTTTAAATTGAATAAAGGCATGCGCATCTTCTGTATCAATTTTGTAATCTGCAGCCTGCATACCAAAGCTAAATCCAGCGGTGGCAATGGCGGCGAGTATCATTTTCTTCATATTGTAACTCCTTGCTTTGATGAGTTTTATCTTGAGCTTAGCGTCCAAACATACGTTTGAGGGTAATGTCGTTATCGATGAAATGGTGTTTCAGTGCGGCAGCAGCGTGCAAAGCACTGACTGCAATTAAGCTGTATGCCAGATATTGATGAACCACGCCTGCTATATCGGCTTGTCCGGTAAACAGCTCTCCGGCACCAGGCAGCGTAAACCAGTTAAAAACAGCAATAGCGCGGCCATCAGCGGTAGATATAAGGTAACCGGATAGCATAACTGCCAGTAACAATAAATAGAGGAACAGATGAGCAAGCTTTGCCAGGCGTTGTTCAAGCAGGCTATGTGAACTGACCGGCGCAGGCGTCACGTTTACCGCTTTCCAGCACAAACGAAGTATCACCACAATAAACAGTAAAATACCGATACTTTTGTGCCAAAAAGGAGCCGTACGGTACCAGCTGCTGTAGTAGTTAAGATCAACCATCCAGTAGCCAACCACAAACAGCACAATGACACTGACTGCTACCAGCCAGTGAAACACGATACTGATCAGCCCATAACGGGCCAGGGTATTTGTGAGCATGCTATCCTCCTGTTACAAAGGATAGCTCAACTAAAAAGAATTAAAATCGCAAATTACGACACGGAGGTTTCTATTTAATAGAATGATTAACGCGGTGATCGCTAAGTATCGAGCTTGCCGTCCCGGATATGCTTGTCGCCGCGGGCTTTGGCCAGGGCAACCTGCTTTTGTCTTTCAGCAAACGCCGCTTTTTGCTCTGCTGTTGTTTTGTTATAACAATGAGGACAACTGAGCCCTTTGACATAGTGTTCGGATTGCATCTCTGTAGCCGACAATGGCATGCGGCAGGCATAACACTGATCATAACTGCCCTGCTCCAGATTGTGTTTAACGGCAACACGTTGATCAAACACAAAGCACTCGCCCTGCCACAAGCTTTGCTCAGCCGGCACTTCTTCCAGATACTTTAAAATACCGCCGTCCAGATGATAAACCTCTTGAAAACCCTGCTCTTTTAAAAAAGCGGTAGATTTTTCACAGCGGATACCACCGGTACAAAACATCGCCACTTTCTTATGTTTATTCTTATCCAGGTTGTCAGC